>DWXS01000018.1 GCA_019119045.1 Candidatus Mailhella merdavium | reverse complement strand
AGGCCGGGCATCTTTTTTTTGACTTTTTTCACTGAGGTTTAATTATGAGCACTCCTATTTCCGTCCAGGGCTACCAAAAGCTCGAACGTGAGCTGGAACAGCTGAAAAAAGAACGTCCCGCAGTCATCCAGGCAATCAAGGAAGCCAGAGAAGAAGGCGATCTCAAGGAAAACGCAGGGTATGATGCGGCCCGTGAGCGTCAGGGCTTTCTTGAGGCGCGTATTGCTTACATAGAATCTCAGCTTCCGCAGTACAATATTATTGATCTTGATACGCTGCACAGCGACAAGGTTATTTTCGGGGCTACCGTGCATGTGGAAGATATCGACTCCGGAGAAGAAAAACAGTTTACCCTGCTCGGGCCGGATGAAGCCGATTTTGCGAACGGTTCCATATCCATCAACTCCCCTGTGGGCAAGGCCCTGCTTGGACACGAAGTCGGCGACGAAGTAACCATTGATGTGCCCAAAGGGCGCGTGACCTATGAAATCACAGATATAGAATTTCACGGTGTCCGAAGCTGATTATGAGCCTCTCCGTTATGGCGAAAGATTGAGATGGAAGTTCTTCCATAAGGAAAGTTCACGGATTTTTATATTTTTTCGACCGGAAAAACTTTCCTGCATTTACAAAATGGGTATATGTTTTCTGCATATGCCCATTTTTTTGATCGTTCAATTTTGATACAGCCAAGATACTCAGGTTTTTTCATTCTCGGAAAAAGAGCGTCGCTGTTTAATTATCTCTCCGGCAGAGATATGCCGGAAATTGAGCATGTTTGTTTCGAACCTGCCCCAGGAGTCAGGTGCGGCGCACCCGCGCCGCTACCGGGAGTAGGCCATGTCCTTACGACGTAGCCCTCGAGGGGCGGACACGGGGCTGTGTCGCGCCATCAGGCCTACCGGCAAGGAAGCAGAGCAGGCTCCGTCGGAGGACTGAAACCTGCAATCGGAAACGTCGGATTCCGGGAGCAGATATTTCAAGAGCAAAATGCTCGAAGACGCGGCGCCGGCAGTGGTCGGAGAAGCTGCCGAGCCTGAAAAGAGTTTAAACAGATATACCAAAAGAGTCTCCCCCTGCGGAGGGGAGACTCTTACTGTCAACGCCTGAAGCGAGTTCAGGCTATATGTTATTTTATCTTCTCATACACGTTTTCCGGGAAGGAAAAGATTCAGCACGACTCCGGTGACTGCTGCCAACCCGATCCCCCCAAGTCGGAACGAGCCGATGCTGAAGGTCATTCCGCCGACCCCAAAAATGATGATCAGGGCAACAATGGCAAGATTGCGCGGCTCCATAAGATCCTGACCGGCATGAACAAGGGCATTCAAACCGACAACCATAATGGCGCCGAAAAGCAGAATCATGATCCCTCCCATGACAGGGGAAGGAATAGACTGCAGAAAAGCTCCCAGCTTGTTGACGCAGGAAAGAGCAATGGCGCATATGGCCGCCCACGTCATAACGGCAGGATTGAAGGCACGCGTCAAGGCTACGGCTCCCGTTACTTCGGAATAGGTGGTATTGGGAGGCCCGCCGACGAAACTGGCGGCCATGGTCGCCAGTCCGTCCCCCAGCATGGTATTTTTGATCCCGGGATCTTTCAGGAAATCTTTGCCCGTCACGGAGCTGATGGCAATAATATCGCCGAAATGTTCAATAGCGGGAGCGAGCGTTACAGGGATGATGAATAACACAGGCTCAAGACTGAACTCAGGAAACACAAAGGACGGCAGGCTGAACCATGCGGCCTCGGATACCTTTGTAAAATCGTATATCCCCAGAAAAACCGACACGAGATAGCCCGCCGTGATTCCGCCGAGAATGGGGATGAGACGCAGAAATCCCCGCCCCAGCAGGGAAAGCAGGACAGTTACGGTCAGAGAGGTCATGGAAATGATCAGGGCGATATTTTCGGCAAAGAGGACGCTTGAACCGTCCGAACTCTTGCCCAGAGCCATATTTACCCCTACCGGAGCAAGAACAAGCCCGATGACGATGATGACCGGCCCGGTGACGATGGGCGGAAGCAATCGCAATATAATGCCGGTTCCGCGGAAACGGATAATCATGCTGAAGACAACATACACAACGCCGGCCCAAACCATACCGCCCAAAGTTTGCGGAACACCCCAGGTTTGCGTTCCGTAAATAATCGGCGGAATGAAGGCGAAGGAAGAGGCCAGAAAAACAGGCACCTTTCCTCGCGTACACAGCTGAAAAATCAGTGTTCCGACACCTGCCGTAAACAGGGCGACATTGCTGTCCAGTCCGGTAAGCAGGGGAACCAGGACCAAAGAGCCAAATGCGACAAACAGCATTTGCGCGCCAAGAAAGCAGTCTCTGAATCGGAAACGATAGACAAGTTCGGTATCGGACATGAAACCTCCCGAGATGGATGAATACATCATTGACACAGAGGCATGACAGCGTATTCAGTATATCTGAAAGAAACACTTATTTCACGCATCTTCTCCGGCGAGAACCAGTTTCAAGGCAGAGCATTCATCTGTCTTTACAGCATCAACAGCAGAAATGGCGTATTCCGCGGCCGTACCGACGAATTTATTTTGTTCCGAAAATTCTATCGCCGGCATCGCCCAGTCCCGGAATGATGTAGCCGTTTTCATTCAAGTGCGAATCAAGTGCGGCTGTATAAATTTCAACGTCAGGATAGGCGTCAAGCACCCGCTGTACGCCTTCTGGAGCGCATACCAGCGTGAGGGCCCGGATACAGGGGCAATGCTGCCGCTTCAGCAATTCAATAGTGGCGACCATGGAGCCGCCCGTAGCCAGCATCGGGTCCAGAATAAGCGCAATTCGCTTGTCGATGGATTTTGCCAGTTTGACATAATATTCGACAGGCTCAAGGGTTTCTTCATTGCGATAAAGACCGACGACGCTGATCTTGGCGCCGGGTACCATATCAAGCACCCCGTCCATGAGTCCGAGTCCGGCGCGCAAAATCGGAACTATCGTCACTTTTTTGCCGGATATATAATCGACGTCGACCGGCCCGGCCCAGCCCTGAACGCTCTTTGTTTCCGTCTGAAGTTCTCTCGTCGCTTCATAGGTAAGCAGCCTTGCGATCTCTTTTGCGACCATTCGAAATTCGCTTGTAGAAGTATTTTCCCGTCGCAGAAGGCCAAGTTTATGCCGAACCAGGGGATGATCAACTACATGAAGCGCCATATTTTTCTCCTTTTCATCATCGGCAGACAGGGGATTCACGATAACTAAGTTTAAACTATTCCGACACTTCATTCATGTCAATGCGACGCAAGTTCAGTGCATATCATTCCTGATAAAGAACAGGATGCTTTCCGCATGCCTTCTTCATGATACATCGGTTATACTTGCCCTCGGAATGAAAAATAATTATCATTATATTTGAATCCGCTGTTGTTGTTTCAGGGTGGGATATACCTTCCCTATCAGGCTTCCCTTAAGTTTTCAGTACAAAATTCGATATAGCCTATCGGCGATGCGCATATCTTTTCCGAATGTTTCGGATAAGCCGTCCAGAGCGCAAGATGAGGGAGAAAGGTTGCATGTCCCAGTCGAAAATTCTTCTAGAAGTCGGCACAAATGAACTGGAAATTGTCGAATTTTTTATTAATGAACGGGACGGCTACCGCGGCTATTACGGCATAAACGTATCAAAGGTTGTCGAAATCATTCGTACTCAGCCCGTCACGGCCATGCCTCAGATGCGCCATCCTTCTGTTCTGGGAGCCTTTCCCTATCGCGGAGGCCGCATTGTTCCCCTGATTGACGTGTGCAAATACCTCGATAAGGGAAGCATAGGGATGGGGGAAGAATCGAAAATCATCATTACCGAATTCAACAATGTCCAGACGGCATTTCTGGTTTCCGGGGTTACGCGCATCCATCGCATCAGCTGGAAACAGGTAGAGCCGCCCACCCGCTTTCTTCTGGAAATGAGCAAGGGCTCTATTACCGGCATGGTGCGTATGGAGGACAGAGTCGTTTTCGTCCTTGATATGGAAGCCATTGTCGCGACGATGCACCCGGCGTTGTCCATCAGGATGGATGATCAGCCTGAAGATACGCCCCCTCCGCCGCAAAAATATCATATTCTTCATGCCGACGACTCGAACAGTATCCGCCGCTTGATTTACAGCAAGCTGGAAAAGGAAGGTCGCTTTGACGTGACGCAGGTTTCAGACGGCGAAGAAGCCTGGAATCTGCTCCAGCAGTACAAGAACGATGCCGAGACTCAGAACAGGCCCATAACCGATTTTGTTCAGGGTGTTATAAGCGACATAGAAATGCCCAATATGGACGGTCTTACCTTGTGTCGCTATATAAAAGAAGACCCGGTTCTGCGCGTCATCCCCGTTGCCATGTTTTCTTCGCTCATCTCCCCTCCCCTGGCACGGAAATGTGAAAACGTCGGAGCGGACGCGCAGTTTGCAAAGCCCGATCTTCAGGCTATCAGCGACAAGATGTACGAACTCATTCAGAGTTCTCAGGGATAAGGAATGCAGGATTCCCGGGAAGAGAGGACTGTCGGTATCATTGCCGGCGGAGGACAGTTTCCGCGTCTTATTGCTCAGGAAGCCCGCCGAAAGGGACTTTCGACAGTTGTCTGCGGCTTTCATGGAAACACGGATCCAGAGTTGGAAACGCTGGCAGACGCATTCCAGCTGCTTCACCTCGGTCAACTGAATAAACTGCTGGCATGGTTTCATGAACACGGCGTTCGGCGTCTGTGCATGGCCGGAACCATCAACAAACCTCGCGCACTGGACTTTCGCCCGGATTTCCGGGCCGCCCGGGTTATCTTTTCCCTTAGGACAAAAGGGGACGACTCTCTGCTCCGTGCTGTTCTCGGAGAACTGGAAAAAGAAGGATTTCATATAGTTTCAGCGGCCGATATCGTCCCTTCGCTGCGCTGTCCCCGAGGCACGCTGACACGCCGCTCGCCTACCCCTGAAGAATGGGAAAACATCCGCTTCGGATGGCCCATTGTCACGGAAATGGGGCGCATGGATATAGGGCAGTGTATTGTGGTCAGGCAGAACATGGTTGTTGCCGTGGAATGTCTTGAGGGGACGGACGCAACGCTGCGGCGCGGGGCGGAGCTTGGCGGGAAAGGCTGTATCGCTCTGAAAAAAGTGAAGCCCGGGCAGGATGAAAGGGTAGATCTTCCCTCAATCGGTCTTGCCACCATTCAAAATCTCATCGAGGGCGGCTATACGGCTCTGGCTGTTGAAGCAGACAAAACGCTTTTCTTCGATCGCGACGAGAGTTTGCGCCTTGCGGACAAAAACAAACTGGCCATTGTGGCTTTGCCGCAGGAATAGTTTCCGTCTCTATGCCGTCCTTTCGCTTTCCATGCCTTCCCGATTCCTTTGCGCGACAAAGGCTTGTACTCTGCGGACGGCATTTTCCTCAAGATTGCGATAAAACAGCGTAATATCCAGCCTGTGCAGATCCCCGGGCGGGAAGAATGCCCCCATTCCCGAATGAGGAGAATTCGGCGCAGTCTCGAATTCCGGGGCGCCGACTCTAAGCGCGCCGAGTTCAGGGTCGATCCATGCGTCCGTAGCATGCGGAATATCGTGATGAATCTGCCCGCTTATATCAAATTTGACCATGCCGAGATGCAGCTCCCGGGGCGCATAATCCGGCCGGTTTGTCCAGTTCAGAGGATTGACGCACAAGGCGCCGGGCCGCAGAGTGAGCGCGGCGTGCCCGCTGCGGGACAGTGTGTTATAGGTTATGATGACACCCGTATCTTCCGCATCTGCGGCCAGACGCATGTTTGCATGATATTGCAGATCCTTTTCCGTTACTGTGGTTCCGGGAATATAGGCAGCCACCAGCAGGCGATACAGATTCGGATCGCCAAACAGACGTTTTAAAAGTTTCAGCAGAATGATTGACCCCTGACTGTGCCCGGCAAGAATGATGGGGCGACCTTTATTCCAGTGGGTCAGATAATGACGGAAAGCCCGCTCGGCGTCCTCAACGGGAACGGTGCCTGCCTTCAGCCTTTCCGGCTCGGGGAGAAAGTGCGTTTCCATGCTGAGCTGGCGGATATGGGGCATGAAAATATGCCCGGCTTTGGCAAAGGCGGAAGCCTGAGTTCTTGCCTGACGGACGGCCAGAACTCTATGTTCGGGGTTGAATGTGTCAAAAAAGCCCGGCCCTGCTCCATAGAGCATGGTGCCTGCAAGATAAAAGACATCCGCTGAACGCGCAGGCTCTTCCCGGGATTCTTTTGCCTCCGCATGCTCAGGCAAGACGGCCCAATGTGTCCGATCGCCGTAATCAGGCTCGCAGGGGCAAGGTAATGTCGTCATGTTACGCCTTTTCAGAATTTTTTGCACGGCGATGCGCAATACATTCAGCCACAATGCTGACGGCTATTTCTCCCGGAGTTTCGGCCCCGATGGGCAGCCCCACAGGGCAGTGAACCCGGGCCAGTTCCGAATCCGAAAAACCTTTATTCCGGAGCGCGGTATAAATTTCATCCCGTTTGCGCACACTGCCGATCATTCCGATATACTTTGCAATATGACCTTTTCTGCCCGCGTCAAGGGTCTGTTCCAGCACGTTTGCATCATGGACATGGCCGCGTGTCAGGATGACGACATACGCTCTGCCGTTCAGACGTATTCCCTCAAAACAGTTTTTGAAATCAGGAATACAGCGGCAGTCGGGAACTCCGGGAAAACGTTTCGCCGACGCAAACTCCGCACGATCGTCCAGCACCGTCACAGTAAAACCTGCCCCTGCGGCAACTGTTGCCGTAGCCTGCGAAACATGACCGCCGCCGCACAGGATCATATGAGGCGGCAACTGCCACGGCTCGACAAAGTACAACACATCCCCGCTCTGAACAGTAAAGGCAGCAAGTGCGCCACGGGCGGCACGCAACACGGTCTGCATTTCCGGAGTGGACGGAATTTCTTTTTCCTGCGGGTACAGAAGCCTTCTCTGTCCGGAATGCCCGCCGTTCAGCGCAGTGACGAGCAGCATATCCTCATCGCAGCGCATTTTTTCATCAAGTTTTTGAAATAATTCAAGCTGATTCGGGAGTACAGCCTCAACAAAAACTTTAAGTTTTCCTCCGCAGATCATATCTGCGCCTGCTGCCAGCTCACCGGAAAGATCGAAGTCCATCAACTCCGGGACACCGCTTTTCAGGACTTTCGGAGCGGCCTTCAGAGCTGCGGCTTCCAGCAATCCTCCTCCGACGCTGCCGGCTACCAGTGCGCCCTGTTGATCTACCAGCATTTTTGAGCCGGCTGTTCTGGGGGTTGAACCTTCATGGGAGACAATGGTCACAGCGGCGAGGGCTTCTCCCCGTTTCAGACACTCAATCAGAATTTGCAACAGAGTCTGCACGACTGCCTCCTTTTTTCGGCCTGATGATGCTTACGCCGTCTGCTTTGCGTACAATCCTGCCGCAAACGCTTCCCAGACGACGCAAAGGGCTGCCGCAACGGCAGGGGCCGGGCAGAAGAGCGGCATAGTCTCCCGTCCGGTAACGTATCAGCGGCATGGCCTGCCGTGTGAGTGTGGTCAGGACAATTTCTCCTTCCTGCCCGAGAGGGAGAAGTTCTCCGCTTACCGCATCAACGCACTCCAGAAAAATATCCGCTTCACGGATGTGCATGCCGTCGTGGAACGGACATTCGACGGCTCCTCCATAGGCGCTTTCCGTCATGCCATAATGATCAAAGACCTGACAACCCCATTCATGCTCAAGCCTGCAACGCAGGGAATGAGGCAGTACTTCGCTGCTGGCGAGCAGAGAACGCAGACCGACGGCGCGAACGACCGCTGTCACTGACGGAGCATCCAGAAGACGGGAAAGCTGCGACGGCGCCGCAACCAGAGCTTGAGGACGCACACGTTTGAGTTCAGCAATGAATTCCTCTTCCTGCGCTCCCGGATTTACGGCAAAGCCTTCCGCTCCGGAAGAATACTGCTGTTTTTCAGGCGTCAGACGGGTTTCCAGCGGAATTTCCGGATCAAGGCTTATGCCTTTTCCAAGAAACGGCAGCGAACGGATGAGCAGATCCGCCACCCCGCAGGGACGATCCGCTCCGGGCAGAAGAACCAGAACACGATCTCCGGGGCAAAGCAGCACAGACATGCCGACGGCAAAAAAATCTGCCGTACGCCCCAGTTCTTCCTCTGTAAAGGCCAGGCGTTTTCCCCCCGCCCCCGTCATGGTGCCGGAGGTGCGCAGGGTCACCATACGCGCTACGGCATCCTGAGAAACGCAGAGAAAACGCTTCCAGTCCTGCTCTATATCTTCTGAAGAGGAAAAGGGAAGACAGGCCATTTCCGCGAAACTGTGCGGAAATTCTCCCTTCAGGATGGAAGAACGAATTTCAGACGGCAGTGTTGTGTACAGTTCCCGGTAATGCGGGCTGCGTTCCGCCGCATAGCGAACAGTTTCCCGCAGCTTTTTCAGCTGCCAGTCCCGCAAGGCCTCCGGCAACGGCACGGAGCCTTGACCGATCAGACGCGCCAGCCACTGATCGAAAAGAGGGGTTGCGCTCACATGTCCCCCCCGCCTGCTCCGCCCTTTTCCGACAGAGTTCCGTTCCGGTACAGAGTTGTTCCGTCCATGGCCGTAAGGTTATGAAGACAGAACGGTATAAGCCGGCCGGACGGAGTGACGACATGAATACAGCATCCGCGGACTCTGGCAACGTCCAGATTGCAGGCATCCTGAAACGCCATGCACGATATGGTGAAACGTTTGCTCAAACCTGCCTGTGCAAGAAAACGGTCAAAATCGTCGCCTTCATTGCGGTCATTGTTCAGGGCTGTATCGGGAGCGCGCCAGTGTCGTGCGGTAAATTCACGGGATACCCGCGCCCCTTCTGCCGCAATAAGGGGAGAAGCGACGGAAGAAAGCCCCTTTTTTGTCCGATCCTCTCCGCAGCAGCATCCGCCTTCACTCTGCGGCGGAATGAGAGAAAGCTGCGGAATGTCGCCGGTTCCGGGAATTTTCCTGTACACCGCGCTGAACGAACACATGGAATGTTCGCAGCCCGGCGGATGAAAATCTGTTACTTGAAGCATTCCCTCGCTCTGACGGGCAAGTTTACGCATGACTTCAGGAAGCGTCAGGCGCGGAGCCGTTGCCAGTTCCCACGGATAACGCCCGAAAGAGGCCGCCGGCTGGAGATGCAGACCGCGCACCGGGGGGCCGAGTTCCAGAGCCAGACGCAATAATGCTCCCAGCTTTTCGTCATTGATACCCGGAACGAGGGTTGCAACCAGAACAATACCCAGTCCGGCTTCGCCGCAACGACGCACGGCTTCCAGTTTCTGTTCCAGCAGGGCCTTGCCTCTTAATGCCAGAAAGGTGGCATCGTCCGGCCCGTCAAACTGCAAATATATGGAGTCCAGTCCGGCATCACGAAGAGCGGCGGCATAGCCCTTTTCCCTTCCAAGCCGCAATCCGTTGCTGTTCAACTGCACAAAGGCAAAGCCTCTTTTTCGGGCAAGTCCGACAATTTCCGGCAAATCGTCGCGCATGGTCGGTTCTCCGCCGGAAAGCTGAACGTTGCAGGCCCCGGAGGCCCGCCACAGACTTTCAAACTGAAAGGCAAGCTGCTCCAGAGAGGGGTCCTGAAGCGCAGAGGAATCTTTCTTCTGTACCGGAGACGAGGCATAGCAGACAGGACAGCCCAGATCGCAACGCTGTGTCACTTCAATCTGCCCGGTGCAGGTATGCTGCGCATGTTCCGGGCAAAGGCCGCAGTCAAAGGGGCATCCGCGCTCCGTCTGTGTCCGGGGATGCTCCGGGAAGGAAGGCGTCTTCGGCCGATGCCAGCCTGAAAGGGAAGGCTCTCCTCTCCATACCGGAGTCACAAATTCTCCGTGTACGGGACAGGTTTTGCGCATGACGATATTCCCGGAGTCTGCGGGGAATTCTTCGTAAACCGCATCCAGGCGTCGCAGACAGACCGGGCACAGACTTTCCGTATCATGTTTTGAGAACATCATCACTCCAGGCGTGCGCTGGAAATATCAATATCATAGGCGGCCAGCAGTTCCAGCAGCTTTTCCCAGCATTCGGCCAGCAGTTCGCCGCAGAGTTCCATATCCGGCACAAAATGTTCTTCAGAAACATCCCTTCCGGCATTTTTTCCCAGCCAGGCGGCTACCCGGGGACAGTCCGTGCCTCCGCAGGGGCTGACGCGCGAAGTAAACCATGCGACATACTCGTTGATCAGGGGGACCGCCATGGGATGAGCCTCATCGTTTGCTCCGCCGCGCCCGGCAAGGTAGGACAGCAGGCAAACGCCTCCGGACAGCAGCGCGCAGCCCTGCCCGCTCTGCGCCATGCCTTCACAGAGTCCCCACAGCGCGCGTACCAGTCCGGGCTTTTCCTCGCCCCGGGCGCGCAACGCCATAAGAATTAATATCTGACTGCAACAGTATCCCTCCCGCACCAGCGGCAGAATGTCGAGCAGCAGCGGATTCATGATTCCTCCTTGCGGGCCGTCATGAGTACATACCCCAGAGAACGCAGAACATTACGGGAGAGCGTTCCGCCTGCGCAGTCAATGCCGAGCCAGCGGCTGAGTCCGCACAAACTTTCCCCTCCCAGAATAAGACGCGCCCCGAGTTCGGACAGGGCACGATCAACGCGTTCTTCATGGGTGATCTGCAATCCTTCCTGCACCATCATTTCGCGTAAGACGGACTGTGAAACGGCGCCTTTCAGGCAGGACTGCACGGATTCATTCAGCGTATCGCTCCCGCCAGCAGCTTCGTTCTCGCGCACGATATCCGTCAGAATGAAATATCCCCCGGGCCGGAGAACTCTGCTGCATTCCGCTATGACGCGTCTTTTATCCCTGCATAGGGAAAGCACACATTCGCACAGCACAATATCCTGTGACGAATCTGAAACCGGCAGCATTTCCGCCTTTCCATACCGGATATCTGCCCCTCCGCCGGTAGCGCGACGAGCTTCTTCAATCATGCCGCTGTCGGAATCAAGTCCTGTAACCGTGCAGCCCATACGCAAAAGAAGACTCAGAGTCGCGCCGCCGCCGCACCCGACATCGAGAACGCATCGTCCCGTATGGCTGTTCGCAGAAACACCGCACAGCTCAAGAGCCCTTGAGGTCAGCTTCAGTCCTCCCGGGCGCAGAGTCGGGCCGCTTGCTTCCCGAAAGGAAGAAAGTCGGTATAAGGTATTTTCGTCTGTCATAGCGGGCAATTCACCGGCAACAAAGTATTTCATCTTTAACTTCTTTAACTTCTGCATCCGGTTTTCTCGATCCGCCCCGGCGTCGTTTTTCCTAATGGCGGACATTAACTACTGGCGGACTCGGCCCTGATACAGAAATAAAAGTTTTTCCCATTATACAACAGTTATGAATAATTCCAGGCGAACAAAGTTACTTATCTTCAAGTAACGCTTCAACTTCTGCCATTTTTCCCTGAGCGAGGGAACGGGGAACAAGCGTCAGACCGCAGCGCGGACAGGTAGGCAGAGAGACATCAAAGGAACTGCCGAGATACTTGACCGCAAGGGTTTTCTGTTCCAGCGGGCCGCCGCAGCGGGCGCAAATCCATTCTCCCTCATCGGGCGTATAGGTGGGATTCAAAGCCATACCTACTCCTTATGATCCGCTCTGGAGTCGTCCATACTTTCCGACACATTTCCGGTGCCGGGCACAATCATGCGATGACTATACGCATCATGGACGGTGAAAACACGCCCTTCCGGCCGCTCGTCCACACTGTATTCCACCCAGTAGGTTACCCGGGAAGGTCGCCAGGAAGCCAGCAGATGCCCGGACTGTCGATCCAGAAAGGCCGTTTTGTTCTGCTCCGCTTCATATATGACCCGAAGGATATCTTCCTTCAGGATATGACGCCCTTCCAGTTTTTCCAGCAGTTCAGGAGAAATGTTCACATCAGCCCCGCTTTCTTCCGGTTCGGGAATGTCTGCGCCGGCGATTTCGCGCAGAGCCATCCGTTTAAGTTTCGCCCTGTTGGCCCGGCGTGCGGACAGGCCCGGCCCCGGCTCCGCCGGATCAAAGGGCTTTGTATCTTCACAGGGAAACAATACGTCAAACATGTGGAGACACTTCTTCCCTTCTGCCACCAGTCTGTCGCGGCACATGATGCAGGAAGCGACAGCGTCATGCGGGAGCTGGGAAGCCCGATGCGAAGCCATGGCCGAAGCTACCTCCGGTTGTGCGCTCCATGTCAGGCCGCCGTAGCCGCAACATGCGGTTTTTTCTCTGCTCAGGCCGGGTTCTTCCACGGTAACGCCATGTCGGGCCAGTAGGGAGCGTACGGAAGAGAGCCATGCCGAATCGTGGCGCGCCGAACAGGGGTCCTGTATGCTCAGCGTTTCAGGCAAGCGACTTTCCGGCTCTGGACATTCCTTTTCCAGAACTTCCCACAAAGATATCAGCGTCATGTCGGGCTGACTGTCCTTAAGCGTTTTGAGGCATGAAGCGCAGGCGGTAATGACCCGGGGACGCCCCAGAGCCTCCCACTGTTCCCGGATTTCCTGAACGGACTGTTCAAACAAATCCTCTCTGCCGGCCCAGCGTGCGGGCACTCCGCAGCAGCGCAGCCCCAGAGCCACGCCGCCGTTCAGCCCCTTACGCAGATGTTCGTAGCCCCGTAAAACCTGCTCTCCCCGGGAGGCGGCAAGCTGACAGCCGGGAAAGAAAAGATTGGCACAGGCTTCCTTCCGTGAGGGATCGGCCAGAAAAAGAGAACACAGCTCACTGTTTGCCGTATTCATGTCTTCCAGAGCAAACTCGTGTGCAGACGGCGGCATGAAGCCCCGTTCCACCATTTCGCGCCGGGCCGCGAGGCACAGGTCGGCCATGGAGAAATCATCCGGGCACAGTTCTTCGCATTGTCCGCATAAACTGCAACCGTTGATCAGGTTATTGGCAAGATGCTGCCCCTTGACGATAGCCGCATTATTATAAATCTGCCGCGCGTACATCTTGGGGTAGCCCTTATAATGCTGCAGATAGGCACATTCATGCACGCAGGCCAGACACTGACACCGGATGCAGCGGGACGCTTCCGTGCAGGCCTCCGCGTCGGACAGAGGGCCGTCGCCTTCGATTCGTGGAGCTGCGATAATCCCTTCCAGCGGCGTATGCAGCCGGGATTGAGTTTTCCCTTCCTTGTCGCGCGATGCCGTGATGGACACGCCCGAGGCTGCGCGCTCCGCCGTTGCGGCCGCCTTGCGGCCGTCCGCAGCCTGCTGGGCAGGAGAATCGCCCCAGCCGCAAAAACAGATGTTGCCGCCGTCATTTGTCAGCGTAAGAGGATCGACTGCTTCCCGTTCGGGAGCAAGGCTCGGAGCAGACGAGGCGTCGATCAGCACAGCGTCGGACGAACGGCAAAGTTCTTCCAGCAATCCCCTGTTCAGCTCCCGCCTTTCGCAGGTCAGCGGGCCTTTGAACATGAGTTCCAGCTCGCTGTAAAAAGCGGAAGACACGGCCTCTGCCCCGTAGGGCGAGCTGTCCATGAAAAGGGAGAGCATAAGTTCACCGGGTTTTTCCCCGGCGTGGAATATTGTGACGGGATAACCTTTACGGGTTAAATCCCAGGCGGCAACAAAGGCGGCAAGACCGTCCCCGATGATGGAAAAACTCTTGCTTTTTCGCGGCAGAGGAAGAGGTCTGGTCTGACGTTCCGCCCGCCGTGCGCACCAGGCTTCCAGCCGTCCTATGGCAAGAGAGCCGCCGAGTTTGCGGCGCAGGCAGGCTTCTTCGCAGGGATGATCGCAGATTAAGGCAAAAAAACCGGGGAGCGGAAGATAACGCTCCACCAGACGGCGCGCGGCCGGCGCGCCGCCGGGAACGGCTTCCATGAAGGCCCGCACGTCCATCTGCAACGGACAGGCCGCTCGGCACAAGGGCATTTCCTCCTGCGTGCAGCGGCTTTCCCAAACGCGCAATTCGTTTTGTTCCATGAATGTTCTCCGTTCCCGTTCGTTAAATACCTCTGCCGTTAGCACGGCAGAAACTCAACAGACCTCGAATCAAAGAAAGAATCCCCATCCTTTCACGAGAAATACGACAGTTCCATCCCCTTCGGCTTCAATAATATTGTGTCGTCTGCAAAATTCAGAAAATTATCTCCAAAGGAACATATAATGCCTCGCGCCATTTAATTCAAGAAAAGACAATGCCATACTATGTTATGGGAGTTTTCCAACAGGATATTTTTGCGTGACAGGCATTCCTGCACCGGAATTTAAAAGGCGGCATCGCTTCCGATACCGCCCCTGAAACGAATGTTGCAAAGAGGGAAACGGCAATCAAAACTTTTCGGCAGTTTTTGTTACCGTTTCCCTCTTCATGTTACTTCTTCATTGCCGCCAGTACCTTTTCAGGCCGTGCGGGCAGATGCGTCACACGGGCGCCGCACGCATTGTAAATGGCGTTGATGATGGCCGGATGCGGCCCGCACAGAGGCATTTCACCCACGCCGGCCGCGCCGAAGGGCCCGTCGGGACGAGGCGTTTCAACATAGATGATTTCCATGTCGTCGGGAATCTGCTTGATGTACGGGAAGCCTGCGCCCGCGAGGGTGCTGTGCTTCTTGATGTCTTCAAAGTCTTCCGTCAGGGCAAGGCCGACGGCCTGCGCCATACCGCCGTAAATCTGTCCGTCGGTGATCAGGCGGTTGTTCACCTTGCCGATATCGGCCACGATGGTCAGCTTTTCAACCGTTGTTTTGCCCGTAGCCACCTCGACGGCGACTTCGGCCATGAACAGACCGTACATGTATACGCAGAACGGCGCGCCTATACCCTTTTCATCGTTGTTGGTGCAGGGAGCCGTCCAGATGCCCTGCTGACGCAGTTCAATGCCTTTGGCCTTGGCTTCTTCATAGGTATAGAAGCCGCCTTCAGGCTTGCTCAGGGCCTTGACCAGTCTTTCGCAGCCCACGCGGATGGCATTGCCAACCACAACCTGAGAACGGGAGCCGCCGGCAGGCCCGGCGTTCGGAGCCTTGGAGCTGTCGTTCAGCACCAGACGGATCTTGTCGGCCGGAATCCCCATGGGGCGCAGACCTTCATGAGCGGTTCCAAGCACGCCGGCATCGGCGCCCTGTCCGTGTTCTTCCCAGCATGCGCCGACGGTGACGCCGCCGTCTTCGTTGTATTCCACCCAGACTTCAGCCGTATCCGGGCCGTCAAGACCGCAACCGTAAATACCGATGGATACCCCTACCCCGCGCTTGACTTCAGCGGTCGAGTTGCGGGCGGCCTGTTCCTTGGCAGCCTTGTACCTGGGACGGAGAATATCGATCATTTCGGGCAGGCTGTACACTTCGGGAGCCTGACCGGAAGGATTGGTGCAGCCGGGGCGATACACGTTCTTGTAGCGCAGTTCGAGCGGATCCATGCCCAGCTTTTCAGCCAGTTCGTCCATCAGAACTTCAGACGGGAATTCGCTTTCAGGGCCGCCGTATCCGCGGAAGGCCGAACCCCAGGCATGGTTGGTGCAGACGGTGCGTCCCTTGCCGCGAATGGCGGGGATGTCATATCCGGCGCCGATGAACTGTGCGCCGCGCAGGGTCAGCAGATCGCCGAATTCGGAATAGGGGCCGTGGTCCACGGACCAGTCGCTTTCCATGGCGAGGAGCTTTCCTTCCTTGTCGGCGGCCAGGCGCAGCTTGGTCCAGAAGGGCGAACGCTTGCCGGTGTAGAACTGCTGCTGGGCATAGTTGTACTGCAAATGGCAGGGACGGCCGGTAGCGAGAACGGCAACGCCGAGCAGGGATTCCATGGTGGGGCTGAACTTGTAGCCGAAAGTGCCGCCCGCCACGGTCTGCACCATGACCATGTCCTTTTCAAAATCAAGTCCGAGACCGCCCGCAATCATCAGGCCGTGCAGATGCAGACCAATGGATTTGGAGTGGATGACCAGCTTCCCTTCTTCGTTGAGGTAGGCATAGCCGACATCGGGTTCGATAGGCATGTGCGGCTGTCTGCTGGTATAGAATTCATCTTCGACAACCACATCGGCTTTTTCAAAGAGAGGCGCGGTGTCCGGCCCTTTTTCAAGTGTCTGGTCATAGTACACGTTCGGAGTGCCGGGATGAATTTCAATCGCGTCGGGAGCCATGGCTTCCGGTGCGCTCATATAGGCAGGCAGAACTTCAAGATCGATGGCGACCTTTTCAGCCGCGGCTCTGGCGTGCGCTTCCGTATCGGCGCAGACAATGGCATAGGCGTCGCCGTACTGGAAAATCTTCTTGTCGCAGAGAATGGGACG
Organism: Candidatus Mailhella merdavium; assembly: GCA_019119045.1. Lineage (GTDB taxonomy): Bacteria > Desulfobacterota > Desulfovibrionia > Desulfovibrionales > Desulfovibrionaceae > Mailhella > Mailhella merdavium. The sequence continues at coordinate 9,267 of DWXS01000018.1, read as the reverse complement.
ATCAAGCCCGTCGCCCTTGTTGGTGGGGAAGGTGATCAGGCCGCTGATGCTGTTGTTGCCCTTGACATCCTTGGCGGTAAGCACAGCCACGACGCCCGGCATTTTTTCCGCTTCGGAAGTATCGATGCTCTTGATATTGGCGTGAGATACCTTGGCCTGAGCAAGGGCGAGGTGCAGCGTGTCCGGGGGCAGTTTATCGGCCATATCCGCCCCGTAAAGAGCGGTTCCCGTAACGCGGGCCACTGTGCTGGGACGAGGACGACGGGTTCCCCATACCGCTCCGTTGGCCGGTTCCTTGTATTCCAGTTCGGAGGCATCCTTTTCGCCGCGCATGACGGCCGCGGCATCCATTACGGCATCGACAAGAGGCTTATACCCCGTGCAGCGGCAGGCGTTGCGGTGATCCTGGAACCAGTCGCGAACCTGTTCGCGCGTCGGATTGGGGTTCTGATCAAGCAGAGCCTTGGCAGACACGATAAAACCGGGCGTGCAGAAGCCGCACTGCGCGCCGCCATGCAGAATCCAGGCTTTCTGAAGCGGATGCAGATGCCCGGGGGTTCCGATGCCTTCCAGAGTGGTAATCTTCGCTCCGTCGGCTACACGTTTCATTTTCATGGTGCAGGTACGCACGAGCTTACCGTCGATAATGACGTTACACGCGCCGCACTGCCCGGTTCCGCACCCGATTTTTACGCTGGTATAGCCCACTTTGCGCAACATGTCGGCGAGGGTCTCGTCACCTTCCACCACCAGGTTGCGCGGAATGCCGTTCACTACCAACTGTTTCTCAAACATAGAGACACTCCTTGGCGGGCTGACCCGCCGCTAAAACGTGATGAGCCGTCCGGACGAAAAGCCGGAACGAAACTCAGCCTTTGCCGAAAGGACAGATGGGATAGCGGCATTCCGCGCAACCTGCGCAAAAACCGCCATGCCCGAGCGCGGCAATATCCCGCGCGGAGACCTCAAGCCCCGCAAGAATTCGCGGAACTACGAGATCAAAAATACTTGCCTTGTGATACATGACGCAGCCGGGCAGCCCCAGTACGAGGACGCTGCCTATATGCGCCAGCAGAAACATTGCCCCGGGAAAAGTCGGCGCACCGTAACTTTCCACCACGCCGCCGGCAGCCCGTATCGAGGATGGCGTCCGGTCGTCGGGATCGACGGACATCCCCCCCGTGACCACAACCATCTGCGCTCCCGACGAAATAAAGGAGCGAATGGCATCCGCAGTCTGTTGCTCGTCATCAGGCGTAAATATCTGTCCTGCCACTTCGCTGCCGAGAGCGGCGAACTTGTCGCGGAGTACCGGGCCGAACTTATCTTTGATGCGTCCGTGAAAAACCTCGCTCCCCGTGGTCACGATACCGACGCGAAAGGAACGGAAAGGCCGAACTTCGACAACGGGCTTCCGTATGCCGTCCACCAGACAGATGTGTTCCACCGCTTCAAGCTGGCGTTCGTCCGCCATGAGCGGCACCACGCGGGTTCCGGCCACAGCCTGCCCTTTGCGCACAGCCGTCATGGTGTGCATGGTCGCAAAGGAAATCTGCTCCAGACCGTTTATTTTCAGCAGGCGCTCCACATCAACGGTCAGAAGCCCGTCACAGGCCGCCATTGCATTGATCCGCCCCTCCTTGGGGGAAGAAAAAAGCAGATTTTCCCCCATGGCTGCATCAACAATGCGCTGTGCAGCATCGTCTTCATGGACGAAGCCGGGGAGACTTTCATAAACATAGAGATGTTCTTTTCCCACCTCAAGAAGAACGGGAATATCCTCTTCCGTGACAATATGGCCCTTGCGAAAAACCGGCCCCTTGCTCTCCCCCGGGACAATCCGCGTGATATCGTGACACAGTACCGAGCCCACGGCATCCTGAACACGAATTGTTTTCAAACAGGCTTTTGCGGCAGATTCGGTAGGGCACGACATGGGAATCCTCAAAAAATCACGGATACGTTTTTATACAAAACCGTGTTTATATTGTTCAGAATTGGAAAGAATTTTATTCCTGTAAAAATGCCATGTCAATGCCGTCTTCTCTTTTTTTGCCGAGTCTATTTGAAATAATGCGATAAACCGTTAGAAGTCCTTATACATAACAGAATGTTAGCCCGAATAATAATCACGATAATCGAGAGCAGTTCAGATTAAAAGCGTGACTATTAAATTTCGTGCCCATTTCTGAAATCGGCAGAGAGAGGATTTCCGTGTATATTCATATAATACACTATAATAATTATATTTATTAATTAAAATTCATTTTTTTTAAATCCCGTTTTCGGGACTTTTCTGTAAATTTTTACTCCCATTTTCGGTCAAAAGCGTGACAATATAAATGTTCCGGGTTAACGTCCGGAAAGACCACTACGGCAGAGACACTCAGAACCTATCGGATCAGCGCAGTATGCACTCCAATCATCTCACCCGAGAAAAGCTCGAACAGTTGACCCTGCGCTGGGAAGCCTGGGAGGCGGAGGCGAAAACTCCGGCAAGAAGAATTGTCCGCTCCAGACTTCATCTGCTTTTTCTGCTGATCCGCTACGGAGGGCTGCGCCTTGGCGAGGCAATCGGCCTGGATGCTCACGCCGCGATCGATACGGTTACCTGCATGGTTCATGTCCCTGACCCGAATGCCCGAGACGTTCTGCTTCCCATTTCCTGCATGAAGCATGTCCGGCGTATTCTTTCTCTGCCGGAAGCAGAGCTTGCCGGAAGCGAATTTCTCCGATTCGATCAGGGCTTCGTGCGTAAAAAATTCTATGCTGTAGCCCGTCCTCTGGGCATTGACAGCAGTCTGGCGGGCCCGCGGGCCATCCGCTATTCCCGGGGGCTGGAACTGCTGGAGCTGCATGTCCCCCTCAACCTTGTGCAGAAATTTCTGGGACAGCAGAAACCTTCCCAGATTTCCGCCTTCCTCGAATTTGCAGGCGGAGAAGCCAAACGCATCGTCAGGGCCAATGTCGCCACGCGCAACAAAGCGGTAACAGAAACCGATCGAAATTCCTTTCTGGGAATCATCACGGATATTACCATGGGGATGCGCGCAGTCAGTGTTGAAATCACAACCTTTTCCGATTTGAAACTGATTTCGCTTTTTCCCATCAAGCAGTTCATGCGTATGGAAGCCAGAGAAAATCAGGTTGTCACGGCAATAATCGATCCGGATCAGATAACGCTGGCGGCGGAAAAACTCACATGCAGCCTGAACAACTGCGTATGCGGCCTTGTCCAGTCCCTTCATCAGGAAAAAGTGGAAAGTTTTGTCTGCATAGAGCTTTCTGACGGCACGACATTATGCACTGTTCAGGAAACCACGGCGATAGAGAAGCTGAAACTTCGAGAACAGAAGCCAATATGCGCACTGTTTCCATCCCGGGCCGTGCGCCTCTGCCTTGATTAACTGCCCTTTCCCTACCGGAACGGGTTAAAACCTCAACAATGGGAGTTATTCCATGAAATTTTCCTTCAAAGCGCTTTCTCTTTCCGCCGTCATGCTCCTCGCATGCTGCGCACAGTCCGCGCAGGCTGCCGATACGCTGATGATGGCCACGACGACGAGTACGCAGGACACAGGGCTGCTCGAGTATCTCAATCCGGTGTTTAAAAAAGAAACCGGCATAGATCTCAAATGGGTCGCCGTAGGCACGGGTAAGGCCCTCGAAATTGCCAGAAACTGCGATGCCGACGTGCTGCTGGTTCATGCCCCTGCCGCAGAAATCGAGTTCGTCAATGCGGGATACGGCATCGATCGTCGTCAGATCATGTATAATGACTTTGTGATCGTCGGCCCCAAGACCGACCCCGCCAAAGTCGCCGGTAAAACCACTGCCGAAGCCCTGAAAGCCATTTATGATGCCAAGGCCGGATTTGTGAGCCGCGGCGATCAGTCCGGAACCCATCAGGCGGAAATTGCGCTGTGGAAAGCTTCCAACCTCAGCCCGGACAAGGAATCCTTCTATATTTCCGCAGGACAGGGCATGATGGCAACGCTGACCATCGCCGCGGAAAAAGGCGCCTATGCCATGACGGACCGCGGAACCTGGATCAAATTCGCCAGCAAGCAGGGCAATGACAATCCGCTGGAAATCGTCGTACAGGGCGATAAGGCTCTGTTCAATCAGTACAGCGTCATTACCGTGAATCCTGCCAAGTGCCCCGATGTCAAAAAAGATCTGGCACTCAAATTTGAAGACTGGTGGGTAAAGCCGGAAACGCAGGCTCTCATTGCCGATTACAAGCTTGAAGGCAAGCAGCTTTTCTTCCCCAACGCTGGAAAATAATGTCATAATCCCGGGGGAGGTTCGGAAAACCTCCCGAGCCTCCCTCAACGTTATGCAGCAGGATCGCAATGGGCTATTTTTCCGACGGCTTCGTAAAGGCGCTCGATCTGCTTATTAATGCAGACGACGCAACAATTTCCGCCATTGAAGCCACGCTTGTTTCCACAAGTTGCGCACTGGCCATAGCTATGGTCATCGGTCTGCCCCTGGGCTTTCTGCTCGGCTACACCAGTTTTCCCGGCAAGCGTTTTCTTCGTCTTGTCTCGGATACATTGCTCGCCTTCCCTACTGTCCTTATAGGACTCATCGTCTATGTCCTGATTACCTATCGCGGCCCGCTCGGACAGTTCGGTCTTCTGTTCACACTCCCCGGCATGGTCATAGGCCAGACCATACTTGCGCTTCCGATAATCATTTCCTGGACGGCGCAGTCTGTCGAATCCCTTGACCCCCGTTGCCGCGAGACTCTTCTCACCCTCGGCGCAGGCCCCGTTCAGCTGGCCTGGCTGAGCATCCGCGAACTGCGTTATGAAATAGGCATGACGTGCGTGACGGCCTTCGGCAGGGTCGTGACGGAAGTGGGGGTCGCCATGATGCTGGGGGGCAATATCCGCTACTCCACCCGTACCATGACGACGGCAATTTCCCTTGAAACCAGCAAGGGAGAATTCGCGCAGGGAATAGCTCTGGGGCTGGTTCTTCTTCTCATCGCCTTTATCGTCAACTTTCTTCTGGCATGGCTGAAGCAAAGGGGGAGAGCATGAGTACCCTCTTTGAGGCCGAAAATCTGCAAAAAAATTACGACGCCCACACGGCCCTCTTTCTTCCATATTTCCATATGGAACGCGGCGAAGTCGTCGCGCTGACGGGACACAACGGCTGCGGCAAGTCCACGCTGCTGCGCCTGCTTGCCTTTCTTGAACGCCCAACTTCCGGAGTTCTTCAATATACCGGCAACCAGAAAGAACCGCGCAAGGAAATCACGCTTCTGCTCCAGGCCCCGTACCTCATGAAGGATTCCGTTTTTCGCAACGTAACGCTCGGTCTTTATCTTCGGAATCGGAGACACAATCTGCCTTCAGCCTATACGGAAGCCATGCGCGCCGTAGGTTTTAAGGACCCGGAAATACTGGCTGGACGTGCCCCGCATACGCTTTCAGGGGGAGAGCGTCAGCGTGTGGCGCTGGCAGCTCGCCTGATTCTCAGCCCGGCAGTGCTGCTTCTGGATGAGCCGACATCCAATGTCGACGCCGACAGTGCCCAGGCCATCATCAGAGCGGTGGAACACAGTCTGAAATCCGGATGCAGCGTGGTATGCGCCACGCATGACAGAAGCCTCCTGCATGCTCTTCATGCCCGCGAAATAAACCTGGCCGGCTGACCCCGTGAAATCACACGCTGCGCCCAAACACGGAATATCCGAAATTTCGCAGGAAGCGTGTCTGTTTTTCGATTTTCTTGACCAAATTTTTTTTTCGGCTCTATTCTGTCGCCAGGTCTGAAACCGCATATACTGCGGAACAACATTCTATGCGGGTATTTCGCTTCGGAATATCCCAAGGAGAGAAGGTATGTTTCGATTTCTCCGGGTCAATATGACCACAAAAAGCTGTGTATTCGAGGATATTCCGGCTGAATACGCCGGACTGGGCGGTCGCGGTCTGACCTCCACCATCGTCGCCCGGGAAGTTCCCCCTACCTGTACGCCTCTGGGACCGCATAACAAACTCGTCTTTGCTCCCGGCCTGCTCGGAGCGACAAACAGCCCGAACTCGAACCGTATTTCTGTCGGCTGCAAAAGTCCTCTGACGGAAGGTATCAAGGAATCCAACTCCGGCGGACAGCCCGGCGGCCATCTTGCAAAGCTCGGAATTCTGGCCATTATCGTGGAAGGAATGGCAGAAGAAGGCGAATGGTGGCAGCTCGAGCTGGGTAAAGACACCGCAAAGCTTGTCCCCTCCCCTCTCGGGGGACTGAATAACTTCGACGCCGTTGCCAAACTTGTTGAAACGTACGGTAAAGATTGCAGCTACATCACCATCGGTCGGGCAGGCGAATTCAAGCTTACGGCTGCCAGCATCGCTTTCACGGACCGCGAACTGCGCCCCATGCGTCACGCCGGCCGCGGCGGCGTAGGCGCGGTCATGGGTTCCAAGGGACTCAAGGCCATCATCGTCAATCCCGAAGGGGGTAAAAACCATCCCCTGCATGACGAGCAGGCCTTCCGTGAAGCCTCCAAACGTTTCGCCAAGGCCCTCACCGAACATCCCGTCACGGGTAAGGGACTGGCAGAATATGGTACTGCGGTTCTCGTGAACATCCTGAATGAAGCCGGCGGCCTCCCCACCCGGAACTTCACCTGCGGGCAGTTCGAAGGACATGAAGAGGTGTCCGGCGAACGCATGAACAAGCTCACCAAGGAACGCGGCGGAGAAGGTGCCGTTGCCCACGGCTGCATGAGCGGATGTATTATCAGATGCAGCGGTCTCTTCCCCGATACCAAAGGAAAGCTGATCAGCAAATGGCCTGAATACGAAACTCTGTGGTGCTTCGGCCCCCATTGCGGCATTGACGACCTCGATCTCATAGCCCGCTTCGACCACATGTGCGACGATTTCGGGGTTGACACCATCGATGTCGGCGTGGCCGTTGGTGTGGCCATGGCCGGAGGCGGTATTCCCAAGGGAGACGGCAAGGCTGTTCTTGAAGCCATGCAGGGAATCAGCGACGGTACTCCCCTCGGACGCATCATCGGCTGCGGTACGGCCACGACAGGCAGAGTCTTCGGTGTGCGCCGCGTTCCCTGCGTCAAGGGACAGAGCCTCCCGGCCTATGATCCCCGCGCCGTCAAGGGTGTGGGCGTGACCTATGCCACAACCCCCATGGGAGCCGACCATACTGCCGGTTATTCTGTCACAGCCAATATTCTCGGTGTCGGCGGCAAGGTTGATCCCCTCAAGAAGGAAGGACAGATTGAGCTTTCCAGAAATCTGCAAATCGCCACGGCTTCTGTCGACAGCGTCGGTCTGTGCCTGTTCACAGCGTTTGCCATTCTGGATGTTCCGGATGCCCTGCCCGCCATTGTCGACATGCTGAACGCCAAGTTCGGCTGGAGCCTCACCGGCGATGACGTGGTCACCCTCGGACAGCGCATACTGTCCACGGAAGTGGATTTCAACCGTCGCGCCGGTATTACGGAAGCGGCGGACCATCTGCCGGACTTCTTCACTGACGAAGCCCTGCCTCCCCATAACACCACCTTTGATATCACGCACGAAGAACTGAAAACGACCTTCAACTGGATCAAGTAGTCCATATGCCCGTGCCCGGTTCTGCCGGGCACGGGTCCTTAATCGTGCCATGAGCATTCTTGTAAAACTCAGCACAACACTTCGTGATAAAGTTCCCGGTTATACGCCGGAGACAGGATTAACTGTCGATTTCAGCGCATGCGGTTCTCCGGCGACAGCAGAAACATTATGCCGAACGCTGGGTCTGCCCCTGGACGAAATAAAAATCGTCATGATCAACGGACGCCAGCAGGACTTGTCCTGCCCTCTGCAGGATGGAGATCGAGTCGCTTACTTTCCCGCTGTAGGCGGAGGTTGATATGTCCTTTCCTTCAGCAGAGGAAGTTCACCAACTGGCAAAGCCGTACCTTTCTCATTACGATGAGAATACGCTTTGTATAAAGCATGAGGGCGTTGTCTTTCTGGCGCAGTATCTGGCCCTTCCCCTCAAGGCTGTCCTGATGGGGCTGCTGGAAAAAGATATCTGGCCGCTACGCTTCTATCGCAACAAAGGGGTGTTTACAGCCGCACAAATGATACACCTGCTCTCTCAGCGCGTTTTTCTCGCCGGGTGCGGAGGACTGGGCGGATATGTCGCGCAACTGATGACGCGCATGGGAGTGGGAGCTTTTCGTCTCTGCGATCCGGATGTATTCGAAGAAAGCAATATCAACCGGCAGTGCTTCTGTACAGAAAAAACGCTGGGGCAACTGAAAGTTGAAGTTTGTCGGCAAAACCTTCTCGATATTGCGTCATACCTCGATGTTGAAGCCTATGCGCTGGCGGCCGATCCGCATACTCTTCCCCAGCTCCTGACTGATGTGGATCTGGTCGTCGACTGTCTGGATTCCGTACCCAGAAAAAAAATGCTCGAACAGGCGGCAGAAGAAACGGGGATACCTTTCCTTCACGGCTCCGTATTGCAAAATGAAGGTTTTGCTTTTTTCTCGTCCTCCTCATCCCCCCCCTCAGTTCGCCTTTCTTCCCTGTATCCCGATATTCAGGCCGGCAATGCCTCTTCAGGAGGGCAAAGCACCTCGGTATGCGCTGTTGCCGGTGTCGCCGGCCTCATGGTCGCTCTCTTCGGAAAGAGCCTTTCCCCTGCTTTTCCCCAAAACTCTCATCTTCTCCATCTGGACTGCTCAATACCGGAACTCGAACAATTTGATTTTTAAAACGTTTTGCTCTTGAAAATATCTGCAATTCAGAATTCTATATTCTATTCCGCAGCGTTCGCGCTTCCTGCGGAACGATGCTTCACAAAATAAATTGGGAAAAAGACACCGCCATTCTTCATCGCGGCGGAGATTTCTTCGCTCGACCACAGAAGTATTTTATGGAAATATCGCCATATCATGTATTGATAAACAGGAGAATACAAGTCCAGTAACAAACGCTTCCCATCTTACTATCCTTTATTTGTTGATTATTAACTTAGATAAATATGTATTTGATTACATCAGGAAAATAATTATAGAATACGGTTCCCCTTTGAAGAAAAGATTCTTCAACAAAATTTTCCTAGAGGAATATCGTCCTCTCTGGAAAAAGATTCTCCGGCGAGATGACAGACTTCTGCCGGAAACCTGGCTCATACAACAGAAGAAAAGACAAAAATATGAGGAATGTTGTTGATAAGCTTGAGTAAGGACGGAAACCTCTTTACTCCCCTTTCATACAAAAAATCCCG
>DWXS01000017.1 GCA_019119045.1 Candidatus Mailhella merdavium | reverse complement strand
GATACAGTAAGATATATTTTTTACTTTTCTAAACTCCAAAATTTTCCCACCTTTTGGCCGAGTTGCCCGGCAAAATTTGCACGCTTTTCCCATCACTTAAAAAGTCACAGTCAGATCCTCTGTTGTTGTCGGGAACGTCTTGCAAATGCCAGCCATGCAATATACATATGGCTGGATGAGTTCGCCGAACCTGGCGATCGAATTTGTTCACCCGGGGCGGACGCGCCAGCGCGATTCCGTCCCTTTCATTCCCGCCGACCGGCATGGAGGGATGCCTGCGCCGGCACGGAACGTCCCGCACGTTCTGCCATTTTTTCCGGGACAGGAGGTCCCATGACCAGCGCGCGTAAACTCGCCCATATAGGCCTTGACGTGGGTTCCACCACCGTCAAAGTCGTTATTTTCAATGCTGAAGCAGAAGCACTGTACTCCCGCTATCAGCGACATCTTTCCGATGTGCGCGCGACGGTGGCGCACATGCTGGACGAAGCTCTGAATGCCGCGCCCTTTTCCTCGCTCCCCCCTGAAGAAGAGCCCCTCTTCACGCTCTCCCTCACCGGTTCGGGGGCCATATCTCTGGCGGAGGAAATGCATCTGACTTTCGTTCAGGAAGTCATTGCTTCGGCCGCCAGCATACGCCGCAGAATACCGGACGCCGATGTCACCATAGAACTCGGTGGGGAAGATGCCAAAATCACCTTCTTTACGGGGGGAGTTGAGCAGCGCATGAACGAAACCTGCGCGGGAGGCACGGGAGCCTTCATCGATCAGATGGCGGCCTTCCTCAATACCGACGCGCAGGGACTCAATTCGCTCGCCATAAACCATCATCAGCTTTATCCCATAGCCTCCCGGTGCGGCGTATTTGCAAAAACCGATATCCTGCCGCTGCTCAACGAGGGCTGTGCCAAGGAAGATATTGCCGCTTCCATTTTTCAGGCCGTTGTGGATCAGGTCATAGGAGGTCTGGCCTGCGGCCGGGAAATCAAGGGGAAAGTTGCCTTTCTCGGCGGTCCTCTGGCCTTCCTGCCCGCCTTGCGTCAACGCTTCGTCGACTCTCTCGCCCTGCCCGAAGGCGACGCACTTTTCCCGGAACATGCGGAATACTTTGTGGCAGGAGGCGCGGCCCTGCATACCATGACACTCATGGCAGCACGGGAAAAAGAAGGCCAGACCGACAACTGCGAACGCCTCTGGACCCGGGAGGAACTGCAAAATCTGGCGCATACCCTCGCCACGACGAAGGGAAAAAGCGGAGCCCTGAAACTCCCCCCGCTGTTTGAAACGCAGGAAGATCTGGAAGAATTCCGTAAACGCCATTCAAAGGACTGTGCCCCGAGAGGAAAGGTGGAAGATCTCAGAGGAACGGATGAATCTCCCGCCTCCGTCTATCTGGGGATAGATATAGGTTCCACCACCATCAAGGCTGTGCTGCTGGATGAAGAAGGACGCATCCTCTATACTTCCTACGGGGCAAGTCAGGGCGATCCTCTCAACGCCGCAGTGCGTATTCTTAAGGAAGTATACGCGCTGCTTCCCTCTCATGTGCGCATTGCCTCGGCAGGGGTGACGGGATACGGGAGCGGCCTTATCCGCGCAGGGCTCCGCGCCGATGTGGACGAAGTGGAAACTCTTGCCCACTGCAAGGCCGCGCAGTTTTTCCTGCCCGAAGTTTCCTTTGTTCTGGACATCGGAGGTCAGGACATTAAATGCCTGCGCGTGAAAAACGGCATGGTGGATCGCATCCAGCTCAATGAAGCATGTTCCGCAGGATGCGGCTCCTTCATTGAAACCTTTGCCAAGTCGCTGGGCATGGATTTGCCTTCCTTCGTCAGCGAGGCCCTGAAAGCAAAGCATCCCGTCGATCTCGGCACGCGCTGCACCGTGTTCATGAACTCCCGCGTCAAACAGGCGCAAAAGGAAGGCGCCCCCGTTGGCGACATAGCCGCAGGTCTTTCCTACTCAGTCATCAAGAACGCCCTCTACAAGGTCATCAAAATTGCCAGCACCGACGAACTGGGCCAGCATGTCATGGCACAGGGGGGTGCCTTCCACAACGACGCTCTGCTGCGTGCGCTGGAACTGAGCCTGGGCAGGCCGGTGGTACGGCTTGACATTTCCGGGCTCATGGGGGCCTTCGGTGTGGCGCTGCTGGCGCGCGAACAGGCGCCGCTGGACGGCAGTGCGCTGCTTTCACCCGCAGAGCTTGACGAATTTCATGTGGACAGCACGGTTGCCCGCTGCCAGCACTGCACAAATCACTGCCTGCTGACCGTTACCCGCTTTTCCGACGGAACGCGCTTCATCTCCGGCAACCGCTGTGAACGTGGAGCGGGCAAAGCCAGCTCGCGCAGCGATCTGCCGAACCTGTATGCCTATAAGTACCAGCGTCTTTTCGAACACTATATTCCGCTCCCCCTTGAAAATGCCCCGCGGGGAGAAATCGGTATTCCGCGCGTCCTCAATATTTACGAAAACTATCCCCTCTGGTTTACCCTTTTCACAGAACTGGGCTTCAGGGTCGAACTTTCTTCACCTTCAAATAAAACCATCTACAATCTCGGCCTGTCCACCATTCCTTCGCAGACCGTATGTTACCCGGCAAAGCTCTCACACGGGCACATCATGGATCTCATCCGCCGCGGTGTGTCCCGCATTTTTTATCCCTGCATCCCCTTGGAAAATCAGGACTTCAAGGGGCAGGACAATACCTACAACTGTCCTGTTGTCGGGGGTTATCCCGAACTTCTGCGCAACAACATCGACAGTCTGCGGGCAAGCGGTGTGGAACTGATCTGTCCCTTCCTGCCCCTCGGACAGGAAAGACTGCGGGAACGCCTGCTCGAGCTGCCGTTATTTGCGGGAATTTCTCCGGAAGAAATGGCCAGGGCTCTCAGTCTGGCCGTTGATGAGCAGAAGCGTTTCAAGGAAGATATGCGCAAGGCGGGAGAAAACGCCCTGCGTTTGCTTCAGGATACCGGCCGGCAGGGCATCATTCTCGCAGGTCACCCCTATCACGTCGATCCAGAAGTCAACCATGGCATTCCGGAACTCATCTGCGCTACCGGCCTTGCCGTGCTGACGGAAGATTCCGTGGCCCATCTCATGCCCGATCCTGGCAAACTGCGCGTGGTAGATCAGTGGACCTATCATGCCCGCCTGTACCGGGCCGCAGCCTATGCCGCCAGCACGGAACAGATTGCCCTTGTCCAGCTGGTTTCCTTCGGCTGCGGGCTGGATGCCGTAACCGCCGATCAGGTGGAGGAAATTCTTGCCGCAGGCGACCGCCTGTATACGCAAATCAAGATCGACGAAGGCGCAAACCTGGGTGCGGCGCGTATCCGTGTCCGTTCGCTGCTGGCAACCATGCGTGAAAGGCAGAAGAAACTGGCCGGTGCAAAAGTTCCTCTGCCGGGTATTGCTCCCAGCGAGGGATTGAACAGCACAGCGGAAAGCTCCGTCTCACTGGAAGCCATGCCCAGCGCACCGGACGAACTGCGTCCGGAATCTCTGCTGCTTGCCCATGCCGAACAAGAGGATGACGGCGGAAAGACACTGCGTCCGGAGGAAAAAAGTTCCAATCTTGTCGGCCCGGAAGATCCCGACAAGGCCTTTGAGGACTTCCCTCCCTTTACGGAAGAGATGCGCCGCACGCATACCATTCTCATCCCCCAGATGTCGCCGCTGCACTTTCAGTTCCTCCCCGCCATGTTCACCGCCTGCGGCTATAAGGCCGAACTGCTGCCGACGGTATCCCGCGCGGCCGTCGAACTCGGGCTTCGTCATGTCAACAACGACGTATGCTACCCCGCCATTACGGTCATAGGGCAGCTGCTGTATGCCGTCCAGAGCGGGAAATACGACCCGAACCGTATTGCGCTGATTATCTCGCAAACCGGGGGCGGATGCCGCGCCACAAACTATATCAGCTTCCTCCGCAAGGCCTTGAAGGCCTGCGGCCTGACACAAATTCCCCTGATTTCCTTCAATATGGCCGGTCTGGATCATAACCCCGGCTTTCATCTGAACTGGGCCCTGCTGCGCAGGGCAATCATGGGATGCCTGTACGGAGACTGCATCATGCGGATGCTGTACAGAGTGCGCCCCTATGAATCCGAACCGGGGAGCGTCCAGAAGCTGGCCGACAAATGGGCCGAAATCGGCATGCGCAATGTTGCGGAAGGCAGTCTTATCGGCTGCTACCGCAATATAACCCGCATGGTACAGGAATTCGACGAACTCCCGCTTCGCAATATTCCACGCAAGCCTCGTGTGGGTCTGGTCGGAGAAATTCTGCTCAAATTCCACCCCGACGCCAACAATGCCGCCGTGGACGTCATTGAAACGGAAGGCGGCGAAGCCGTCATGCCCGACCTTCTCGATTTCTTCCTGTATGGCTTCTATGACGATATCTTCCGCTATAAGTCGCTCCAGGGACGCCGCAAAAGCGCCATAACCAGCAGTCTTGCGCTCCGTGCCCTGCTGTTTCTGCGTCTGCCTCTGCGTCATGCGCTGAAAAAAAGCAAACGTTTCGACGCGCCGCTTCCTTTCCGCAAACTGCTGCAACAGGTTGACGGCATCATCTCTCTGGGGCACCAGACGGGTGAAGGCTGGCTGCTCACGGCGGAAATGGTGGAGCTGATCCACAGCGGTGTGCCCAATATTCTGTGTATGCAGCCGTTCGGCTGCCTGCCAAACCATATCACCGGCAAAGGCGTACTCAAGGAACTGAAGCGGCGTTATCCCAACGCCAATATCGCCGCCGTGGACTACGATCCCGGCGCGAGCGAAGTGAACCAGATCAATCGTATCAAGCTGATGATGGCCGTAGCCCGTGACGAGCGGGAAAAATCCTCCCGCAGCGACACGCACTGAGCAACACTTCACAGCCTACCAAGGATTTTCCCGTGTCCCGTACCAATCCGGCTCAAAATCAGGACAGAACGTATGCCTCCCGCCCTTCCGGGCGGGCGTCCGGCACTGAAAAAAAACGTCGCACGTCTGACGAATCCCCGCGCAGAGAAGGCAGGCGCGAAAACTATCAACGTAAAAAAGACGGACAGTCCGCCCCTGCGGACAGACACGGAAAGCGTAACGCACAGGAAAAAAAAGAACGCAGTGCCGGACGCAGCAACCCGGCACAACAGCAACACAGAGGCAGCTTTTCCCGTAAGGGACAGGAAAAGGCCCCCGTTGCTTCCCGGGATACGCCGAGCCCCCGCAAATCCTCAGCCGTCAGACCTGTCCTTATCCGGATGGAAGATCTGCATGTTGCGGAGCCGCGTCCGTTGCCGGAAGATTCCGCTGCGCTTCCTCCGGAAAACACGAAGCTTCCTCCGGAAATACTTGCCCCCGCAGGAGATATTTCCTGTTTTCTGTCGGCTCTGGCAGCCGGAGCGGACGCCGTGTATGTAGGGCTCAAGCACTTTTCCGCCCGGGCCGGAGCGGATAATTTCAGCATCGGCGAACTTTCCCGCATGGTCGATCTGGCCGATACGGAAGGACGCCGCGTGTATGTTGCCTTCAATTCCCTGCTCAAGCCCGGGGACATGGACGCGGCCGGCCGCCTGATCATGCGGCTTGCCCGCGATGTCAGGCCACATGCCCTGATCCTTCAGGATATCGGCATGATGGAGCTGGCAAGGCAGGCAGGCTATGAAGGGCAGCTTCATCTTTCCACCCTTGCCAACATCACCCATCCGGCTGCGCTGAATGCCGCGCGCAGTCTGGGAGCTGCGCGGGTCATTCTTCCCCGGGAACTGTCCATTGACGAAATCCGGCAGATCTCCGCAGGCTGTCCTGCCGATCTGGATCTGGAACTCTTTGTCCACGGTGCGCTGTGCTGGTGCGTCTCCGGGCGCTGTTACTGGTCGAGTTATCTTGGGGGAAAAAGCGGCCTGCGGGGCCGTTGCGTCCAGCCCTGCCGCCGCGTCTACAATCAGAAAGGACACGAAGGACGCTTCTTTTCCTGTCAGGATCTTTCTCTCGACGTGCTGGTGCGCACGCTGCTGGATATTCCCCGGCTGCGCTGCTGGAAGATCGAAGGTCGCAAAAAGGGGCCGCACTACGTGTACCACAGTGTCGCCGCCTATAAAATGCTGCGCGATCACGGCACGGATGCACGTGCGCGCAAGGACGCGGAAGAGCTGCTGGAAATGGCTCTGGGCCGCCCGCGCACGCACGGACGCTTCCTGCCGCAGAGAGAAAACAGCGTAACCACGCCGGAAGAACCTACCAGTTCCGGACTGCTGATTGGTAAAATCCAGTTCACCCCTGCGGAAAAGAACCGCCCCGGCCAGCCCTATTTCAAGCCCAGACAGGCACTGCTGCCCCGTGACTTTCTGCGTATCGGCTACGAAGATGAAACATGGCACACGACACTGCCCGTCACACGGCGCACTCCCAAGGCAGGAACCTACCTGCTTCATCTGAGCAAACACAAAACTCCCAGGGCCGGAACCCCCGTCTTTCTCATCGACCGTCGCGAACCGGAGCTGGAACAGATTCTCAAGGATTGGGAACAACGTCTTGAACGCGCCCATGCGGTACAGACCCGGGAAGTCAGTTTTGTCCCGCGCCTGCCCGCCCCTGTCCGCGGCCGCCGTCAACCCGATCTGCTGGTACGTTCCTCTCTCCCGCAGGGCAAGGAAACGCGCGGAGCAAAATCTTCCATGATCGGCCTGTGGATGACCCCCTCCACCGTGAGGGCAATCTCCCGCACGCTTGCCCCCAGAATTTCCTGGTGGCTGTCTCCCGTCATCTGGCCCGATGAGGAAGAAAGCTGGAAAAGACTGATCGTCGAGGCCCTGCGCGACGGAGCGCGTCATTTTGTGCTGAATTCCCCGTGGCAGATCGCGCTGTTCGACAAATCCCGTCTGCGCGAAGCGCCGCATCTTGTAGCCGGGCCCTTCTGCAATGCTTCCAATGCCGCATGTATTGCCGTACTGGCAAGCATGGGCTTTGAAGCTGCCTTTGTCAGCCCGGAACTTGCCCGGGACGACATGCTAGCCCTCCCCGGCCAGAGCTGCCTTCCGCTCGGAATGGTGCTTTCCGGCTGGTGGCCGGTGGGCATTTCACGGCACAAGTTGCACCATCTCAAGCCCAACGAGACCTTTACCAGCCCCAAGGGAGAACTTTTCTGGGCCAGACACTACGGAGAAAATACCTGGGTGTACCCGGGCTGGCCCATGAATCTCGACGAATACAGAACGGAACTGGAAAACGCCGGATTTTCGTTCTTCGCCAGGCTGGATGAAACAACGCCCGCCACGTTGCCGGAAGCCCGCCGCGCCAGCCTTTTCAACTGGCAGGGAACGCTGCTCTGACATCCGGGCCTCAAACGAAAAAGAGAGTATATCCATGAACAGTACGGCCGCCTTTCAGGATCCCGAACTCTGCCGGAGTCTGCTTGCCCGTCTGGACAGTCTGCTCCGGGCCTGTGGCCGTCCCGTGCGCTTTATGGAAGTATGCGGCACACATACGGTCGCCATCTTCCAGAGCGGACTGCGTTCCCTTCTGCCGGAATCTCTGACTCATCTCTCCGGCCCGGGCTGCCCGGTCTGCGTCACGCACGACTCGGAAGTGGCCGCCATGCTTGACGCGGCCCGACTCGACAACACCATTATCGCCACCTTCGGCGATTTGCTCCGGGTTCCCGGCCCGAACGGGAAAAGCCTCAAGCATGCGCAGGCAGAGGGCGCACGCATACGGGTGGTCTATTCTCCCCTGGATGCCGTCCAGATAGCTGCGGATCATCCCGACGCCACCGTCGTCTTTCCCGGTGTGGGATTTGAAACAACAGCTCCGGCAGTGGCGGGCGCCATACTCGCCGCTCAAGCTCGGGGCTTGAAGAATTTCTGCGTTCTGTCCTTTCACAAACTTGTTCCGCCTGCGCTCCGCGCCCTTCTGGAAAAAAAATCCGATGCGGGCGGCGGAATAGACGCCTTTCTCCTTCCGGGTCATGTGGCCGTTGTTCTGGGGCTTGCGCCCTTCCGCTTTGTGGCCGAAGAATTCGGAAAGCCTGCCGTCATCGGAGGTTTTGAACCGGCGGATATTCTTTCCGCCCTCTGCATCATGGTCAGCCAGATTACAGAAGGCAGACCTCAGGCGGTCAACGCATATCCCAGAGCCGTGAATGACGAAGGCAGCCCCGCGGCCCGCGCCGTCACGGAGAAGGTGTTCCAGCCTGCCGATACCCGCTGGCGCGGGCTCGGTCTCATTCCTGAAAGCGGCCTGGTTCTTCGCCCGGAATTTGAGGAATTCGACGCGCTGAAACGTTTCAATATTGTTCCTCAAGCAACGCGCCCCATTCCCGGATGCCGTTGCGGGGATGTTCTTTCCGGGATCATCACCCCCAGAGACTGCCCGCTTTTCGGCAAGGTCTGCACACCGCAGAACCCGACCGGCCCCTGCATGGTTTCCACGGAAGGAAGCTGTGCCGCATGGTACAAATATCAGGGTCTGTGATCGGACAGCAGGATTCTTCCGTCATACCGGCATTGCCCTTCGGCACAGGATACTTCAGCTTCCCCTCAGGACGATACTATGCAGCTTCTTCTCGACAGCGGCAGCGGCGGCCGCGCCTCTCAGCGGCTCATTGCGGATATTTTTGTCCGGCACTTTGATAATGCCATTCTGCGGCGTATGGACGATGCGGCCGTTCTGCCTCTTCACGGCCCGGCCGTCATGAGTACGGACGGCTACACCGTCACGCCTCTGGAATTTCCCGGCGGCAATATCGGCACGCTCGCGGTACACGGCACCGTCAACGACGTCTCCATGATGGGCGCGCGTCCGCTGTATCTCAGCTGCGCTTTCATTCTTGAAGAGGGGCTGGAACTGGAGCTGCTGGATCGCATTGCCGCATCCATGGGAGAAGCCGCCCGCCGTGCCGGGGTTCACATCGTCACCGGCGATACAAAGGTTGTGCCCCGCGGTACCTGCGACAAAATGTTCATCACCACGGCGGGACTCGGCGAACTTATTGCAGAGCCTGCGCCTTCCGGCTCGCTTGCCCGCCCGGGAGACGCCGTTCTGATAAGCGGCAGTATGGGAGATCACGGACTTACCGTCATGGCAAGAAGGGAAAAACTTTCCTTCATGAGTGATGTCGCCAGCGACAGCGCGCCGCTTAATCATATGGTGGAAAAACTGATCCGTGAAGTTGGCGAAATCCATGTGCTGCGCGATCCCACCAGAGGCGGTCTGGCCACCACGCTGAATGAAATAGCCGAACAGTCCCGGGTTTCCTGCCTTGTTGAAGAGTGCGCCGTCCCAGTCCATGAAAATGTGCGTTCCGGCTGCTCCCTGCTGGGCATCGATCCGCTTTACCTCGCCAACGAAGGCAAGCTGATCTGCATTCTTCCCAAAGAACGGGCGGAAAAGGCTCTGGATGTCATGAAAAATGACGAATTCGGCAGAGAAGCAGCCCTGATCGGAGAAATAGTTCCGGCGGAGGACGGACGCCCGCGGGTTACGCTGCGAACCCGCATGGGGGGCACCCGCCTGCTCTCCATGCTGGAAGGCGCGCCCCTGCCGAGAATCTGCTGACGCTCTTCCTGCAACGTTCCCACAATCTTCACGGAAGCAACGGGGATTTCATGCGACGTATAGCGGTCTGGAACACAGCCTTTCTGGGAGACGCGGTACTGACGCTCCCTCTGATCCGGGTTTTGCACGCCGTCTGGCCTGACGCCGAAATAGACTTTTACCTGCGGGGCGGGCTGGCATCTCTGTTTGCCGCCCAGCCGGAGCTGACGCAGGTCTGTGAATATGACAAGCGCGGCGCGCAAAAAGGTCTGGCAGGATTTCTGCACATGGAGCGCACTGTCCGTTCCCGCAACTATGATGTATGGATCGATACCCATCTCAGCCTTCGATCCTCCATTGCCGCACTTTTTTCCGGTGCCCCCGTCCGCGTGGGATACAGGGAAGCCGCGCTCTCTTCCCTTGCCTTCCGTTACTCCGTTCCCCGTCGTTTTGACGAAGCGCAGGAAGTGGAACGTCTGCTCGGCCTGCTGACTCCTCTGGCATCCTGTGAACCGGAATGTGCGGAGTCTCTGGAACAGGCCCTGCGCGATTCTTCCGTCGTCTGGCCGGAGCTGGTACTTCCGCTCGAAGCACATGCCAGGGCCGACAGGCTGCTTGCCCCTCTTGCTCCCGGTCCTGTTCTCGGCCTGAATCCCGGCTCGGTCTGGCCGACCAAGCGTTGGACGCCGGAAGGTTTTGCCGCCGTTGCCGTGCGCGCGGTGGAAGAAGGCGCAAACCTGATACTGTTTGCCGCGCCGGACGAAATTCCGCAAACGCGCGCCGTTCTGGAACATATGGGGAAAGTCGCAGAATCCTCCCGGGTTCTGGATCTTTCCGGAAAGACGTCTCTACCTGTGCTTGCCGCGCTGATCAGCCGCGTTCAGTGCTATCTGACGAATGATTCCGGCCCCATGCATCTTGCATGGGCGCAGCATGTGCCGGTCACGGCAATTTTCGGCCCCACCGTCAAAAAGCTGGGATTCTTCCCCCGCGGCAACAGCCGCGTCATGGAAGCGGATCTGCCCTGCCGTCCCTGCGGTCTGCACGGCCATAAGGTATGCCCGCAAAAACATTTCCGCTGCATGAAGGATATCGATCCGGAACAGGTCTGGCATGACGTGCGGGCAAAGCTCTATCCATGGAAATATCAGAACAATTCTTCCGAACTCGCAGAATAATCCGTCTTTTTAAATTCAGTCCTTCCTCTCAATCAATACAAAGTACCGCCCGGAGTCATCATGCGTACCTTCATCTATCTCCCCCCTCTTCCGCGCATGAGCGGAGGACTCGCCGTACTTATGGACATGGGCGCGACGCTGAAAATGAAGGATATTCCGTCTTTTTCGTCCTGCGGGAAAAAAGAGAACTTACCCCCTGGTATTCCGCTCTTCCCGCATCCGTTCCCGTACTTTTCCAGCAGAACGGCGATCTTTTCTTCAATGAAGATCATCAGTCGACCTCCCTCCGGCCGGAGGATATCTGGCTTCTGCCGGAAGGCTGGCCGCTTGCCCTGCTTCCCGGTCTGCGGGCAGGATCGCGTGTCGTCCTCTATGTACAGAACTGGGCCTATCTGCTTGAAGAACTTCCGGCGGGTCTGGAGCTTCCCAGACTCCCCGTCGGCTACCTTGCCGTTTCCCGTCCTGTGGCCTGGCACATACGCGACATGACGGGCAAAACCGCGGAACTTCTGCGCCCCGGCATAGACTCCGCACTGTTTCACCCTTCCTCCTGTGATCTTCAAAACAGACAATCAGCAACACGAGCGCGCATCGCCTGGATGCCACGCAAAAACAGCGCCCTTGCCCGGCAGATTCATGCCATTACCAACGCCCGACTTACCCGGAAAGGGCTCGCCCTTCCCGAGTGGGTGGAAATACGGAACAAATCCCATGCAGAAGTTGCGGACATACTGCGAAATGCCGATATCTTTCTCGCCACGGGCTTTCCGGAAGGCTGCCCTCTTCCACCGCTGGAAGCAATGGCCTCCGGTTGCGTCGTGACGGGCTTCAGCGGCTTCGGCGGCTGGGATTATATGCGTCAGCCCGTGGAACTGCGCGCGGGAAGAGCCTGGGGAGACAGTCCCGCCTGGCTGCCTCAAACCCTGCGCAATGAGTTAGCCAGGGATGAACGTCCGGGCAACGGTCTCTGGGCAGCGGACGGCGATGTCATCGGAGCCTCTCTTGCCCTGGATAAGGCTCTTGCCTTGTGGGAAGAACATGATGAAGCATGGAACGCCCTGCGCAACGGCGCGCTGGATACCGCATCGCTGTACGATCTGTCCGCACAGCGGCGCGAGCTTCTGCATCTGTGGAAACGAGCTTCTGACGAGTCCTGCTTCTAACGGGCACCGAACGTGTTTCAACCTTCCTGCCTGTTCGAAGAGCCTGCACGCGCACCCTGCCGAATATGAAAAGACAGCCCTCCGGGAAACAATGCTCATGAATGACAGTATCCCCCGGAACCGTCATGAACGCCTCGCTTCAGCACACAATTCAATTGCCTATGTACGCCGTGCGGCATACGAACAGACAGGCCCGCGGAGAACACGGATTCAGCGTCATCTCTCCCTCGACGAGACATTGCCCTTCATGCAGCAATGCCTCATTAAAATGGGAAAGTCCCTGCCGCCTGACCGCATCAGGCCGCAACTCTGCGTTCAAAGCATCTTTCATAATCTGCCGCTCCGTGCGGCTCCTCCGTCATAAGCCAATGTGGAGAGCATATGTCATCAGCCAAACATGAAAAAGAACGCGCAAAGGAAGCCGCCAAACAGCGCCCTCTTCCAGAGAGTCTGTGCCTTCCGTGCGTCGGTGTGGACAGCCATGCGCATCTTGATTCCGAACAGCTCTGGCCGGATTTCATTCCCGTGCTGGAACATGCCGCAAAAGCCGGATTATCGCATATCGGACAGGTATTTCTCAATCATGCCGCATATCTGGATAAACGGGAACTTATGGGAATGCCGCGGGCAGGTCTGCCGGAATTATTTTTCCTGCTCGGGATTCACCCCTGCGACGGCCTGAGCATCACGGAAGAGGAACTGAGCAATATTGAGGAAGATTTCCGCCATGACCCGCAGCTGCGCGCAGTGGGAGAAATAGGTCTGGACTTTTACTGGAAAGAATGCCCTCGCGAAGTGCAGGAAAACCTTTTCCGTCTTCAACTTCGCATGGCCGCGCGTCTGGATCGCCCCGTCGTCATCCATTCGCGCGATGCCTTTACCGAAACGCTGCGCATACTTGATGAGGAAGGTTTTTCCGGTCGCCCCCTGCTCTGGCACTGCTTCGGCGGAGATGATGAGGCGGCGCGGGAAATTCTGAAACGCGGCTGGCATATCTCGTTGCCCGGCCCTCTGACCTACCCGGCCAACCACGCTCTGAGAGACGCAGCAGCCCTTATTCCGGAAGACAGGCTCATGGTAGAGACCGACTGTCCCTATCTTGCCCCCGTCCCCTGGCGGGGCAAACGCAATGAACCTGCGCTGTCAGCCTTTACGGCCGCTGTTGCCGCAGACATGCGGGGATGCTCTCCTGCCGAACTCTGGAAACTGTGCGGCGACAACGCCAGACGTTTTTTCGGCATCGGCTGATCCCTATACCTGAAAAAAATTCTGCCGATAATACCCATATCTATTGATGTCTGAAGCCGCTGCGGATCGGATTTTCCTGTTTCCGATATCCGCGACGCGGCCAACACATGGAGGTTTTCATGACTATTGGCGGTACAAGCCTGATGGCTCCGGCTCAGGCAGCCATGGGCGCTCTCGAGAATGCCCTCGATACTCAGGCGAGCCTTGTAGGGCAGTTGATGAACGGCAGTGTCCAGAACACGGCAGATATGCTCAATGCCGCTCTGGCTGAAATGGGTAAGGGAACCAAACTCAATATGACCGTCTGAACGGATCGTCAACTTTTGACATTCCGGCTGCAATCCTCCGGAATCGTCCAAAGACTCAGCGAATACCCTCTGCCCCTATGACAGAGGGTATTCCTGTCTTAGCACATTGTTATTTTGAACATGCTCCCGGAGTCAGACGAAAGAGGAACCCTGCCGCGAGACCGGAGCAGCCGCACTCTGCTGCCCACGGCGGCAGTGCCGAGCCCGCAGACCGCAGGCCATACAGGCAGCAGCGCAGGTGACAGAGCAGGTATGGGGCAGGCCCGAACGCTGCAGGGAGGAATATCCGCTCCGGAATACGCGAGCATGAACCTGTAATCTGAACGCTGCGGGGCGGCCCACACCGGCATGCGGCAACTATTCAGAAGGAAACGTCACTGTCCAGTATTTCCCGTATGCCGTCCGCAGGAATGTCCGAAAATTTTTTCAGAGGCACAGGATGTTCATCATAGTTCCTGAGCTGCTTTTCATACCATGCCACATCGTGCCACTTTCCATTCTTATAGCCCGCATTTTTCCAGATACCGAGGAGTTGAAATCCCATTGCCCTATGCAGAGCTTCACTTCTCGTATTGGGGACAGTTACGCAGGCATATGCCGTTCTGACTTCCTGCATTTTTAAAAGAGTCATTAATCTGTCGTACAACATTCCGCCCAGGCCATGGGATACATGAGCCTGATCCAGGTAGACCGAAAGTTCCACGCTCCACTGATACGCTTCCCGGGATCTGAATCTGTGGGCATAGGCATAGCCGGCAATTCCGCCCTCAACTTCACATACGAGATACGGATACCATGCCGATATGGACTCAATTCTTTCCGAAAATTCCTGCACAGACGGAAGCTCATACTCAAAAGTAACTGGTGTATTCACATATTGAGCATAGATATGCAGAAGAGCCTGACTGTCGCCGGACTCCGCCAACCTGAATTTCATGTTTTTCCTTTGGGTGATCACTGCTGATTCCATTTAGCGGCAGGCATACGAGGCGGATAATACTCGCTTTGTGTTCAACATACAGAAAATAGAAGGTTTAAAACCCGGTACGATTTCTGAAAATCCTGCCGAAATATTTGCCCTCGCGAGCTTCATCAACGCTCGTTCACTGAAAGAGTCGTCAGAACGGACAGCGACAAAAGAAGCTCGTTCAATGGAGCAGGAGTAACTGTCGAAGCACTATTCCTTTGCCTTTGCAGCTTCCAGCATATTGCACCGCACAACCTGTTCCACGCGGGAAAGCATGTTCAACGGATCGACGCTTTCGCCATCCTTGATCAGTTCAAAATGCAGGTGAGGCCCAGTAGTACGTCCGGTACGCCCGACTTCTCCTATCTGTACGCCGGCGTCGACTTCTTCACCCACTTTTGTCATGATTTTATTCAGATGGGCATAACGTGCCAGATAGCCGTCATACTGCTGAATATCCACAGTCAGCCCGTATGTGCTGAAGCGGCTGGCACGAACAACCTTGCCTCCGCGAAATGCAAGTGCGGCAGATCCGGTAGGGACGCGGATATCCACGCCGTTATGTTGCCGGATCTTCCTGTTCCGGACAGGGTCACGACGTTTGCCATATTCAGAGGAAATAATATTACCGCGTTCCCGACAGTGAGGGCATTCCTCATTGAGGATTCCCGGCTCCAGAAACCAGGAATTTTCTTCAGCAGGAAACTCTTCCTCCTGCCCCCGGACGGCAGGCACAAAATCAAAAGCTTTTTCGGAAGAAAGCGCAACCAGTTCATCGGGAGAAACACTTGAACCGTTCTCCACAGAGACAGGGCCGCGATAATGGGCCATAAGGCGGCGCACGGCATCCGCCTGCTCAATTTTCGGGGAAGAGGCGGCGCACCCCCCAAGGATCATACATATACCGATATATAAACACGTCGGAAAAAGAGAAAATTTCCGCACCGATCATCTCCTGAAACAGATGGGAGAGCATAGCTTTATACAGTGCGCCGGAACCCGGATGCCCACTGTATCCCGAAATGCTCCGACTCCTGCAAAGTCGCTTTTTCACATCTTCCTTTCCGGCACGTCTTCAGAACATGCCCGTATCCAGAACAGACTGGAAAACGGGGCTTTCCGCAGTTATTATATCATATGCCAAAAGAAAGAATCGGAAGCGAAGCAATACCAAATCCGGGAAATTGTTATACCGCGTGCGGGAAGGAGAGCAAGTTTTTTTTAGTACAAATTGTTGTATCCATCTCCATTTGAGGCAGTAACGGGTACTTGCACTATGCCTCGCGTGCGGCCATGACGCTCATCTCACCCTGCAGGGGATTTACCTTGCCCAGACGCACCATAAAATGTTGCCCGGGAAAGACTTTTTCTCCGAAAAGATGACGTTTGGCGCGAACCATCAGCTGTTCACGGGGAAGGCTGATGCTGACAAAGGAATCGTTTTCTTCGGCAACCACGGCTTCCCAGCAGCATTCATCGCCACGGACACGGGCCTTCTGGCGAATATACAGATATTTCCAATAACGCGGACGCATACGCTGCACCAGCCCCGCGCCTTCCAGACGTAATCGAAGCCCCGGAAGCATGGAGGCAAGCTCGTCGGCCGACCAGCGGGCTTTTCCGTCCAAAAGCTTGCCAAGCGTCTGGGCTTCATTGATTAAATCGGAATAGCGGCGCAAGGGAGAAGTTACGGGACTGTATGCGGCAAGCCCCATCCCGGCATGAGGACGCGGCGTCGAATCCAGCGAAGCCGGGGCCATGGCCCGCACAACGCGCGCGATATCCGGCGCGCTGCGCCATACGCCGGCGAACTCGCGCGGAACGGCGACATCCTGCGTTCTGTACAGCAGCGGAACCCCCTCCTGCTGCGCCCAGGCGGCCAGCCCTGCATTGGCGAGGATCATCATTTCCGAGACGAGCAGCTGCGCATGCGGCGTATACGGATATGGTTCCAGCGCAACCTCGATATCCGCCCCTTCCCCTGTCAGAGAAATTTCAACATCAGGCTTTTCAATAATGACCGCTCCGCTCGCCACACGAAATTTCTGGCGGGCCTGCGCAAAATCCAGGCCTGCCTGCAGACGCTCGCGATAAATCCGGGCAGGGTTGTCCCCCGCATCCTGTCCGGTCAGAACAGCCTCGCAGTCCACATAACTGAGATTCGCCTGCAGTGTCGCACGGGCAATATCGGGGTGACAGGAAATGATATTTCCGTCCGCGTCAACTTCGCATTTCAACAGAAAAACCGGACGGGACTGTTCGGCAAGCAGACTGAACGCGTCCGTGCCAAGAGCTTCCGGCATCATGTGAGAATCGCCTTCAGGCAGATAGATACTGGTCGCCCGGCGTGACACAACCCTGTCGAGAGGCGAACCAAAGGGCCAGACAAGCGCGGGACAGGCAAGAGCTACAGTCACGACCCAACCGCCTTCAGGGCGATATGCAATGTCGAAGGCGTCGTCGATGTCGCGAGTAGACGCGCTGTCGATGCTCAGAAACGTCCCGGGGCATTCCTTCAATTCCGTAGAAGAGGCGCGTTCCACCAGCGCGTTGATTTCATCTTCGAAAGAGGAAGACCATGCATCGCCTTCCTCATATTCCGCACGAGCCAGCCAGAAATTATAATGCTCCGGGACTATGCCCCAGGCCTGGGCCAGCAGAAGAGGCAGATACTGATCATCCGGCAGTCCTTTGCTTACCTGCTTCCAGAGGACATCATCCTCCTGCGTTTCCGGATCAAGAATACGGCTGCGCAGCATACGCTCCAGACGTGTGCGAACAGGTTCAGGCGGCGTAAGCGCGGGATCCGGACTTTCCTTATGCTGCTGGGAGGACTCCCAAAGCCGACGAAACCACTCCGCCCCGCCTCCGACAAGTTCTTCCCGTTCGCGTCTGGCCTCCGCCTCGGCCCTGCGGCGTTCCACTTCTTCCAGAGTAAATATTTCAAAATCAGGGGGCTGAAAGCGAAAATGCGTCTTGCAGGCAAGAAGAGCCTGCCCGCAGGCCGCAATATGATCAACATCGGGATTGCTTTCCGCCAGCTCGGCCAGCCATACGGCGGACGCCTTTTCCACTTCGCCCTGCGCCAGTTCCCAGAGTTCTTCCGGATTGACAAGAGAAGCCAGCTCGTCCCTTACACGCTTGCGCTCCGCCAGAAGCGCACAGGCGTCATCCCTGCCCATCGACGCGCCATACTGCGGGCCGGCCCAGGGCAAAATGCGGTTTGCGGCCAGAGTCGTTTCCCGCCGATTGGGCAGAAGCAGGCGCAACTTACCTTTTTGTTCCTCCATAACCCAAGCTATCTGAGGAGCATTGCCCTGCAGGAATTCCACAACGCAACCGGCGCCGGGATAACTCACAAGTCCCGCATTACCTCCCAAAGCCATTCGCATCTCCCCGGTTCATTTTCTGGAACTGCCCATCCGACGGCACAGCGGTCTTCCACCAGAAAGCGGGCTGTCTCATTCAAAAACAAATATACAATCCATGCCCATCTGACGGCACGTTCATACCCTTCATCCATACGCCGGAGAACGCCTCCGGCGCATGGATGAAAACCTTTCTTCCGGCTCCTCCGTTCAGGCATATGTCAGCGCGAACACGGGCCGGACAGAAATCCTTCCTAGTCCGAGGCAACCTCATCATGCCACTGATCAAAGGAAACGGAGCATGTCTTGAAATAGTCTACAAGTCTGCCCCGGGTGATGCCGCCTGCAAGATCCAGATCCAGTTCCAGACAGGGATCGCCTTCGTCATCCAGATAGGAGCGGGAAAAACGCTTGGTTTTATTCCACTCATTAACCTTTTCCAGGGTAGCGGATGTTCCTGAAAAGCAAATATAG
>DWXS01000016.1 GCA_019119045.1 Candidatus Mailhella merdavium | reverse complement strand
GCCCCCAGGGCCCGTACACCGTGAAAAAGCGCAGTCCCGTCAGCGGAATATGGTAAAGATGGGCATACACATGCGCGATAAGCTCGTCGCAGCGTTTCGTCGCGGCATAGACCGAAACGGGCGTATCGACGGGATCGTCCTCGCTGAAGGGCGTCTTTTCATTGCCGCCGTAGACGGAACTTGAAGACGCATAAACCACATGACCAACAGGTTGCGTGCGGCAGCATTCCAGCAGATTGACGAACCCCAGCACGTTGCTTTCCACATAGGCCTGCGGGTTTTCCAGCGAATAGCGCACTCCGGCCTGCGCAGCCAGGTTGACGACCACATCAAAGTGATGGCGTCCGAAAAGAGCAAGCAGACCTTCCCGATCTTCCAGATTCAGTTGTGAGAAACATAAGGAAGGATGACGGCTGCTCCGCAGCTCGAGGCCTGGAGCAACTGCGCCCGCCTCAATGCCCAGATCCTCAAGTCGCGCCAGTTTGAGGAGGGGAGAATAGTAATCGTTGAGGGAGTCAATGCCCGTGACCTCATGGCCCTGTTCCAGCAGTTTTCGCGCCAGAGCGTGCCCTATGAAGCCCGCAAGGCCGGTAATCAGTATTCTCATCAGTACATCCCGTACGTTGAAATTCCGGCAAAACCAGTCAGCAGCGGCCGCATGACGTTGCGTCCGATCCGCAAATTCTGCGGACGGACATGCGCGCCGTCAGTCCTAGCCCATGCGATAACAGGTGAAGCCCTCGGCACGCACACGCGCCGGATCATAAATATTGCGGCCGTCGAGCAGAACGGGCTGCGCCATGACCTCGCGCAGACGCTCCCAGCCCGGCAGGCGGAATTCCTTCCATTCCGTCACCACCGCAAGCGCGTCTGCGCCGCGAGCGGCCTCGTACATGTCCGAGGCAAAGTATACGGAATCTCCCAGCAGTTTCCGCGCCTTTTCCATCGCCACGGGATCAAAGACACGCACCGCGCATCCGGCATCGAGAAGACTGCGGATCAGCACAAGGGAAGGAGCTTCCCGCAGGTCGTCCGTGCCCGCCTTGAAGGCCAGCCCCCAGACGGCGATCGTCTTCCCTGCCATATTCCCGAAGTGATGAACCAGCTTTTCAAACAGCAGCTTTTTCTGACGTTCATTGACGCGCTCCACAGCCTGAAGCACCTCCATCGCATAACCGTGTTGTCCGGCCGTGGCGATGAGAGCCTTGACATCCTTGGGAAAACAGGAGCCGCCGTATCCGCATCCGGCATAAAGAAACTTCGGCCCGATGCGCTTGTCCATACCGATGCCCCGGCGCACCATATCCACCTGCGCCCCAACCCGTTCGCACAGGTTGGCAATCTCGTTCATGAACGAAATACGCGTGGCCAGCATGGCATTGGCCGTATATTTCGTCAGTTCGGCGGAAACGCTGTCCATGAACAGCATTCTGTCGTTCGTCATCATGAAGGGCCGGTATAGCTCGGTCATGAGATCCCGCGCCCGCGCGCTTTCCACGCCGATGATCACGCGATCCGGAGTCATGAAGTCGTTGACGGCATGGCCCTCCTTGAGAAACTCGGGGTTTGAGACCATATCGAACGGAATATCGACCCCGCGCGCCTGCAACTCCTCTCTGATGGCCTTACCAACTCCGGCCGTCGTGCCGACCGGAACCGTAGATTTGACGATGATCACCGTGTAGGCCTTCAGAAGACGGCCCAGAGAATGAGCGGCTTCCAGCACATGGCTTACGTCGGCGCTGCCGTCTTCCCCTTCCGGCGTGCCCACGGCAATGAACACGGCCTGCGCGCCTTCAATACAGGAGTCCACGGAGGTCATGAAATGCAGCCGCCCCGCCGCAAGATTTCGCGTCAGCAATTCCGGAAGTCCGGGCTCGAAAATGGGACACTCTCCCCGGCGGAGCTGTTCGACCTTGGCCTCGTCCACGTCCACGCACCAGACATCAAGTCCGACTTCGGAAAAGCACGCGGCCGTCACCAGTCCCACATAGCCCGAACCTATTATGACGATTTTCATTCGGTTATACTCGTTTGTTTAAATTTCATCGACGGGACAGATATCCTCATCTCTTCCCATACGTCCGGCATGGGAATCCGCGAAACGGCCGGGACAGTCCCATCTTTCCGTCCGACGGACGGAAAGGTGCTGCCCGGGCGTCTCGATCCGACGGCCTCGAGAGCCGCAAAGGACGTAACGCCCTCCCCCGCATTGTCCGCTTCATGCCGAAAACGCGGGCCGAAGCGACCGGGGCAGGCTGCAAGGCGGACAAATTTTCTTCCGGTGCAGCTTCAGCCGTGCCGGAAATTACGGGAGCGGAACTCCGGCCATCTTCAGGAACAGACCGGCATCAACGCCAGTGCGCTCCCGGAGCAGGGCGATAATGCCCGGGTGCAGGACGGAAGTGCTGCGGAGCGGGCGCAGGGCGAACATGCCCCGGAGCGGGCGCAGGACGGAAATATCCGGGTCCGGAATGCGGGCCGGGATGCCCGTACCAGCAGCCCGCAAGCGCCAGAATGATTCCTATCAGCAGAACGAGGATTATATGCCTCATGGGATTCTCCTTGTCGTCAAGACACTTACTGCGCAACGGACGCATGTCAAGTCAGTGCGCCGCGCCCCAGTCATGTGCAACTCCCCAGTCCACCACCAGCGGCACGTCCAGATGCACGCCTCTGTTTTCCAGATTGCTCATGAGCGCGGCAAGACGTTCCCCCGCCTCCTGCCCGTACTCTTCCGGCACTTCCAGCAGAAGCTCGTCATGCACCTGAAGGATAAGCCTTGCGGAAAGGGAACGCAGTTTTTCATCCTCATGCACGGCCAGCATCGCCAGTTTGATGATATCCGCCGCACTGCCCTGAATCAGGGTGTTCACGGCCTGACGTTCCGCCAGCGCGCGGGACTGTGCGCTCTGGGAATGCATGTCCGGCAGAGGACGACGGCGATCGGCCATGGTGGTCACATAGCCCTGGGAGCGCGCATCCTCCTCCACGCGATCATAAAATTCTCTGATACGGGCAAAGCGGGCGAAATAGCGATCCATGAACTCCCGCGCTTCCGCAAGAGAAATTCCCAGTTCTCCGGCCAGCTTGCGCGCTCCCATACCGTAGATGAGGCCGAAATTGATGGTCTTTGCGCCGCGCCGCTGATCCGCAGTCACGGCTGAAGGCTCAATATCATTAAGCAATGCCGCCGTTCTGGTGTGAATATCCTCTCCGTTGCGGAAGGCCGCCAGCAGCGTGGAATCCTGCGAATAATGAGCCAGTACGCGCAGCTCTATCTGGGAATAGTCCGCAGACACCAGTATCCTGCCCGGACCGGCGATGAAACAGGAGCGCATTCTGCGCCCCATGTCGCCCCGGACGGGGATATTCTGAAGGTTGGGATTGCTGGAGGAAAGACGCCCCGTAGCCGTGGCGGTCTGATTGAAGGTGGTATGAATGCGCCCGTCCGGCCCGGCATGACGGGGCAGAGGCTCAAGATAGGTGGAGCGCATTTTCTCCAGCTTGCGAAACTCCAGCACTCTGTCCACCACGGCATGACGTCCGGAAAGTTTTTCCAGTACGTCCTGCGAAGTAGAGGCCTGTCCGCCCTTTGTGGATTTCGGCGCCGTCAGACCGAGACGTTTGAACAACACTTCTCCCATCTGCTGGGCGGAACGAATATTGAAGGGGCCGCCCGCAGCCTCATAAATATCGGCGGTGAGCTGATCCAGATCGTGCTGCACCTCCTGAAGAAAGGCGTCGAGCGCGGCAAGATCCACACATACTCCCGTCTCTTCCATGTCGGCGAGGACGCGCGTCAGCGGCTGTTCTATGGTCAGGAGCAGACGTTCAAGATCCGCCGCCGCCAGCCTCTTCTTCAAGTCGTCATGCAGGCTGAAGGCTAAAAGTCCCGGCCTCTCCGGATCAAGTCCCGTTGCCTCCGCATGACGCGAAGAGAGTCGCGGCCAGCCGTAATCCCGATCCTCGGGAGCAAGCAGATAGGCGGCCAGCCCCAGATCAAACCAGCGGGCGGGCGGAATCTGCTTCCACGCGCTTTTCCCGCGCAGCAGCCTCTTCACGTCCGGCGTCACCAGCCCGGAGGCTCCCGCAGCCCATGCCGCAAGCGCGGCCTGCGATCCTTCGTACAGATATTCCTTCTCCGTCCCGTTCTCTTCGCGTATGGACGCGACAAGAGCGTTGCCGTCCCGCCGTCCGGCAAGCATGGAAAAGGGCGGGGGCGTCAGAGCCACCGGCTTTCCCGCACAGGAAGGAAGAAGAGCTGCATCCGTCACCCGGGGCAGAAGCTCCGTTTTTCGTACCGGGACGGACAGCAAAGAGAGCTGTTCCCCCGCTCTTTCCGGCACCCCGCTTCCGTCTGTGCGCGAGCCTTCCGTATCCACCAGACCGCGCTGCATCAGAGCGGAAAGTTCCCGCTGAAGGGACCCCATTTCATATTCGCGCAGAAAACTCAGCGCAAGCTGCCCGGGACGTTCGCCAGGCAGAGGCCGCACACGGAGATCATCAATCCCTACATCCGTACAGCATTCCGTATTCAGGCGGGTCAGCTCCCGGTACAGGAACATGGCTTCTTCATTGCCTTCCAGTTTCTTACGGACGGAGGACGGCACCTCGTCCATATGATCGCGCAGATACTCCAGAGAAGGAAAATCGCGGAACAGTTTTTCCGCCGTCTTTTCCCCGATACCGCGCACGCCGGGCACGTTGTCGCTGGAATCGCCGATCAGAGCCTGCACGTCCGGCCACTGGGAAGGTTCCAGTCCCGTCTGTTCCCGGAAGGAATCCAGCGTGATCAGTTTTTCCTCGCGGGAGGCAGGATCCCAGAGCACCACGTTCGGCGCAAGACACTGACGCAAATCCTTGTCCATACCTATGATCACCACGGGCCTTTCTTCCCGGCCGCGTGCGGCAAGCGAGGCAATGCAGTCGTCAGCCTCGCAGCCTTCCGAAACAATGCAGCGCAGCCCGAAGGAAGCAACCATGCGCTTCATCGGCTCGATCTGAGCAATCAGCCCTTCGGGCGGAGCGGGACGATTGGCCTTGTAGGTGGGCAGAAGCTCATGGCGGAAATGCTTGCCCGGCCCGTCAAGAATGAAGGCAAAATAGGACGGACGCTCTTCCCTGAACAGTTTGAGCAGCACCCTGCCCACAATATACAGCGCGCCCGTGGCCAGCCCGTCGGAACGGGACATGGCGGCATTGGCAAAAAAGCCGCGGAACAGAAAAGCCGTGCCGTCCATAAGATACAGGGGGTCGACGTCGAAGCCCAGACGCTGCTTCAGAGACATGAACACTCCTGGGATGAAGGATTGATTTCTTCATTCTAGCTTCAAGCCGCATCATTCACAAGTTCCGAAAACGGGGAGGGTATCCCGCGATACGGCGGCATTTTTTTCCGCCTTTCCCCCCCAAAACGGTACGGAGTTGCATTTTTCCGGCTTTCCGGCTCGTCGGAAGAATGACAAAATTTCCGCAACTTTTTTGAGAATATGAATAATATGTTGAAATTACTAAATAAATAAATAAAGGCACATATCATGCAAAGGAGAGAGTCATATCGCAGGTTCCGCCGGCGATACGCATTTTCATCTCATAAGGGGAACGCCATGAGCAACCAACTGGACTACGAAATCAACAAGGAACTCGGCGAATGCTACCTGTTCATGGGCGAGCTGGATAAAGCCGAAGATTATTACACCAAAGCCGCCGAGAGCAGCGAAGATCAGTCCGCTCCCTACATGGGACTGGCTACCATCGCCATGCAGCGCGGCGATATGGACAGCGCGCTGACCAACTACAACAAGGCCATGTCCATTCAGGAAAGCGACAAGGCTCTGACCGGTCTGGGACTGGTACACATGAACCAGAACGATCATGAAAAAGCCTTCTCCCTGTTCGGACGCGCTCTGGACATCAATCCTGCCAATGCCGTTGCTCTGGGCTGCCTGGTGAAGGAAGGCTATACGCTGCATCGTGTGGAAGACATCCTTCCCTATCTTTCCGCCAATCTGGATGCCACCAACGAAGAAAACACCCGCATCACCCTTGCCGGATGCCTGGTTTCCCTCGATCGCAAAGACGAAGCCCGCAAGTATCTGAGCGAAGTGCTGGCCGCCAATCCCAGCAATTCCAATGCACAGCAGCTGTACGACTATATTGCGGCGTAAATTCTGAGCAACTGCGCCGAAAAAACGGCTTCGGATGCACGGCGATACGGCCCTGCGTCCGGAGCCGTTTTTTTTATTGCTCTGCACTCCTCTTGCCAAGCTCCGCTGAGGGGATCTATATTTTTCTCTTCTCCACTCCAGCCAAAGGCTTTTCCATGCTGGCCATACTTGATTACAAGGCAGGCAACCAGACCAGTGTTCTGCGAGCCCTGTCCGCTCTTTCGCTTCCCGCGCGCATCACCTCCTCGCCTTCCGAACTTTCTTCCGCTTCCGGGATCATCTTCCCCGGCGTAGGGGCCGCAGGGCAGGCCATGGGGCATCTGCGCGATACAGGCCTCGACGCGCTGCTCCGCGAGCTTGTAGCGTCCGGCAAACCGCTGCTCGGAGTTTGTCTCGGCTGTCAGATTCTCCTCGAACACAGCGAGGAAAACGATACCCGCACCCTCGGCATTCTGCCCGGGGTCTGCCGCCGCTTCGATCCTGCGAAAAAAGACGGCGGAGAGCCTCTGCGCATCCCCCATATGGGCTGGAACGCCCTGCATTTCAAACAGAAGGACTGCCCGCTGTTCGAGGGCATAGAAGACGGGACGCCCTTTTATTTTGTCCACAGTTACTACCCCGTGCCGGCTCCTTCGCTGATTCTGGCAGACTGCGACTACGGAGGAACCTTTGCCGCCGTGTTCGGTCGCCCCGGCCTGTGGGCCGCCCAGTTCCATCCAGAAAAAAGCGGTCCCGCCGGACTGCGCCTGCTGCGCAATTTTTATGATTACTGCCATGCCCACAGCGAGGCTCCTCATGCCTAGTTCCCTCTGCAAACGACTCATTCCCTGTCTGGACGTGCGCGACGGTCGCCTGACCAAGGGCATAAAATTTCTGGGCAACAAGGATATCGGCGATCCTGTAGCCACGGCGCGCCGCTACTATGAACAGGGTGCGGATGAAATCGTCTTTTATGATATTACCGCCTCCGCCGAAGGGCGGGGCATCTTTCTTGATGTCGTAGCCCGCGTGGCGCAGGAAATCTTCATTCCCTTCTCCGTGGGAGGCGGCATTTCCAGCGTGGAGGACATGCGCGCCGTACTGCTGGCCGGCGCGGAAAAAGTTTCGCTCAACTCCGCCGCGGTAAAGACTCCGGAACTTATTTCCCATGGCGCGCTGGCCTTCGGTTCACAGGCCATAGTGGTGGGCATGGACGTGAAAAAGGTGGGAAAAAATCCGGCCCAGCCTTCCGGGTATGAAGTCGTCATTCACGGCGGGCGCACCCCCACGGGGCTGGACGCGCTGGACTGGGCAAAACGCTGCGAAGGTCTGGGCGCAGGAGAATTCTGCATCAACTCCATCGACGCGGACGGCACAAAGGAAGGCTACGAACTTACCCTGACGAGGATGATTGCGGATGCCGTCGGCGTACCCGTCATCGCGTCGGGCGGAGCTGGCAAACCGGAACATCTGGTGGACGCCGTAACGGAAGGCCATGCCTCCGCCGTACTTGTCGCCTCCATGGTGCATTACGGGGAATATGATATCCCCTCCCTCAAACAGTATATGGCCGAACACGGGGTCACCGTGCGCAAGGTCTGATTCCCGGCAGCCCGGCCCCGGAGATCTCGCGCCGCACCCTCTGCGGAACAATTCGCCGCCACAGCGTTCCGACGGTGCGATATCCGTCGGCAATATGCCGACGCGGCCCTTCCCCGGAAAAGGGAATAGCCGTCGTTCCGCCTGCCTTCTGTGCCTCCCTGTTCAATGTATCTCACCTTAAACTTTGACATTGCCCGAAACGGAAGAGACGGCTATTGTGGACACAACCCGATAGGCTCCGCAAAAAAGCCGTTCTCTGCCGGGCAGGGGAAGAAGGCTCCGACGTTTCGACTCCGTCAGAGTCCTTTGCCGAGACACTTCAGTCCTGCACATTCCGGTTCTCCGCCGAAACGGCCTTGACGGAAGCAGATTGGCAACCGCAGCCCGAAAACCCTGTATAATTAATGTTCCCGTCACGTTCCTTCATGTTCAACATATCAGGACGAGTCCAATGAAAAACACATACGTTCATGTTCTGCTCGGTGTGGCTCTGGCCTTTGTCCTTTCCACCAGCGCGTCCGCACGGGATTTTTCTCAGCCGGGCGCCGATGCGGGAAACAACATTCCTTCCGTTCAGATAAAACATCCGCCGTCACCCGGGCCGGACAGGGGAGATCGCCCGGGAAAACCGGACAGGCATGATTTTCGTCCTCCGCATTATCAGCCTCCCAAATGGCCCCGCCCAGGGCATCGGCCGCCTCCGCCCCATCCCGGCTACCGTCCGGCCCCGCCTCCGCCCGGCCCCAGTCTCTATCTTTTCCCGCCGCTCTGGCAGCCGACACCGCCGCCCCCGCCCTATCCGCCTTCACTGATTCCGGCTCCGGGAGCAGGCGATGTGTACATTTATGTACCGATCCGTCCCTAAGCTGCATATATTCCTTTACTAACGTATTTCCGGTTTGAACATACTCTCGAAGCCAAACATTGCGAGCTACTCCACGACGCCCACTAACCTTATGCAGTTGCGGAGTAGCCCCCACCGTGGAGGTTTGCCTGTAGCCAGCAGAGCATACAGACAGATCGGCAGAGCAAGCTCCGGCGGAGGCGTGAATACTGCCAGCCGGAACAGAGTATTCTGAGAAGCGGAGATATTCAGGAGCAAACGCTCTGAAATCATGTGTCTGTTTTCATCAAACAGACGTACTACCGTTTCGGCTTTACAAGGTATTTCCGTTCCTGTGATACTTCCCGTACAGCAGGAAAGCCATACCTTGCGCGGGCTTTCGCCATATCTGCTTTCTGGAGATACGCATGATCAGAAAATATCCTCATTTGAGCGCGCCCATCAGGCTTGGGCGCGTCACCTTCCGCAATCGCATGTTTGCCGCCCCCACGGGAGCCACGGACATCACCTGGGACTGTTGCCCCGGGCCAGGCTCACGGGCTTTTTACGAAAACCGGGCCAGAGGCGGTTCAGCCAACGTTACCGTAAGCGAACTTGTGGTGCATCCCGAAACGGACGCCTCCCACATGCTCCATCTTGATCTTCAGACTCCCGGTGCGCTGGCCGCATTCACCATGATTGCCGACGCCATACGCCGCCACGGCTCCATTCCCAGCGTGGAACTTTCCCATTCAGGGCAGTATGCGGGCACCTATCTGATAGACAAGAACAAAAAGCAGGGGCTTGCGCAATACGGCCCCAGCGACGGAACACGCTCCGACGGCAGACCCGTAAAGGCTCTCAGCCGCGAACAGATTGCCGAAATCGTCGCATCCTATGCGGAAAAGGCCGCCCTGGCAAAACGGGCCGGTTTTGAAATGCTCATGATCCATGCCGGCCACGGCTGGCTGATCAATCAGTTCCTGTCGCCCTATTTCAACAAGCGCACGGACGAATACGGCGGAGACCTGACCGGACGGGCCAGATTGCTTCTGGAAGTTCTGGACAGCGTGCGCGCGGCCGTAGGCGAAGGCTTCCCCATAGAAGTGCGCATGAGCGGATCGGAACTCTTTGAGGGCGGCTACACGCTGGAAGACGGTATCCAGATTGCGCAACTGCTGGACGGCAAGGCGGATCTCATTCACGTTTCCGCAGGCTCCTACCAGTTCGGCTTTTTCGACACCCATCCGTCCATGTTTTCCGACCACGGCTGCAACGTGTATCTTGCCGCGGAAATCAAAAAACACGTCAGCACGCCCGTGGCCACGGTAGGCGCGCTCAACGATCCCGCCCAGATGGAAGAAATCATCGCGTCCGGCAAGGCGGACGTTGTGGAAATGGCCCGCGCGCTCATCGCCGATCCGGAACTCCCCGGCAAGGTTATGGAAGGTCGGGACGACGAAATCACCCGCTGCCTGCGCTGCTTCGTGTGCATGGCGGAACGCCCCCTCACGGGCACACGCCGCTGCACGGTCAACCCCCGCATAGGGCGCGAGCTGGACGCTCCCGCACTGCCTGCCCGCCGCGCAAAAAAAGTTCTGATCGCCGGAGGAGGCTGCGGAGGTATGGCTGCGGCCATTGCTGCGGCCCGACGCGGTCACCGCGTCATCCTCTGCGAAAAAGAAGCGGAAACGGGCGGCATCCTGCGCAGCGAACAGGCCATTCCCTTCAAGAAGGAAATGTACCAGCTCGGCCTTACCCTGACCCGGAAAATGGAACTGGAAGGCGTCGAAGTCCGCCTGAATACGGAAGTCACCCCCGCATATGCGGAACAGGAACAGGCCGACGCACTGATCATTGCGGTGGGTTCGGAACCCATTGTCCCGCCCCTGCCCGGCATGGACGAAAAAAACGTCATTGTGGTCAACGACTATTACCGCCGCAGCACCGAATGTGCTGAAACCGTGGTCGTGCTGGGCGGCGGACTCGCCGGATGCGAATGTGCCATACACCTCGCGCAGGAAGGCAAAAAGGTCACACTGGTGGAAATGCGTCCCGAAGTCGCCCCCGACGCCAATATCAGACATCGCCCCATACTGATGCGCATGCTTGAAAAGCTGGTGGATGTGCGCACCTCTCATACGGGACTTGCCGTCACGCCGGAGGGGCTTCTCTGCCGCAACGCCGAGGGGCAGGAAGAACTCATTCGCGGTGAGACCGTCATCTGCGCTGTGGGTCAACGCTCCCGCAAACACGACGCGCTGCTTGACGCCGCTCCTTTTGTGCGCGTCATCGGCGACGCCGTGCGTCCGTCCACCATCGGCACGGCCGTCTACCAGGGCTGGCACGCCGGACTGGATGTATAACACTGTCCTTCGCAACAATACCCTTCGTATTCTCCCGGTCGGGAATCCCTTCCCGGCCGGTTCCCGAAACGGGGCAACTCCTCTAGCCCTGCCCAGTTCCCTGCCCGCTTCGCCCGGATGATGCAGACTCTCGCTGCTCCACGAAATTGAACTGCGCCGAATTCATGAAAAACGGCAGGACCTGAATTCCGAAGTCTTTCTGTTTCCCCGCGTGCATCTCCTCTCCGTACCGGAAATTCCCCTCTGTCCGACGCCTGAACAACAAGCCACGATCCGTGCCTGTCCGCTTTCAGAAGCGGGAACTGCCGCTGCCTGCAGCCCCTGTCTGCGCCGTAATGTACGCTCCCTTTACCAGAGTAAACGTCGAAATCTGCAAGCACACTCTGAACGGAATGCCGGAGTATGCTCCTGTTGAACATACTCCCGGAATCCCATGAAGTAATAACTGCGCTGCGAGGCCAGACCGCAATGTACTTACTATTTGCGGCGTAGCCCCCGACGGACTCCCCGCAAAGCATACAGGTATGAACAGCAGAACAAGCTCCGGCGGAGGCGCGAATGC
This sequence comes from Candidatus Mailhella merdavium, assembly GCA_019119045.1. Classification (GTDB taxonomy): domain Bacteria; phylum Desulfobacterota; class Desulfovibrionia; order Desulfovibrionales; family Desulfovibrionaceae; genus Mailhella; species Mailhella merdavium. The sequence goes on along the minus strand of DWXS01000016.1, from coordinate 43,980 downwards.
TCCGGAACATGGCCTCCTGAATTGCAGCTACCTCTCTTAACACACGAAAGCGGCGATCCTCTTTTCGGGATCGCCGCCTTTTTCTGGTTCACGCTCAACAGGCATATCCGGACATCAATCCGGCAACGCTATTTTTCCATATCGCGCAGACAGCTCCGTACAAAGGCAACCGCAGAAGAGGTATCCGTCACTTCTCCCCGGATCTGGGCCTGAAGCAGAGCTTCGCGGATGATGCCGACTTCCGGTCCCGGAGGCAGCCCGGTGAACTCCATAATCTCGTTGCCGTTGAGCAGAGGTTCCACCATTTCCAACGGTTTTTCCGCCCGCTCAAGATATTTGAGATTATGATTAAAGTTGGTGTAGTTGCCGTCTGCCTGCGCCTTGATGTTGGCCCGCGCCATTTCTATCAGACGTTCCGTGTCGGGCAGCGAGAGGAAACGGCGGATGCCGCGATCCGTCATCATGGACTGGAAACGGAGCTGATTACGCACCAGTTCGCAGATGGTATCAATATCTTCCTGTTCGAAATGAAGACGCCGCAGAATCTTGCGCGTTACTTTCGCACCTACTCGATGATGCTGGAAAAACGTCCAGCGCGTGCCGTTGCGTTCCGCCGTGTACAATTTGCCGACGTTCTGAAAAAGTACGCCCACCACGCCGATCCAGTCGTGATGCAGCTTTTCCTCGGGATAATAGCGCATACAGTCAATAGTATGCTGGAATACGCTTTGTTCCTCGTCCACCAGCTTGCCGCTGTTCTGACGCAGAGAGGCGAGCGCAGCGACTTCAGGTATAAGTCCGGGCAATATGGCAGAATCCGCCAGCAGCTGAACAAAACGCCACATGTTTTCCGCAGCCACCTGACGCCATTCCTTCACAAATTCGCTGGAAGGCACATAATCCGCTATGCGGCCTGAAGATTGCACAATGGCCACCCAGGTCGCGGGATCCACGGGCAAATCATAATTCGCCGCCATACGCAGTACCCGTATGGCCAGCGTATAATTCCGGGCGAGCGTCAGCTGAGGTATGCCCGCCAGCCGGACGCAGCCGCAGCTCACATCCTCGATTACCTTGTCGGAATTGAGAAAGCTGCTCAGACGCATAACCGCGCCGTATTTTTCTTCCGAAGCTGCGCGCAGGGCTTCCTGCATATGCGGAGTAATCCGGCGTACCACCATTTCCGGATGGGAGGCGTCGCTGACATCTGTGGGATAAAAGCGATAGAGTATCCCCGTCTCCTCGCTGAACAGGGTGCCGATAACCTCTTCCTCGCTGCTCCGGGCAAGGTTCGGGAACAATTTGCCCAGCGTCTCAAAATCCGGTTCGCAGGCAATGTCCAGCTCCTTGAGACCTGTCATTTCATGCAGCTGTATCTGAAGAGCGGTATTGATGATATATGCGTCGTAACCGTTGCGCAGTATGGTTTTGCACAAGCTTGTGGCTTCTTTTACGGGCATGGGAGGCTCCTTTGCTTGCCGGCTTTCCGCCGGGCTGCCCGACTTTCGCATATTTTCATCCGAACGGCAATGCAAAGGGCGCAGCTTCGAAAGGACCTCATGCCCTGGCTTGAACCAGATGGAATTCCATATCTTTTTCCAGAGCTTCCCTGGCCCGTTCCGAAGCCTTGATCAGGCCGCCGTCGCCGGGTGCGGCCTCCTCCGCGAGGATTTCTCCCGGAGTTTCCAGACTGTAGCCCAGAATCTCCACCTTATCCTCCAGCATGGCTTTTTTACGTTCCCAGGCTTCTGCCTGTTCGCGCACGCGACGTTCGCGATCGTCGCGCGTACTGGCAAGGTACAGGCGCATCTCCTCCATGCGGGCTTCCCGAGCTTCCTTGGCTGCAAGAGACTGCCGCAGCCATTCCTCTATGCTCTGCCTCACCGTCGGCGCGCTCTCCCGCAGCGCGCGACTGATATCCGCATCAAGCACTCCGCCGCCTTCCAGCCCGATATCACCATTCTTACGCATAACGGCCTCCCAGTCCTTTATAGGACGAATACCGTCCCTGTCTTCATTCTGCCCTGAAGCCTCGCGTTTTGAAAGAAAAAAGTTCATCCTGCGGACAGCATGGTTTGAATCGACAGACCACAGGCATGAATTGAAGGTGACGATTATGAGCTAAATACAATCTTCCCATTTCCCTTATTACCGAAAACAACAACTCGCGTACGGTTATCCTGCAATGCTCCTCCGTTCAAAGCAACATATATATGAAGCAATGTTTCTCTTTTACATTCCATCTTTTCTTTGTCGGAATATGCTCCGCATCTTCGAATAATATATCGTAAAACTTCCTTATACCATTTTTACGTCAGGCTCGGATTTTCTCTGATGAACGTCTCCTCCGCTGTTGCCATCGAGAGACCCGGAACACATATTTTCTCCGTCTTCAACAGCACAACGCCCCTGCCCCACTGAAAATGTTGATGAAGGATTAGTTCAGGCTTCCCGGCAAATTCGACGTTAACACAACAACACGTGAGGCCTGTCCGGTTCCGACTGCCTGCGGCTTGCCGGAGACAATGCCCGCGCCAAGCGATACTTCTTTTCAATGCGGATTTAAAAGCTTCCCCCGAACAGCGACACGTTGCATGCCATCTTACCGGCATGCGCATACCGCGCATATACCTGGTTCTGACAAAACTCAGCCCCCTGGACGACACCGGATTCTTCAGCGCATCACCCCTCTTATAATTTATAATATATTGAAATATATTAGTAAAAATCGCAAAAAAAAGCTTTCCCGGCTTCAGACCTTTCGGCCCTGTAACGTCTCCACGAAATTGAGAAATAAAAAACATTCTATAAACACTCCTCGAGACGGCTTTCTCCTGCAATGTCTCTTCCATGCTCCCTAATCGGATACGATAAAAAAAATGCTGCGTACTGTTGCATATTGTTAGGCGTACAACTTGCTATATTTCTTTTTGTTACATTTTATTTCAATTATCATTTATTCTCATATAATCTTTTAACTTTGAAAAAACTCCTGTCAAAAAAAATTTACTTTTTGGTATTTTGTCCTTGCATCCCGAAAAAGGAGTGATTAGAATCCGATTTGTTGAAGCGATTTCTAATATACGGATCTTTAGGGATGGTTCGTTAAGGGCAAGAGAAACGCTTCTTTCTGCTCTGAAAACAGAGTTCAGTTTTTCAACTTTTTTCAAGGATGTGGTATCATGAAAAAGCTCGTGACGCTTATTCTGGCCGCGGGCATGGTGTTCTCCACCGCCAACGGCGCCTCCGCTGTGGACATGAAGGTGTCCGGCGAATGGCAGACTGCTTTCACCTTTGCCGACAATATGTACAACGACTACGGTGCGGCAAAAAATCATAAAGGTTCCAGCGATGGCACCTTCAAGGCCGCTCAGCGTATCCGTATCAACTTCGACCTGGTTGCCAGCGAATATGTGTCCGGTCGCGTGCAGCTGCAGGTCACCGACGGCGACACCAATGAATACAACTGGGGCACCGCCGGCACCGGCGGCACCGGCGCGGGCGTGACCGCCCGTCTCGCCTACCTGGACTGGATCGTTCCCAACACCAACGTGCTGGTTCGCATGGGCCGTCAGTCCGTGGCCCTGCCTTCCTACACCTTCGGCTCCTCTGTTCTTGACGATGTGATCGACGGCGTGGTCGTGTCCGCCCCGATCAACGACATGGTGGCTCTGAACATCGGCTGGCTGCGTCCCGCTGCGGAAGTCAACAAGTGGGATAACCCGCATAGGCCTCACAGCAGCGTCGACCTCGCCTACCTTTCGCTTGATGTGACCGGCGACGGCTTCAAGGTCACTCCCTGGGGTATGGTGGGCTTCGTCGGCAGCATGGCCGGTGCAGAATACAACGCTGCGGGCAACGTGATCGCAGGTCCCTCGACCTTTGATATGCTGGGCGACGTCTCCAATGAAAATACCACCGCCTACTGGGTGGGCCTCGGCGGCGAACTGACCATGTTCGATCCCTTCAAGTTCACCGCTGACTTCCTGTACAGCGGCAACGACGCCGATCACACCGCCGAACGTTCCGGCTGGTATGCCGCCCTCGGCGCGGAAATGCGCCTCAGCATGGCCACCCCCTTCCTGCGCGGCTGGTATGCCTCCGGCGATGACGCCGATTCCGAAGACAGCGGTCGCCTGCTCTCTGTGGACGGTTCCGCAGCCTTCGATCCTTCCGGAATCTATTTCGACTACTACAGCCAGATCTCCGGTACCCCCGACGTCTGCAGCGCCGCTGGCACCTGGGGCGTGCAGCTCGGTGTGAAGGATGTCTCCTTCATTCAGGATTTGAGCCACCAGCTCTCCGTGACCTACTTCCAGGGCACCAACAACACCAATCGCGTCACTGGCCCGGCCACGTCTGCGACCTTTGTCAACCACAAGAACGATGGCCCCATCGGCTACATGACCACCGCCGACTCCGCCTGGTCCATCGACTTCATGAACAGCTACAAGCTGTATGAAAACCTGACCGCGAATCTGCTGCTCTCCTACCTCGTGACCGATTTCGACGAAAAGGTCTGGGGTCGGGACTACGACAACATCTTCCGCGGCACCCTGAACTTCACCTATGAGTTCTAGTTTCTGCCCCGTACGGGGTAGATGCTGAACAATTCGTATTCTGCAGATACGTTCGTTCAGAAGGGGGAAAGAGGAAACTCTTTCCCCCTCTTTTTTATCGCGTCATGCGCGGCAATATTTTCTGAAAACACTGCTTCGGGCCGAACTTTTCATCCGGCCGCCTGCTCCTCCCCTTCAAATCCTTCAGACAATGATCTGTTCCGCCTGCCGACATAAACGTTGCGGTACGACTCCATATTCAGGAACATGAATGAAACTGCGCGTCTATCGCCTGAAAACGGAAGTTCATAGTGTACGGCATTACAATGTCTCCGCTCGTATTTTCATTCATGACGGCATAACGGGAAAAGCATATATCCTGCCGAATCAGCCATAAAAAAAGCCCGGAGAACCGGGCTTACCGTATTTTCAGAAAACGTATGGATGGATAGAAAGGCTTCAGCTATTAAGAAATTCCTTCAGTTCTTTGCCGGCCCGGAAAAAGGGCAGACGCTTCGGGCGTACTTCTACTTTGTCGCCGGTACGAGGATTACGTCCGGAATAGGATTCGTATTCCTTGACCTTAAAGCTTCCAAAGCCTCGAATTTCCACACGATCGCCATCTAGTAACGCCTTTTTCATGGAATCCACAAAGGTATTCACAACCATCGTGGCTTCGTCCAGCGAAAGACTGGACTGCTCCGCCAGTGTTTTGATAAGTTCACTTTTATTCATGGAACCTCCGCTCCCTTGTCGATTCGCACGCATGTCCATGGCCAGAACAGATCGCTATAAACAATATTAGTCTTAATTATCCATTCAGGCAAGATTTTTCAGCACCGGATTTCCCTTCAGACGGTCTGCCATAACCCCTCGAATTTTAAGCAGTTCTCCCGAAAGGCGGAGAATATCCTGCGCGGCCGGAGCATCAGGCTCCGTCTGAAGCAGCGGCTGCTGCCGGCAAACGGCGCGGGGCATGGCCGGATCATGACAGACGGAACCGAGCAGCACGGGGGTGAAACCGAGAAATCGTTCGCAGGCAAGGGAAAGTCTGTCGAACATTGCCCGTACTTCATCCTGACTTTCCACATCGTTGACCACCACAAGGAAATCGCTGATCCCGAGCTGTGCATTGAGTACTTTCATCAGAGAATAGGAGTCCGTCAACGAGGTAGGCTCCGGGGTCATGACCACCAGACGCACGGCAGCCATGGCGGCAAAGGAGCGCACTGTCCCGTTGATGCCCGCTCCGAGATCCAGCAGCACAATGCTGTATTTCTGTAATTCCGGCTCCAGACGACGCAGGAGCAGATCACGCATATCCGCATTCATTTCCGCAAGTTCCGGTACGCCGGATGCAGCGGGAAGGATATCAAAACGTCCCCGTTCCTGCCCGTTTATGGGATAAATGATATCGGACGCAGCGCGCTCGTCCATGATGACCTGCTGGAGGTTGCCCTCGGGGGCAATTCCAAGGAGTACATCAAGGTTTGCAAGCCCGAGGTCACAATCCATGAGCAGCAGAGGATGCCCGGCCTGCGCCAGAGCGTAGCCGAGGTTGAGAGCAATATTGCTCTTGCCCACGCCGCCCTTGCCGCTCATCACCGCAACGCTGAGTGTTGTCTCATCCTTCATATCGTACCGCCGAAAAAGAGAAAACGTTTTTCGCTGGCCTGTACCAGCGTCTCATGCACATCATGTCCTTCGCCGGAGATATCTTCCCGGTACAGGCGCACCCGTTCGCCCAGTGTCGCATCGTCGCGACGGGAAGAACTTTCCAGAGCCTGCCGTGCGCGGCGCAACAGCAGGGAAAGCTCCTCATGACAATCGGCGCTTGCGGCCACACCGGCCCGCGTCCGAACGCCGAGGCCGGCCCGGGCCAGATGTTCGTCCGCATCCCTGGCTATTTTTTCCGCCAGGGCAAGCGCCTGAAAAATTCCCCGCCCCGGCAGAAAAAGCCCCACGGTTCCGGAAAATTTGCCTCCAAGCCCACCTTCGTCAACCCTGCCCGGCACGTCGCCGGGACGAGCTGCCGCCCACAGTCCGGCGCACAGAGAATTGTCAGCTTCAGCAAAGGAAGAAGCGACGGAAAACAGCGCAAGTGCCGCGCAACGTCCGGCAAGAGAATTACGGGCCAGCTCCTCTTTCAGCCTTTCCATGAAGGGAAGCGGCCGCCACAGCCCCGTTCTTTCCTCCCTGCGCGTATCAAGTCGACCGGAGGCAAGAGAAGCAGCTCTTTCCTCAGGAGCGCAGACATGCCACCCGGGACATTTGCCTCCGGCCTTTAGCGTATCCCAGACTTCCCGTTTCAGTCCGGGTACTTCTCTCCAGACGATCAGGGCAGGCTTTCGCCCTGAATATCCGCCATCATGTTCCGAAGATTGCCCATCCGCCTCGCACGCAAGAATACGTGAGACGCGATCCAGCTCTTCCGCCAGATTCATGGCGACTTCGATTTCCGGATCCATATCGGCCTTCCATTCCTCTACGGACGGATTTGCCGTTCGTGACGATACAACAGATAATCCCGTAGAAACTGACTGATGCGTCCGTCCAGCACGGCGTCCACATCTCCCATTTCCGAGCCTGTGCGATGATCTTTCACCAGCCGATACGGCTGAAGGGTATAGGTACGGATCTGACTTCCAAAGGCAATGGCGTCCTTTCCGGCGTAATCGGCCTGCTTTGCAGCATCCCGCTTACTGCGCTCATGTTCGTAAAGACGCGCCTTAAGAATGCGCATGGCCGATTCCCTGTTGCTGTGCTGCGATTTTTCGTTCTGGCACTGGGCAACAATCCCCGTAGGCAGGTGGGTGATGCGCACGGCCGATTCCGTCTTGTTCACATGCTGTCCTCCCGCTCCGGAGGCGCGGTAAACGTCGATGCGCAAGTCGGATTCCTTGATTTCGATGGAAATTTCATCCCCGGCATCGGGCAGAAGATCCACGGAGGCAAAGGACGTATGACGCCGACCGGAGGAATCGAAGGGAGAAATGCGAATCAGACGATGTATGCCCTTTTCTCCCTGAAGCAGCCCGTAAGCATTTTCGCCCTCAATGCGCATGGTCACGCTTTTGATGCCCGCCTCTTCTCCGGGCAGGCTGTCCAGTATCGTGGCCTTGAACCCCTGCTCATCCGCCCAGCGCAGATACATACGCTCCAGCATTTCGGCCCAGTCCTGCGCTTCCGTCCCTCCCGCGCCGGGATGAATATCCATGATGGCGTTCATCCTGTCCGCTTCGCCGGAAAGCAGAATGGTCATTTCCGTGGACGTAAGCAGTTCTTCCAGCTTGTCCGCCTGTTCCGAAAGAGCCTCAAGAGCTTCATCTCCGCCTTCACCTTCTCCGGCAAGCTCAAGCCAGTCGAGCATGTCCGCATGAGCGGACTGCAAGGCATGATACCGTGCCGTCTCATTCTCCAGACGGCTCTTTTCCTTCAGTATGGGGGTCAGAGCCTCCTGATCGTTCCAGGCATCGGGTTTTGAAATAAGCTGTTCTATCTCTGCAAGACGCGCCTCCCGCGAGGGCAGGTCAAAGACGCCCCCAGAGGGAATTGAATTGTTCAGAAAGCGCGGCGCAGCGAGGACGCAATTCCGCCAGTTGCAGCATGTCGATATCCTTCTCGACAGACGGGCTGAGGCCCGGTTCAGGATCAGGCCGCCGAACTCTGTACGACGGCAAAAAACATATCCGGAGGAAGCGGCTCTGCCCGGGCCGGGCTTTCAGAAGAAAGGCTGCCTCCTCTCACGCGAAAAAAAGATTCATCCCCTTTGTTTCCGCTTCGCTGTGAAGAATATAAGAAGAAGCAGGCTCAACGCAAGTGCGGGCAGCAGGGGATGCAAATGGAAATAGACGCTGCGCTCCCTTTCCGGCCATATACTGCCCCGGAGCCAGGCATCCTCGAAAAGTCCCGATCCGGATTCAGGACTTCCGCCACCCAACAGCCACAGACGGCCTCCGGGATCGGAAACGGCAGTCAGACCGGTATTCGTGCCGCGCGCGAGCCAGCGTCCCTGTTCCACCGCCCGCATTACGGAAAGATAGAGATGCTGGGCCGGAGCGGAACTGCGCCCGTACCAGCCGTCGTTGCTGATATTGATCAGCACATCCGCTCCGCGCGCCACGTGCTCGCGCGCAATTTCCGGGAAAATGGCCTCATAGCAGATCAGCATTCCCAGGCGGAAGCTGTCTCCCTTTCCGTTGCGCACGACGGGAAGCGGCCCTTCTTCCCCGGGAGAAAAGCCTCCCACGCCCTGAAGCAGCGGCTCAAAGATCGGCAGATCAAGAAAGGGAGGAATATATTCCCCGAAGGGCACAAGATGACTTTTATCGTAGGAAGATTCGGGCATTCCCTCAGGGTTCAGCAGAAAAGCGCGATTGCGCAGCGAGGAATCGCGGGAAAAATCTCCGCCTCCGGGAGAATTTTCCTTCCGGGCAGGCCCCCCAAAAAGCAGCCATACTCCCTTATTGCGGGCAAATTCGCGCAGACGCGCGGGCAGTTCCCCTCCGAGCTGAAAATAAAAGGGCATGGCCGTTTCCGGCCAGACCACAAGATCGACTCCGCCCGCACCCTTCTCTCCGGCGGCAAGAGCAGCAACGCTCAATTCAAGATACTTATCAACGGTATGTTCCTGAAAGGCCGGCTCCCACTTGATATCCTGCGGGACATTGCCCTGCACGAGAGCCAGGGAAAGGCTGCTCTCCATCCCGGCTGCGGCCAGGGGATCGCGAAGCGGCAGGCTTTTCAGACGCCATATGCCGTAGCCTGCAACAAACGACACAATCAGCATCAAGGCAACAAGGGCTCCCGCACGCTCCCCGGCACGCATGGGGACGGAAGAGGCCCGGGAGCAGATAAGCTCCGCCGCAAGGCAGGCTGCGGCTGCAAACAGCCCGGACAGTCCGTAATCACCTATCAGAGAAGCTCCCTGAATCAGCAGAGGCCAGGGAGCCTGGGCCGAACCCAGCGTAAGCCAGGGGAAGCCCGTTGCCGCCCAGCCGCGCATCCACTCCAACAGATACCAGAGCAGACCCGCCGCAAGCGCACGCCGCAATGGTCCGGCATTTCCCATACGGAAAAAGCGGGACAGAACAAGACAGAACAGTCCGCCCCACAAGCCCACCCACACGCCGGGCAGCACCGCGCAGGGCACAGCCAGAGGCCAGGGGAAGGCTCCGTAATCATGGGCCGCCCAGCTGATCCAGTACAGAGAGGCGGAAGCCCCGGCAAGGCCGCAAATCCAACCGCGCCGGAAAGGAAAGGATTCCCGGGCCAGCAATACCAGAGCGGCGGGATAGAGCAGCGCAACCAGCGGCAGATGCAGCAGAGGATTAGCGTTGCCGAAAAACAACCCCAGCGCTCCCAAAAGCATCAGGACATGGGGAACGGACAGACGTGGAGTCATGACAGCCTCTCCCGATCAAGCACCCGGCAGTTTACGGCCTCCGCCAGATGCGGCAGCCGGATGGACGGACTTTCCTCAAGATCCGCAATAGTGCGGGCAATGCGCAGAATGCGCGTATAGGCGCGGGCGGACAAACCGAGTCTGTCCGCAGCCAGGCCGAGAAATTCTCCACATTCGGCGTCCAGTGCGCAATACCTGTCCAGCAGGGCTCCGGAAAGGCCGGAATTGGCGCGGCATGGCGTTCCGGCATAACGCTCCGTCTGTAAGGCCCGGGCCCGGGCCACGCGCTCCCGCATGGAGGCAGAGTCCATTCCCGCTCGTCTGGCGGCAGGCGTCTGCAACTCCTCACGCGGAACAGAAGGCACTTCCACATGCAAATCAATTCTGTCCAGAAGAGGACCGGAAAGTCTGGCGCGATAACGCTCCCGTGCGGAAGGCGAGCAGGTGCAGTCATGACGGGGATCCCCCCTGTATCCGCAGGGGCAGGGATTCATTGCCGCCACCAGCATACAGTCCGCAGGAAAGGTCAGAGCATGGGCTACGCGCGCAATGGTCACCATACCGTCTTCCAGAGGCTGGCGCAGCACCTCCAGAGCGGAACGTCGGAATTCCGGAAGTTCATCCAGAAACAATACGCCCCTGTGAGCAAGACATACTTCCCCCGGACGGGGTATTGTCCCTCCGCCGATGAGAGCCACGTCGGAAACGGTGTGATGCGGCGCACGGAAAGGACGTTCCGTCATCAGTCCGCGATTTCCGAGCAGCCCGGCCACACTGTAAATTTTCGTAACCTCAAGGGCCTCTTCAAAGGACAGGGGCGGGAGTACGGAGGGGATACGTCTGGCCAGCATGGTCTTGCCGCTGCCCGGCGGGCCGATCAGCAGCAGATTGTGTGCCCCCGCCGCGGCAATCTCTATGGCGCGCTTGGCATGTTCCTGCCCCCGTACTTCGGAAAAATCGCCGCTATATGCCGTTTCGGGGCGGGAAACTTTGCAGATATGGGGCAAAAGCTCCGTTTCTCCGGCCAGAAAAGCCGCAGCTTCGCCCAGCGTGCGCGGCGTATAGACCGTCAGCCCCTCCACGACGGCCGCCTCGTCTCCGGCCTCCGGCGCAACCAGCATTCCCTTTGCCTTTTCGGCACGGGCAAGCAGGGCCAGAGGCAATATACCGGGCACGCTCCGGATTTCTCCATTCAGGGAAAGTTCTCCCGCAAGCACCCAGCCTTCCGCCCGTTCCGCCGCGATGATCCCTCCGGCGGCCAGCAGCCCCACAGCCAGAGCCAGATCGTAGGCACTGCCCGCCTTGCGACGATCCGCAGGCGCAAGATTGACCGTGATTCTGGCAGGGGGAAGTTTGAATCCTGAAGCCCGGAGTGCGGAAAATACCCTGTCCCGCGCTTCGCGCACCGCGCCTTCGGCCAGACCGACCATCACGAAGGCCGGTATGCCGTGACGAGAAAAATCCACTTCCAGATCCACCCGGTAGGCATCCACACCATGCAGGGAACCGCAGATCAGCCGCGCTATCATCGCTTGCCTTTCACGAAAATCAGCTGAGACCCAGAAGTTCCAGACGCAGACGTATGCTCTGCTCCTTTCCGTCCCGTTCGGAACTGTAATATCCGCTCACCCGGAAGCAGGGATCGGAATAGGTCAGACGGACATTGCGCTCATAATTTTCCTTGGTGAGCAGGTCGTCCTGAGAGGAGAAACCCAGACTCCAGCGTTGATTGAGCTTCAGTTCCAGTGCGTTGGTCACCAGCTCCAGGGGTTTGTCGAACAGCATGTCTTCGATATTGTCATACTTCACAATATCCTGATAGTCATAATATCCGTTGCGACGACTGTACCCCACGCTCCAGCTCCCCCAGCGCCGGTTGGTGAAGGTCACGCCCACGTCGTTTCTGGTAATGCCCTCGCCGTGCATGGAGAAATAAGTCTGATTCCACAGGCTGAGCCAGTCCAGCGGACTCAGGGTCGTGTCGAGCGCAAGGTCGAGTATGGGGCGGCGCGGCAGTACGTCACGGAATTTTTTACGTCTTGCTTCACGGAAGTCATAACCGCCGGAAAGACGAACCCGGGCTATTTCGCTGTAGACGGGATCGACAAGGCTCAGGCCGCTTCGCTGTCCGTCCTCCGCAGAGCCGGAACTCAGCAGCTCACGCCTCAGCGTCACCAGATTGGTCAGCGAAAGATTCAGCACAGAGGACGGCAAAATACGATCATCCTCATCATAAAAGGGGTTCTTTTCCTGATCGACGTTGGGAACCCAGGAATAGGAAACCCGAGGCTGAAGCGTATGCCGCAACGCCGTCAGTTGATAGCGGCCCACCTGTTCCGCATCGAGATCCGGCGTAAATTTCCACACTCTCTGTGCCGAAGTATAAGCCTGCACGTCTACTTCCGGGATGGTGCGGCTTTCGCCCGTCTGATCGCGTCTGCCGCCTTCTCCTACGACAAGGGGCGTATTCCCCGAAACAGAGGTGCTGTGATAGAGCGTCTGACGCAGTCCGCCGCTGGCTATCAGCGTCCCATATTTCAAATCCACCGGAAGAGAAAGCACCGGATGGATCTCCGTCCGCATCCCGCTGGTTCCCTCTTCCCGGTACATGTAGGCCGTGGAAGCCTCCCCTTCTATTTCAAGGGGCATGTTCCGCAACAGCCGCCCCTTGTACAGATAGGCGTTGAGTTCAGGCAGCTTCTGCACAATGGTATCATTCACATGTCGATAATTCAGTTGCCGCAGAAAGGGATTTTCCTCATAGCGCAGGCCCGCCGTAACCCCGAAACGCTCCCAGTCCCGATAGACGAATCCGGACGTGACGCGGTTCTTGTCCCGGGTGGGGAGGTCGCGCCCGAACATTTTCAGCAGGGTATCCCTTGTCTCATCATACCCCGTCATGAACGAATGAAAATCCGTCAGAAATTCCCCGTCCGACACATAATCCAGATCGTACTTGTATTTCCAGCCGCTCAGCCCGATCTGTCCGTCCCCCATGCCCCGCAGCCAGAAACGATCGTCCCGGATATAGCTTTTGGCATTTTCATCATGCAGGTAATCAAGGCCGAGCCAGGTTTTATCCGTATCGGTCACATGGGAACGATATTCCACAGAGGGCATCAGACCGTTCTTTTCAAACCAGGAGCCGTAGACCGTGAGATCCCGGCTCTTGTCGATGGCCCAGTACCAGGGAACGGTGGCAAAAAAGCCGTGTTCGTCGCTGAACCCGTAGTCCGGCATGAGCAGTCCGGTCTGCCGTGTTGTTTTGGCGGGAAGAGCCATCCACGGCGCATAGAGAACCCCCTGATCCAGCACCTGGAATGTGGCATGAGAAAGTGTTGCATAGCCGTCTATTTCCACCACGGCCTGATCCGCAGCCAGCGACCAGGCCGGAGTCGGCCCGTCGCAGGCCGTGACCTTGGCTTCCTGAAAGGTATAGCGATCCCCCCAGTGCTTGACCACCTCTTCTCCGGTAAAGGTGATGTGCGGGCCGGCCATGAATACGCTGCCGTTCTTGAGCCAGCCGGTATTGCTTTTGAGATCGAATTCCGCTTCCGCTGCGGAAAGTTCGTCCCGTCCCAGGCGCACGCTGACATTCCCCTGCACGAACACCCAGTCCGTTGCCGTATAATAGCGGGCAAAATCAGCCTTGAGATAATCCTGCCCCCGGGTCAGCACCACATCGCCCGAAGCTTCCACAATTACGCCGTCATCCAGGCTTTCCAGACGATCCGCCGTCAGATGCCATGGAGCGTCTCCTCCCGTGCGGACAGGGGAGGACAGGGATACGCCCGGAATGGCCGAAGCCTGCCCGGACAGCCCGAAAAGAAGCGCAAGGGCGACAATCGCCAGCGAAGAAAACGCAAGCTTCCCTCTGCCCGAAAAACGCACAGGGAAGGGACGGAAAAAACGCAGTAAAAAAATAAAACGCGGATACACGGGGGGACTCTTCCGGGTTGCAAGCCTAGACAAGACGCAATACCATATCCAAAGGACAGGCCTCCACTGGAACGGAGGCTCCCGATGCAGGACGGGACGCATGAACGTCCTGCACCTCTAGCACACATCGCCCGCGAAAAAAAGCCCCGGTATCCGCGGCCGGAGGGCATCCTGCGAGGTTTATCGTGAACTCTCTCTGTCGTACCCGTATCCGTCTGGACAATCTGCTGCACAATCTCGATCTTCTTCTTTCCTCGGGAAAACCGCTCATGCCCGTCATCAAGGCGGACGCCTATGGTCACGGCCTGCTGGCAGTCGCCGTGACACTGGCCAGTCAGGACATCGATCATTTTGCCGTCGGGGCCGTTTCGGAAGGTGTGGAGCTGCGCCGTGCCGGCATACGGGGAACAGTGCTGGCCCTGCTCGGCTTCTCTCCTCTTGCGGCGGACACGCCGAATCTCTCCCCTACCCTCCCCTCCATGGACGAAGACATACGGGCTGCGCTCACGCACGAGATCACCCCGCTCATCCATGACTGGGCAACGCTTGAGCGTCTGTCGGAACTGACCCGAGACTGGCAGAAACACAGTGTTTCCATCGCAATCAAATGCGATACCGGCATGGCCAGACTCGGCTTTTCGCCGAAAGACATTCCTCTGGTGCTGGACAAACTGGCCGTCGCCCCTCAGCTGCGCCCCGATCTGTTTGTTTCCCATCTGGCCGTGGCGGACGATCCTGATCAGGACGCATTTACGCACGAACAGGCGGACATATTCCGGGATGCGGCCAGAGGTCTGCGCCATTTCTTCCCGGAGATCCGCCTCTCCCTCGGCAACAGCGCCTGCCTGCTCGCCTTCCCCGAGCTTGCGGGAGACCTGCCCCGTCCAGGCTTCGCTCTGTACGGCGGCAACCCCTTTTACGGAACCCGGCGCGACGTTCTTGGAATAGGTCTTGCTCCGGTCATGGAAGTCTTTGCACCCGTTCTTGAAGTGCATCCGCTGCGTGCGGGGCAGAGTCTGGGGTACGGACGCACCTTCGTCGCCGATCACGATATGACCGTGGCTGTGGTCGGCATCGGTTACGCCGACGGCTACCGTCGCACGAGCGGCGCACAGATGAGCCTGAACGGCATGAGAGCGCCCGTCATCGGTCGGGTAGCCATGCAGATGACCTGTCTTGACGTCACAGACATGCCCGAGGTTCACCCGGGAGATCCGGCCTATGTGCTGGGTGGAGAATCCCGTCCTGTCCGGGCCGACGAACTGGCCTCCTGGTGGGGAACCATTCCCTATGAAGTCACCTGTCTGCTGGGGCACATCCAGCGATAGACGCTTCCACCTCTGCCGCACAGATTTGTCAGCCCCGCCGCGTCCGGACTCATACCGTAAGCGTTCCCGAACGTACTTTCGGAGCTGTTTCCAGCGGAGTTCCGGACAGAGTGAACAGACTCCCCGGTCTGTGGGCAACGTACAGCGCACCTGTCGTCCCTGACGACAGCGGCACGGGACTCTGACCCTGCGCCCGTTTTTCCTGCCGCATCGTTTCGAGGCAACATATGAAATATTTACTGTACGGCGGTCAGGTGGTGACCATGAACCCCCGGCGCGACATTCTCTTTGCAGATATCCTTGTCGACGGAGATCGCATTGCCGCGCTGGGGACAGATCTTGCGACCCGCCCCGAAGCTCTGGGCGCGGAACATGTGGACATGACAGGACGGGTGCTGATGCCCGGTCTGATTCAGGCGCACATGCACGTCACCCAGACGCTGTTCCGGGGCCTGTGCGACGATCTGGAACTTATGGACTGGCTGAAAAAGCGCATCTGGCCATTGGAAGCTGCACACAGCGACGCAAGCAACGCCGCTGCCGCACGCCTTGCCGCGCTGGAACTGATCCGCAGTGGAAGCACCTCGCTTGTGGACATGGGCACGACGGGACACGAGGATGCGATTTTTGAAGTCATGGAAGAATGCGGCCTGCGCGGTCTGTTCGGAAAGTGCATGATGGACGAGGGTGAAGGCGTTCCTCCTGCCATGCGGGAAAGCGCGGCGGACAGCCTGAAGGAAACGGAAAGGCTGCTCAATACCTGGCACATGAAAGGCAACGGACGGCTGCGCTATGCCGTGGCCCCGCGCTTCATACCCTCCTGTTCGGATCGCCTGCTGAAATCCGCCCGGGACATGGCCCGCGCAAACGGTCTGCGCCTGCATACCCATGCCTCGGAAAATCTCGGAGAAATCGCTCTGGTGGAGAACAGCCGCCACATGCGCAACGTGCAATATCTGCACAGGCTGGGCTATACGGGAGAAAACGTACTGCTTGCTCATTGTGTGTGGCTGAATGAAGAAGAAAAACGCATTCTGGCCGACACGGGCACCCATGTGGTGCACTGTCCTTCCTCAAATACCAAGATGTCCTCGGGCTTCGCCCCCGTTGCCGAGCTGCTGTCCATGGGCGTCAATGTCGCCATAGGGCTGGACGGCTCTCACAACCATATGGATTCCTTTCTGGAAATGCGCCAGGCCTCGATTCTGCAAAAGGCCCTGCTCAACAACCCTCTGGCCCTGCCCGCACAGGAAGCCCTGACACTTGCCACGCTGGGAGGAGCAAAAGCCATAGGGCAGGAAGCGGAACTCGGTTCTCTGGAAGTGGGTAAAAAGGCGGATCTGATTGCCCTGAATCTGAATATGCCGCATACCCTGCCCGCTGCGGGCAGAGATCCGGTAGGGCGAATCGTGTATGAAGCCACAAGGGAAAACGTCACGGATACCATGGTGGATGGGCGTTTCCTCTATCGTGCGGGAACATTCATGACGCTAGACGTGGAGAGCGTCCTGCGCGATGCGGAACGCGAGTGCCTGAACTGTATGCGGCGCGCCGGGATCGGTCATCTCAATGCGTCGTGTCCGGCATAAACAGCGTGTGACGCAACCTTTCTCTTTTTAGCAGAACGGGGCAGAGAGCATAGGCCCTCTGCCCCGCTGAACACGGCGAAATACATTCCCCCTGCAAGAGGAGTCAGAGCATCTGTCCCGCCCGTTTCCCGGCGTGACATCAGCTGCCCCATCCTGTCCGAAACAGTCCCGCAAGCGGCAAATTGACAGCTTCCCCCCTGCCGCGCAGGACACAAGGCTTCTATTGTTCCGAACGCATACTGTCATGCCAGGCGTTCATTGCTGCATCCAGCGCACCGGCCGGGCACTTCTTCCCACTCAGGCTTTCCACGGCCCACTGCAATGCGTGCAGCCCCGCCAGAATATCTCCCCAGTCCACCCAGCCCATATGGGCTAGGCGCAGGGTTTCATCTTTCATGGGAGCCTGCCCGGTACTCATAATCACTCCCAGTTCCGCCGCCTTTCTGGTCACTGCGGACGAGGGCAGGCCATCGGGCATTTTCACGCTGGTCAGGCCCAGCGTATAGTGTTCCGGTGCGAACAGCTCAAGCCCCATTGCGGAAATACCGGCTCTGGCCATGGCTGTCATGGCCCGTTGTCTGGCGTACAGAGAGGATAGACCTTCTTCAAAGATCATGCGCAGAGCCTCACGCAGGCCGATGATCAAACTGACAGGCGAGGTGAACAGCGTCTGATTCTTGCTCCGTACCGCGTCCCGTTCCCGCAGCAGATTGAAGTAAAAGCAGGAAGGAGCCACCTTTTCAGCACGTTTCCAGGCTCTTTCGGACAGGGCAAGCAGCGCAAGGCCGGGAGGAACCATCAATCCCTTCTGCGATCCGGTCAGCAGGCAGTCCACCCCCCATTCATCCATGGGCGTCGGCGCAATGCCTACGGAAGAGATGCCGTCAGCTACCAGCATGACGTCGCGATTGCGGGTTATCTCCGCAATTTCCCGTACGGGATGCTGTACCCCCGTAGACGTTTCCGAAAGCTGGATCAGCACGCCGCGGATCGAAGGATCGGCATCCAGAGCAGCGGTCACACGATCCGGAGCAATGGCGCGTCCCCAGGGGGCGGACAACGTCGTCACCTCAAGCCCCCGGACGGAGGCAATCTGCGCCCAGCGTTCGCCGAATTTTCCGGCTTCGGCCACCAGCACCTTTTCGCCTTTTTCAAACAGACAATGCACGGCGGCGGTCATTGCGCCCGTTCCCGAACAGGAAAGGGGCAGAACAACCTGTTCCGTACCGAACAGACGGCGCAGCATTCCCTGAGTCTCTTCCATCACTGCCATGAAGTCAGGTTTGCGATGATGGATCATGGGTTCCGCCATGGCCAGCCGCACACGATCGGGTATGGGGGTGGGTCCGGGAGTGAGCAGTCGGGTATGGAGCATTTTCATGGCGGCCTCCGGGGCGGCGTTCAATCCGCCTGGAAAAGAAAGGTTTTAAGATACGCCGTTTCCGGCATGGAGGGGTGGACAGGATGATCCGGCCCCTGAAATCCCTGAAAAAGAAGTCGCAGGTGACGCCCGCGTCTGCCGGCCGCACGGGCCACAAGGCGCAGCAATTCAGACGCTTCCAGATGATGCGAGCAGGAACAGCTCATAAGCAGCCCACCCGGGCGCACCAGATCAAGACCCAGTTCGTTGACGCGGCGGTAGGCTTCCAGTCCCTGTTTTGCATCCTTGCGACGCTTGATGAAGGCCGGAGGATCAAGGCAGACAATATCGAAACGTCGTTCTTCCCGGCGCAGATCGGCAAGCAGGGTCAGCGCATCGCCCTTCAATGCTTCCGCGTTGTCCAGTCCGGCCTGCGCCGCGTTGCCGCGTGCGAATTCCAGCGCAGATGCAGACGCATCAAGAAAGGTGACGCTCTTTGCGCCCCGTGCGGCAGCCAGCGCGCCGAAACCGCCTGCATAGCAGAAAGCGTCCAGAACATCCGCCCCTCCGGCCAGTGCGGCCAGTGCGGCACGGTTGGGACGTTGATCATAGAACCAGCCTGTTTTCTGTCCGCCGGTCAGGGGGATACGATATTTCAGTCCGTTTTCCTCGATCCCGGTTTCCGGCGGGACGTCTGCCAGATCTCCCCACAGACACTCTTCCCGGCGGGGCAGCCCTTCCAGATCACGGGAGGCAATATCGTTCGCCAGCACACAGCCCCGGGGCTTCAGTACATCCTCAAGAATTTGCGCAAGATCCTCGCGATGACGCTCCATGCCAGCCGTCGTAATCTGGGCGGTCAGCCAGTCGCCGTGGCGATCCAGTACCAGACCGGGGAGAAAATCTCCTTCTCCATGACAGAGACGATAAAAGGGACGATCAAAAAGCCGCTCCCGCAGAGAAAGAGCCTGCATCAGACGTTCCCGCAGAAGCCCGGCATCCAGAGGACGTTTTTCCCGGCTTACAAGCCGCGCCGTAATAAGCGAGGCAGGATTGACATAGGCTGTGCCCAGTACATGCCCCTGAGCATCCGCCACCAGCACGTCCTGTCCCGGCTCAAAGGAGGACAGGGGCGAACGCCGCACGTCCACTTCATTGCTGAACACCCACAGATGCCCTGCCCGCAGGCGGCGTTCCTCTCCTTTCTTGAGAAACAGCGTTTCCATGTCAGCTCCCTGCGCCTCCGGAGACAAGAGCAAGTATGTCGCGCCCGAATACATGCAGCCATACGCCGGCATTGACGATCATGAGGACGAACACGGCGGCGGAAGCCATATCCTTGCCGGCCTTCACGCCGGGAGAATAATCCGTGGTAATGAGGTTGAAGGCTTCTTCAAGAGCGGAATTCAGCAGTTCAGCCGCCATCACGGCCAGCCAGGCGCATACGCAGAGCAGCCACTGTTCAAAGCCCTTACCAGTCAGAAGCAACACGGCACACAGCACAAGCAGCACAAGACATTCCTGCCGGAACGCCGTACTTGTTTTCAAAGCGCAAAGCAGTCCGGCCAGCGAATAGCTCAGAGCCTTGAACATATGGGTCACCCCATGAGACAGCTCCGGAGGCTTCTTTCCCGTATTGCGCTCAGTGGACATGACCACCTTCTGGGTTTTCTCCTTCGGAGGGCAAGGGGGGAAGTCCCAGCTCCACCGTATGGAACGCGGCGTCCGTCGAGCCGTTCGCCTTGGGGCAGTCGGGCTGAAGCACACAGATATCGCATGCGCCGCGGAAGGGAAAATGCGTCAGAACAGCATAACGGCGACTCAGCGTGGGACCGTCTTCCTGATAAGGCACACCTTCGGCAGCCAGAGCCTGACGCAGAGCTTCGGTCGGACGAGGAGCGGGCGCACAACCCGCGTCCTGAACTTCAGGTTCCGCCTGATAAACCGTACACATGCACATGGTCTGGGCAAGCGCGTTGAGACGGAATCCCTCCGTAGCAGACTTCGCCCAGGCTTCATCCACTTCCTTTTCCACACTTTCATCCAGCCAGATGAGAAGATAACGTATCTTGCCGGTATCCAGCTTCAAAACATGCAGGAGAGACAGCCAGCGTTCCCAGGCGTCGGCGAGATCTTCCACAACCTGACCGCCGAGCCGTGTTTCCTGCAAAAGTCCCAGAAGCAGTTCCATATCAAAAACAGGCCGGACGGGAAGTCCCTCCCGCGTATATACATTTTGTTGTTCGTTCATAGCTCGTCGGAAAAGTTAAAAGTTGAGAGATGATTCTGACGCCGCCAAGAAGGCTCGTCAAGTATGGGAATCCCAAGCCGGAACCTGCGCCTCCGGCCTGAGGGTTCATAAAAAGAGCGACTTTTGCCTTTTTCAGGAAGCGACGCTCTTTTCTGCCGGAAAGTGCGGAAAAATACCGCATCGCTCCATATGCGACAGGGGTTCCGGACTTTGCCCGAAACCCCCGATATTCTGCTGGTCGGAGCAGTCGGATTCGAACCAACGGCCCCCTGCTCCCAAAGCAGGTGCGCTACCAGACTGCGCCATGCTCCGCTGAACCGCTCCAAGCGACGGCCTGTACAGGCATGCCTTATCTTACGAAATTTTGCAAGTCTCCCGCATGGGATGAAGGCGTTCAATTTCCCGAAAAGAGTCCGCTCTTTCCGGGAAGGCGCGTAGGAACATTGCGTTGCCGCAGGTTTTACCGTGTTGCCCGGCAGGACGGAGAAGGACGGAACTATCGGGAAAAAGAAAGGCTCTTCCTTTTACAGAAGAACTCGGATGCCTTCGAGCTTTCGCCCGCTTCTGCAAGCTCTTCTGTAACCTCATTTCCACGGCTGCAAAAGGATTTTTCAGACGCAGCCCGCTTTATTCGGGCCTCTGTGGAAGCTCAGAAACATACTCCCCTGAAAAAGAGAAAGGCCGTCTTCCCGCAGGGGAAGACGGCCTTTCCGGAAGATTCCGGATAAATTAGTGGGCAATCACGTTGAAGTTATCGCGGCGATTCAAGGCCCAGGCTTCTTCATTGTTGCCGGCCACGGCGGGACGTTCCTTACCATAGCTGATCATTTCAAGCTGCGCGGGGTTCACGCCCAGCATGATCATGTAGTCGTAGACGGCACGGGCGCGACGTTCGCCCAGAGCGAGGTTGTATTCCTGAGTGCCGCGTTCGTCGCAGTTGCCTTCGATGCGGACGCGGATGTCGGGATAGGCCTTCATGAGTTCGGCCTTCTGCTGCAACATACCGGTATATTCGCTCTTCACATCGTACTTGTCGTAATCAAAGTACACGATGCCGTCGGTGATGGTCTGCACCGCGACTTCCAGAGCAGTTGCGGGATTTTCTTCCACTTCCACATAGGTCTGAACTTCCGCCTTCTTGGCGCAACCGGCGCCGAGAGTCAGGGCGAGAACCATTACAAGGCCGAGAGTCTTCAAGCTCTTCATGACATCCTCCTGAACCGTCATATCGGTTCACAATCGTATTTTCCCCAAATGCCGCACAGAATGACCAGCCTTTGGGGCAGGCTGGCGCTCACGGCTGCGAAGCATATTATCTTCAAGATCTGCCTTGTCAAGAGTCCAGAGGCCTACTCTTCCCGGGGAATCTTGCCCCAGCGGGGAAAAGTTGCCGCCCCGGAGCCGGTGGGGACCATTCTGGGTTCTCCTCCGTGCCGGGTCGTCAGATAGATCTTATGCTGCCCGCTGCGGTTGGAGGAAAAGGCAATGAAGTAGCTGTCCGGAGCAAAAGAAGGCTGCTCGTCACGCCCCGGCCCGAAACTTACCTGCCGCTCAATGCCGGTCACAAGATCCTGCACGAAAATGCGATGCCCCTGCGGCGTAAGTCTGGTGAAGGCCACCAGCGTACCGTCCGGGCTGAGCGTGGGTTCAGTGTTGTACCCGCCGTTCATGCTCACGCGGCGAACCTGCCCTGTGATGAAATCCTTGAGGAAAATCTGCGGCCCGCCCATGCGGCTGGACGTAAAGGCCATTTTCGTGCCGGTAGCATCGAACGAAGGCGACACATCGATCCCCGGGCTTTGTTCCAGTACCCGTTCACGCTGGAACTTGTGATCCAGCAGATAGATGTTGGGATATCCGTTGGTGGAAAGAGCCACGGCCACCTTGTTATCCGGCATGAAGGCCGGGCCGATGACGGTATTTCCGGGGAAGCGTATACGCTGCACCCGGTTGCGCGTGCGATCCCACACGCCCAGCGCATGGCTGCTGTCATCCATGTGGCTGAACACCACATAACGACCGTCGGGAGACCAGCAGGGAGACATGGCCGTTCCCGTAATATTGGTAATCTGGCGCAGCCCCTTACCCGTGGGACTCACCAGCCACACGTCCCGCTTCTTTGCGCCGTTGTCTTTGACAAAGGCCAGAGTAGACCGGAAAAAGTCCCCGCTCCCCGTCAGATTTTCCATGATATCCGCACAGATGCGATCCGCCATTTCCGGCACATTCGAGCTGGTTACGCCCTTGTAGGCTCCGCCGAAGACGGGTTTGCCGGAAAAGGTCTCGAACAGACGTATCTCCACCTCGCCGTTACGGCCGTCCCCTCCGGGCCAGTATGCCGTAAGCAACATATCCGCACCGGCAATCTGAAAACGCCGAAAATCCAGCTTTGCTCCCTGCCAGGCTTCCAGCACCGTCCCGCCGAGTACGGCGGAAGACGGCGTCAGGCGCATGAAAGGAAGAAAAGCAAGATTGCTTTCCACCGCCGCGCCCAGCTCCTTGCCGAGACCGGTCGCGGCCTGCCCCGGCCCGGTCAGCGGAGTGGCCAGAGCCAGATTCACCATATTCTGCCCGGGGCCGTAAATATCCACCAATGTTACCGCCCGGGCGGAAACAGCGGCAAACAGGCAGCACAGCGACAGCATCGCCGCACCGACCCAATGAATCCATCTTGATCTGCACTTCATCCGTACACCTCGAAAATCAAGCCTCAAGGGCGTTTGTGTCGAAGAAAGATCCGGAAGGTCCGGAACATTCCTGCCGCGCCGAACTGCGCGACGCAAAGAATTTTTATTTATATGCCAAGGCCGCACAGCGCGTCAAACGCGCCCGACGCAGCTCCCCCGGAAAGAGCTTCATCTCTCTCCGCCCTCTTTCGCCAGACGCAGCAGAGCATCGAGCTTTTTCTCTTTCGGGAGCTTTTTTATGAGACGCTCCAGGCGCAGCGCGCTTCCATGATCGCTGCAGACAGCGCAGGCTGCCAGACGCACGGGCCGTCGGGTCCTGGTATACCGTGCCCCTCCGGCCAGCTCGCCGTTATGCTGCCGCAACCTGCGCGCCACGTCGCAGCTTATCCCGCAGTACAGGGAAGCGTCCGCACAGATCAGCAGATAGACATGCCAGATGTGATCCTTCATGCCCCTTTCTGTAGGCGAAAAGACTGGAAAAAGACAGTCATGCGTCATTGCCCGCGCCCGCCGTCGAAAGCGTTCCTAGCCCCGAATCTCGAACGCTCTGCCGAGCAGGCAGGAGACACGGCCCGCACTTGCCGCAACATATCAATAGAGATACCATACAAAACATCCCGTTATGACATATTCCCTTATTTAACAGAGAAATTTTCCTCGAGCCGAAATTATGCTGACAAGTCATGAACTTCTCGAACAGCTCGCCCTCCGGGGCATCGCATACGAGCGATACGAGCATGAGGCCGTGGCCAACGCCCGCGCCGCCGAAAGAGTGAAAGACCTCATGCGGGGGCTGGTATGCAAAACTCTGTTTGTGGGGGACAAGCACGGCGCGCTGTGGCTCTATACCCTGCCGCTTGACTTTCGGGCCGATCTCGGCGCGCTGGCCCGGGAACTGGGCACGAGCCGTCTTTCCTTTGCCGATGAGCAACGCATGATTGCACTGCTCGGCGTCCGGCCCGGTTCCGTCACGCCTCTGGCAGTGATCAACGACGAGGCCGGGCGTGTGCGGCTGGCTCTGGACTCCTCGCTGCTGAACGAAAATCTTATCAATGTCCATCCGCTCATCAATACCATGAGCATTGATTTACGTCCGAAAGATCTGATCACATTTGCCCGGGAATCCGGACATGAACCGCATTTTGTCAGGGCCGCAATTCCTCCCGCGCTTCCAGCTTCTGAGGAATCTTCATAAAAGATCTCCATTTTTCACTCATTCCGCGCCCCTTGCCTCCCGCCCCGCGAGAGTATAATAAGGGTGAGTTCAACCCTTCAGCAGGAGCAGGGGCATGCCCAGACGCGGCGACCTTAAACGCATCATGGTAATCGGCTCTGGCCCCATTGTCATCGGTCAGGCCTGTGAATTCGACTATTCAGGCACCCAGGCGGTCAAGGCACTCAAGGAAGAAGGCTACGAAGTCATCCTTGTCAATTCCAACCCCGCCACCATCATGACCGATCCCGACATGGCGGATCGTACCTACATTGAACCCATTGAGCCGGAAACCGTGGCCGCCATCATCCGCAAGGAGCGCCCGGACGCCATTCTGCCCACACTGGGCGGACAGACCGGCCTGAATACGGCTCTGGAACTGGCAAAATCCGGACTCCTCGCCGAATGCGGCGTAGAACTCATCGGCGCGCGAGCCGATGTCATCGAAAAGGCCGAAAGCCGCGAGCTGTTCCGTGAAGCCATGGAACGGATCGGACTGAAAGTCCCCCGCAGCGAGATAGCCCGGAATATGGACGACGTGCGCCGCATTGCGTCTTCCATGCCCTTCCCGCTGATTATCCGCCCGGCCTTCACGCTCGGCGGCTCCGGCGGCGGCGTGGCCTACAATCAGGAAGATCTCGAGGAAATCGCGGCCGGGGGTCTGGACGCCAGCCTCACCAGCGAAGTGCTGGTGGAACAGTCCGTACTCGGCTGGAAAGAAATTGAAATGGAAGTGATGCGCGACAAGAACGACAACTGCGTCATCATCTGTTCCATTGAAAACCTCGATCCCATGGGCGTACATACCGGCGACTCCATCACCGTGGCTCCGGTCATGACCCTGACGGACGTCGAATATCAGAAGATACGCGACGCATCCATTGCCATCATGCGGGAAATCGGGGTGGAAACCGGCGGCTCAAACGTTCAGTTCGGCCTGAATCCGAAAAACGGGGATCTCGTGGTCATTGAAATGAACCCCCGTGTTTCCCGTTCTTCGGCTCTGGCATCCAAGGCCACGGGCTTCCCCATAGCCAAAATCGCGGCCAAGCTGGCCGTAGGCTATACGCTGGACGAACTGACCAACGATATCACCAGAGAAACCAAGGCCAGTTTTGAACCGGCCATTGACTACTGCGTGGTAAAAATTCCGCGCTTCACCTTTGAAAAATTCCCCGGTTCCAAGGATGAGCTGACCACCTCCATGAAAAGCGTGGGCGAAACCATGGCCATCGGGCGCACCTTTAAGGAAGCCCTGCAAAAGGGCCTGCGTTCGCTGGAAATCGGCGCTCCCGGTCTGGGCAGCAACTTCCGCGCGTCTCTGCCGGAAAAGAGCGAACTCGTCGCCAGGCTCCGCACGCCCAATTCCAAACGTCTTTTCGCTCTGCGTCAGGCCATTCTGGCCGGCATGAGCCTTGAAGAAATTCACGAAATCACGGCCATTGATCCCTGGTTCCTGCGTCAGATACGCGATATCGTAGATATGGAATCCTCCATCCGCGACTTTGCCCTGAGCAACGCCATGACTCCGGACAATCCGGAAATGGTCGCCATGCTGCGCAAGGCCAAGGAATTCGGCTTTTCCGACCGTCAGCTTGCGGAAATGTGGAAACGGCCCGAATCCGACGTGCGCGCCCTGCGCAAGGCTACCGGCACGGAACCGACATATTATCTGGTGGACACCTGCGCGGCGGAATTTGAAGCCCATACCCCCTATTTTTATTCCACTTATGAAACAGGACGGGAACTCGAGGCCGACAAGCGCAAAAAGGTGATGATTCTCGGCGGCGGCCCCAACCGCATCGGGCAGGGAATCGAATTCGACTACTGCTGCTGTCATGCCTCCTTCACCCTGCGCCGGGAAGGGGTACAGGCCATCATGGTCAACTCCAACCCCGAAACCGTGTCCACCGACTACGACACCTCCGACCGCCTGTATTTTGAGCCGCTTACCTTTGAAGACGTCATGCACATCGTCGAACTGGAGCATCCGGACGGCGTGATTGTTCAGTTCGGCGGCCAGACTCCCCTGAATCTGGCCGTACCGCTGCAACGTGCGGGCGTGCCCATCCTCGGCACCAGCCCGGACGCCATCGACCGCGCCGAAGACCGCGAACGTTTCCAGGCCCTGATCCGCAAGCTTGATCTGCGTCAGCCTGCCAACGGTACCGTGACCAAGCTCTCCGAAGCCAAGGACGTTGCCGCGCGCATCGGCTATCCCGTCATCGTCAGACCCAGTTATGTTCTCGGCGGACGGGCGATGATGATCGTCTATGACGAAAACGATCTCACCGATTATTTCCGCAGCGTGGTCGGTACGGAAACTCCGGAACATCCCATTCTCATCGACCAGTTCCTGGAAAATGCCATTGAAGTGGACGTGGATGCACTGGCCGACGGCACGGATGTGTATGTTGCCGGAGTCATGGAACATATTGAGGAAGCAGGCATCCATTCCGGCGACTCCGCCTGCGTGCTGCCTCCCTATTCCCTGCCTGCCGGAATCGTGGCGGAAATAGAACGTCAGACAGTGGCCCTTGCCAGAGAACTGCGCGTTGTCGGACTCATGAACATCCAGTTTGCGGTAAAGGACGGCGTTATCTTCATTCTGGAAGTGAACCCCCGCGCCTCGCGTACCGCGCCTTTCGTGTCCAAGGCCACCGGCGTTCCCCTGCCTGCCCTTGCCACCCAGCTCATGCTCGGCAGGAGCCTCCGGGAACTCGATCCCTGGAGCAGGCGCAAGGGCGGTTACGTTTCCGTCAAGGAAGCCGTCTTCCCCTTCAAACGCTTCCCCGGCGTGGATATTCTTCTCGGACCGGAAATGCGCTCCACTGGCGAAGTCATGGGGATTGCCAGCAACTTTGAGGAAGCCTTCCTCAAGGGGCAGCTGGCCAGCGGCCAGAAGCTGCCCACAGAAGGCAAGGTCTTCCTTTCGGTCAACGACCGCGACAAGGTGTTTGCTCCCGAAGTGGCGCGTCAGCTGGCAGATATGGGCTTTGAACTGCTTGCCACACGGGGTACGGCCGATCTGCTGCGCTCCCACGGCCTGAATGTAAAGACCGTCCTCAAAATGTATGAAGGACGGCCCAACGTGGTGGATATGATCAAGAACGGCGAAGTCTCCCTGATCATCAATACGGCTTCAGGCAAGCGTACGGCAAACGATTCCAAGGCCATTCGCGAGGCCACCCTGCATTACGGGGTGCCCTACACCACCACCATGTCGGGAGCGCGCGCCATTGCGCGGGCCATCCATGCGGCGCAGAACAACCCGCTGCATGTCGAAAGCATTCAGGATTATTACCAGGCCGCGCCTGTAAAAGGATAGCACATGAAAGCCCTGCTCGCCCTTGAAGACGGCTTTGTTCTGGAAGGCGAATCCTTCACCGGTCCCATTGAACTGGCCGGCGGGGAAGTGATCTTCAATACCGCCATGACCGGCTATCAGGAACTCATCACCGACCCCTCCTATACGGGGCAGATGGTGTGCATGACCTGGCCGCTGATCGGCAACTACGGCATCAATCCGGACGACATGGAGTCGGAAAAAGTCCATATGTCCGCCCTGCTGGTGAAGGAATGCTGCAAGGAACCTTCCAACTGGCGCGCAACGGAAAGCCTGCCCGCCTTCCTTGCCCGACATAACGTTCCCGGTGTGGAAGGTCTGGACACCCGCGCCCTCACGCTGCATCTGCGCAAAAGCGGGGCCATGCGCGGCGCGATTTCCACAACCATTCTGGACCCGGAAAAGCTGGTTGAAGAAGCCAGAAAAATACCTTCCATGGAAGGCTGCAAGCTGACCCCCCGCGTGGCGGCACGAGCCCCCTATCGCTGGGATGAGAAAGCCGGAACGCGCGGTCTGCCCGCCCCCGTGATTCTCGATCCCGACGGCTCCTACGCCTGGCCCGGCAACCATGCCGAAGAACCGCGCGTCGTTGTCTACGACTACGGAATAAAATGGAATATTCTGCGTAAAATGCGCGAATACGGGCTGGATCTGCTCATTGTTCCGCCTGATTTCTCCCCCTCTCAAGTGGACGCCGTTCGCCCGGACGGAATATTCCTGTCCAACGGCCCGGGCGATCCCGCCACACTGACGGATGAAATTGCCATCATCAGAGAACTGACCGAGCGTTATCCCGTGGCGGGTATCTGTCTCGGGCATCAGCTTCTTGCCTGGGCTCTGGGCGGACGAACCGAAAAGCTGAAATTCGGTCATCATGGCGTCAATCATCCGGTCAAGAACCTGATCAGCGGCAGGGTGGAAATCTCCTCTCAGAATCACGGATTCCACGTCATTCCGGAAGGGGACCTTATTCCCACCCACATCAATCTCAACGACGGCACGCTGGAAGGCTTCCGTCACAGAACCAAGCCCATCATCACCGTACAGCATCACCCTGAAGCAGCCTCCGGCCCCACGGACTGTCAGAGCTTCTTCGGCAGTTTCAGAGATCTGCTGACAGGTCGGGCATAGTCTCTCCGACTTTCCCTTTAGGGGCGGTCTCCGGTCTTCCGGAGGCCGCCTTTTTTGTATGGAAGAAAAGCTCCCGTCAGGCGCGAGTTTTTCTTTCATACAAAAAAAGCCGGAATCGGAATCACTCCGTCCGGCCTTTTTGCAATTATCGGGAATTAATCAGAACTTCGGGAAGAGCTTGGCGTCTACCGGCTTCACGAGCTTAATCAGTTCCTTGCCGCTGTCCAGAGTCTTGCCGATGATGGAGGTCACGGCGCATTCCTTGCCGTTGGAACCGAACCACATCATGCCCACTCCGCCGGCCTGATTGAAGGAAACTTCACTCATACCGTCCTTTTCCACCGGATCGCCGACATTAATTCCGCCTTTCTTCATATTGGAGGTGGTTTCCTTGGAGATTTCCGCAGCACTCATGGAAGAAGGCATAACATTGATGGATACGGCCGTTCCATCCTTTTTGTTGGCAAACACAACGCTTACCATGCCATTAACTTCCTGAGTTGCCTGAGGCTGAATCCAGTCACCGGGCAGTTCAAGAGTGAAATAGGAAGTCTTCACTTCCGCAGCCTGAACCGGCGCGCTCATGGAGACAAACAGCATGAAGGCCAAAGAAGCCAACACGATTTTTCCGAAAACGTTGCGCACCTCTACACTCCTTTTCCTTTTCAAATGAAAAAAGGATATTTCAAATGGAAATATCCGACATGATTTCGGTGGTATACTCTTATCTTTCCCTTCTGACAAGATACGACAAAGTCCGTTCCCGCGCCGGAAACATCTGTTTTGTGCAAAAAAGAATTATTGCTTGTTCGGAAATATTCCCCCGCCTGTCTTGCCTTTTGCCGCCAGCTTTTGCTATTATATGAGGAAATGCTTGTATGGCAGATGTCATAGGGCACATCAATACAATTATTCATTAATCCTGCGAGGTTTCCCGACATGCCCAAACATGTTCTTGTCATCGGAGGCGTGGCTCTCGGCCCGAAGGCCGCCTGCCGTTTCAAGCGTCTTGAGCCGGACAGCAAGGTCACCCTCATCGATCAGGGCACCATCATTTCCTACGGCGGCTGCGGCATTCCGTATTTTGTCGGCGGCGACGTGGAAAAGGCAGACGGCTTGCGCGCGACTTCCGCCGGAGTCATCCGTACCCCCGAGTTCTTTCATGAACTGCGCGATGTCGACGTCCTGCTCGGTACCCGCGCCCTGAAGATCAACCGCAAGGAAAAAACTGTCACCGTGGAGGATGTCAACACCGGAAAAACCCGCGACATCGCCTATGACAAACTGGTCATCGCCACCGGCAGTTCGCCCAAGGTTCCGCCCATTCCCGGACATGATCTTCAGAACGTCACGACCGTCACCTGCATTGAGGCTGCTCTGGCCGTACAGCAACGCTGCGCCGCACGCAACATCTCAAGCGCGGTCATTGTGGGCGCAGGCTTCATCGGTCTGGAAATGGCCGTGGCTCTTGCAGATCAGTGGGGCATAAAGACCACCGTCATCGAACTTCTGCCGCAGGTTCTGCCCGCGCAGATTTCGCCCAACCTTGCCCGCATGGCCCAGCATGATCTGGAAGATCTCGGGATCACCATCATCACCGGAGAACAGGTCAAGGAACTCAAGGGGCAGGACGGCAAAGTCTGCCAGGTCGTCACGGACAAGCGCGTCATCGACGCGGATGAAGTGATCTTCTCCGTCGGCGTCAGCCCCAATTCGCAGATCGCCGCCGATGCCGGTCTGGACTGCCACCCCCGGGGCGGTATCATTGTTGACAGATTCATGCGCACCACCGACCCCGACATCTATGCCGGCGGCGACTGTGTGGTCGTGCCCAACCTCATCACCGGCCAGCCTGCGTATCTGCCCATGGGTTCCATGGCCAACCGTCAGGGACGTGTCATCGGCACCAATCTTGCCGGCGGAGAATCCACCTTTGACGGCGTGGTCGGTTCCTGGTGCGTGAAGCTCTATAAAATGAGCGCCAGCGGCACCGGCCTTACCGAACGTCAGGCAAGGCAGGCGGGCTTCGACGCTGTGGGCATCCCCATGGAGCAGTATGACAAAGCCCATTTCTACCCCGAAAAGGACATGATGAGCCTTGAAGTGGTGGTGGATAAAACCACCCGCCGCCTCCTCGGCGTACAGGGCTTCTGTGCCGACGGCATCGCGCTCAAGGCCCGCATCGACGCCGTAGCCGCCATGCTCCAGTTCTCCAAACCTACGCTCAACGATCTTTCCAACCTCGAAGTTGCCTACGCGCCGCCCTTTGCCGCGGCCATGGACGTAATCAACACCGCGGCCAACGTGGCGGACAACGTCCTCTCCGGCCTGCATAAGAGCATTCTGCCCGAAGAATTCATCGATCTGTGGGAACACCGCAAGGAAAACGGCTATGTCTTCCTTGACGTCCGGCCCGCCAAGGGTTCGCTGCCCCTGGCGCAGAAATACCCCGGCGAATGGCTGGCCATTCCGCTGGAAGAACTCGAGGCCCGCATCAATGAAATTCCCCGCGACAAAAAGATTGCGCTTATCTGCAACACGGGTTCGCGCGCCTATGACGTGCAGCTCAAACTGCGCCGTCACGGCATCGACAGCGTCAATTCCGCAGGCGGTATGCAGGCCATGAAAAAACGCGGACAGGAATTCTAACCCTATATCCCCAAACTTCCGCCCTGCCGAAACGGCCGGGAGGAAGACTCCGGAGCGGACGCATACTCTCTGTTCCGGATGAAAAAACTGTCTGATACGACACGGGATCTTCCTTTCGGGAGATTCCGTGTCGTGCTTTCGGGGCGGCCCGGAGAGAGGGCCTGCGGGGGTTATTCCCCGCCCTTGCAAAGTGTGATATCCACCAGCGTCCGGACGGCAGGGGCGGAAAAGTCACCATGCACCATGCCGTGAAAGGATCAGGCAAGAAATCGAAAGAATCAGGCCTGTTCCAAACTGCCTGCCGGAGGCAGACTGTCCTTCATCCTCCCTTTCCGGGCATAGCGATCGACGCGGGATGTTCCCGCGTTTTCAGTCAACTGGAGCAATCATGGATCACGGCATACTGTTCGATCACGCGCGCGCCGCACGCATCGGCCTTCCTGAAGCAGTGTTCTGCGAAGGCAAACCTTTCGAAGCGGTGGAAGAACTGCTTTCCAGCTTCGGCAGAGGATCGGGGCGTCCCATCCTCTTTACGCGGCTTGCGCCGGAAGTTTTCGCCGAAATGCCCGATCATGTCCGTGCGGCCCACGACTATCATCCCCTGTCCCGTACCGCCTTTGGGGATACTCTTCCGCCGCGCACGAGAGGAAGAGTCGCAATAGTCTCGGCCGGAACGGCAGACGGTCCCGTCACCTGGGAAGCGGCGCGCACCCTGCAATATCTGGGCATTCCCCACAAGGTGTTCGAAGATTGCGGCGTGGCCGGCTTGTGGCGGCTTGCCGAACGTCTGGAAGAAGTCAACAGCCATGACGCCCTGATTGTCGTAGCCGGGCTGGACGCGGCTCTTGCCAGCGTCATGGGAGGACTTACGCCAAAACCGATCTTTGCCGTCCCCACCTCCGTGGGCTATGGAGCGGCAAAGGGAGGACGCGCCGCGCTGGCCAGTATGCTTTCCAGCTGCGCCCCCGGCGTGGCCGTCATGAATATCGACAACGGCTACGGCGCGGCCTGCGCCGCCGCAAGGGTAATTAACGCCTTATGAACAGACACGAACACACGCACGACACAGAGGAACATGCCGCTCATCATGAGCATGGACACAGGGAAGAAAAAAACTTCTCTCCAGAGCATGTTCTGACAATCCGGGCACATTCCGGCCTGTCCGGGGATATGTTTCTGGCCGGTCTGCTGCGCATGACGGATATTTCCCCGGAAGAAACGGAACGCCTGCTGCACGGCATCATGCCGGATCTGGCGGGCTGCCTGCGTCTCACGCGCCGGGAAGTGAATCATATCGGAGGCTGGCACGTCGAAGTCTCCCTGCCGCACCAGCACGAACACCGCACCCTTGCCGATATCACGACGCTGATTGCGGAAAACGGTATGGATGATGCGGCCAAAAGACTCGCGACGGAAACCTTCACCCTGCTGGC
The DNA here is from genome assembly GCA_019119045.1 of Candidatus Mailhella merdavium. Lineage (GTDB taxonomy): Bacteria > Desulfobacterota > Desulfovibrionia > Desulfovibrionales > Desulfovibrionaceae > Mailhella > Mailhella merdavium. Next base: position 11,091 of record DWXS01000016.1, on the reverse strand, counting down.
ACGCGCCGAAGCCAACGTACACGGCAAACGTCCGGAAGAGGTGCATTTCCATGAAGTGGGCGCGCTGGACAGTATTCTGGACATATGCCTGAGCTGTGAACTCTTTATCCGGCTGGCTCCGTCGCATTTTGTGGTCAGTCCTCTGCCCGTTGCGGACGGCTGCGTCCACTGCGCGCATGGCGTCATTCCCGTTCCCGCCCCTGCCGTGCTGGAACTGCTGGAAGGCGTGCCCGTGCGTCCCTTCCCCGGCGAGGGAGAAACCGTCACCCCAACGGCCATGGCTCTGTTGCGCGCGCTGAACGCCCAGTTCGGCCCCTGGCCTGCCATGCGCGTGGAACGCCGCGCGCTTGTCTACGGAACACGGGTTTTCCCCGACGCGCCCAACGGCGCCCTTTTCGCCTGGGGCACAACCGAGCAGCACTAGAGCATTTTGCTCTTGAAACTATCTGCAACTCATACCCTGTATTCCGGCTTGCAGCTTGCACACCTCTGTCGAATCCTGCTCTGTCGGCCGCGCCTGTAAACCCTGCGGGTTACAGGTGCGGCCCTGCGGGCGGCTGCTTCGCAAGTTTGCTGCGGCTGTTCCGGCCTCGCAGCGCAGACTCGCTTTGTCCGACTCCGTACAGCATGTCAGGAACAAAATGCTTTACGCCACCCCTGACGCGCGAGAGAAAGCACACGTCCGGAAAACTCCCGTTTCCAATAAGACAGACACTCTGTACAAAGCGTTTGCGCCCCTACAGAACGTCCGCCTTTTCCAGCGTGCGTTCCCGGCGGCGCATCGTATCCCGACGTGGAGAATCGCCGAAAAAGCGTTTGTATTCGCGGCTGAACTGCGTCACGCTTTCATAGCCCACAGCAAGAGCTGCGCTTGCGGCGCGCTCGTTCTCCGTCAGCATCAGACGCTGAGCCTCATACAGACGCAACTGCTTGTGATACTGGAGCGGGCTGAAGCCCGTCACTGCCTTGAAGTGACGATGCAGGCTTGAAGTGGACATATGAACCCGCCGGGCAAGTTCCTCCACTCTGAAGGGCTTTTCAAGGTTCTTTTTCAGCCAGGATATGGCCTGTACCACCTGATTGTTATGCGTGCCGAGCGTATTAAGTTTGCGCAGCACGCCTCCCGTCGGCCCGGTCAGCAGCAGATAATGCAGCTCGCGCAGGATGAGCGGTGCGCGGAAGGGAATCTGTTCCGGCTTGTCCAGAAGCTCCACCAGACGCAACATACAGCCCAGCAGATCGGCGCCGGCATCCGCAACGGCCACGCCGCAACATTCCACGCTGTCGGGCACGCCTTCGCGCGCCATTTCCACACACAGCTCGGAGACAGTCCGCTGATCAAGATACAGACACAGAGAAAGAAAAGGCTTTTCCGGCGTCGCAGCCACGGCGTTGAACTGGGAGGGCATATCCACGCCCGCCACGAGGCACTGATTTTCCCCGTAAGCGTATTCCCTGTCGCCGAACACGGAATGCTTGCTTCCCTGCACGACAAGCGCGGCAAGAGGCCGTTCAAAACAGCGTTCCCCGCACTCTTCGCCGTCGCGACGGATGAGTTGCAGCCCCTCTATGGGCGTCGCAAGGTTGCCGGGCGCGAGCAGACGGCAACGCAGGAGTTCCCGCAATGCGCCGTTAATCTGCGTAATACTTTCTCGTTCGTAGTCCGTCATAGGTCAGTACATCTCATCAGATACACGGATGGTTTCTTTACCCCCCATTTCTTCTGTAGCATATCTTCTTTCGCTTGAACACCCGGATGAAAAGGCCGGGTATGGCAGGATTCTTTCAAAAATTCAGAAAAAATATCCCGTTGCTCCTGCCTGACGGCGGAATTTCATACTTTCTCTTTCCCCCAAATCATACCCGTGAAAGAAACAGGCAAGAAAAGAGCAGAATTGCAACTTTTCGTTTTTCCATTCGGCATTATATATGAAGCAGCACTCCGGCAGGAAGAGAAGTTCCCGACCGTCAACATATCACGGAGGCAGAACATGAGCAGAACTCTCGTAGCCTACTTTTCCGCAAGCGGCAGAACAGCCCGGCTGGCAAAGGCTCTGGCCGGCGTAACCCACGCCGATCTGCGTGAAATACGTCCGGCGCAGCCCTACAGTGCGGCCGATCTGGACTGGCACAATCCGAACAGCCGCAGCAGCGTCGAAATGAAGGACACCGCCAGTCGACCGGCTCTGGGCAACAACATCGGCGGCATTGAAGATTATGACACCATATTCGTGGGTTTTCCCATCTGGTGGTACGAGGCCCCGCGCATCATTCACACCTTTCTGGAAAGCAGCGACTTTACGGGAAAGACGCTTATTCCCTTTGCAACTTCCGGCAGCAGCGGCATGGGCGATACCGACGCCATACTGAAAAAGACCTGCCCCGACGCACACTGGCTTCCCGGCAGACGCATGAACGAAAACACGTCCGCCGAAGAACTTTCCGCATGGGTAAAGGAACTGGGCCTGTGACGCAACATGCCGCACAGCAGGACTTGACTTTTTTCTTCTGACAGGATTAACTGTCTGCAACCCAACTTAAACATATAAAGGATTCTTCATGAGCCGTTCAACCTCCCGTCCCACGTTCCGCACCATGTTCTGGTGGTGGCGCGTCTCCGACGTGAAGGGAGGAGCGCGCCCGTCGCATCCCGATAACATGGGCGCGTAACGCGCCGTAGTACCAGTCAGGTTTTACAGCCGCCATCCTCCCCGGAGGATGGCGGCTTTTTTTATTCCCTTCAAACAGCAGGTTTCGCAGTATGACAGCACAGTCAGGCTCCCCCCTCGTCACGCTCCGGCAACATGCGGCATGGCTGCCGGCGGACATGGATACCCCCATCAGTCTTTTCCGTGCGCTTCAGGGCGCACACGGCATTCTGCTTGAAAGCGCGGAGGTGGACGGACGCTGGGGACGCTTCAGCATTCTGGCCTGCGATTTCCGCCTTATCCTGCACTGCCGGGAAGGACGGCTTTCCCTCGATATCAACGACGAACGTCTTGCGCCTCTTTCCGCCTTCAACGGCCTTCCCTTCCCGGATGGCTTGCGGGCGCTCATGCGCGCACTGGAACTGCGCGCGCCGGAAGGCTTCGATCTTCCGCCCCTGTCCCGCGCTCTGTACGGCTACTTCGGCTACGGCATGGCCGGACTCTTCACCCCCCGTCTAGCCTCCTGTCTGCCCGCGGATCAGGCGGAAGCCTGCCTTGTTCTACCGGGTAAATTGCTGGTTTTCGACCACCTGTACAACAGATTGTGCCGCATCACTCTGGATGAGGACGATGCGGACGGGCCTGCCCTGCCCGCACCGGACAGAAGAGCGGGAACAGCCCCCCGCATCGGCGCAATCACGGCAGATCCCGGCGAAGAAGGCTATATGCAGGCGGTGCGCGACATCAGGGAACGGCTGCGCCGGGGAGACGCCATACAGATTGTCCCCTCCTGCCGTTTCAGCGCGGACTTTTCCGGTGATCCCTTTGAACTGTACCGCCGCATGAGACGCATCAATCCTTCCCCCTATATGGTGTACATGGCGCTTCCGGAACTCACGCTCATTGCCTCTTCGCCGGAAGTCATGGTGCGCTGCACGGAAGGCAGGCTCCAGCTTTCCCCCATAGCCGGTACGCGCAGACGCGGTGCGGACGACGAGGAAGACAGTCGTCTGGCCGCGGAACTGCGTGAAGATCCCAAGGAACGGGCCGAACATGTGATGCTGGTCGATCTGGGACGCAACGATCTCGGACGGGTGGCCCGTCCCGGTACGGTGAAGGTGGAACGCCTCATGGAAGTAGAGCGTTTCTCCCATGTCATGCACCTCACCTCGCGCATTTCCGCGCTTCTGAATCCCGGTCTGGACGCGCTGGATGTTCTGGCCGCGACCTTCCCCGCCGGTACGGTAAGCGGCGCGCCCAAAATACGGGCCATGGAAATCATTGCGGAAACGGAACATCTGCCCCGCGGGCCTTATGCCGGCTGCATGGGCTGGTTCGGACTGGATCGGGACTCCGTGAGTCTGGATACCGGCATCACCATCCGCAGCATGTGGCTGCGTAACGGTCGGATCAACTGGCAGGCCGGGGGCGGCATCGTCCACGACTCCGATCCGGCCGGGGAATGGAATGAGGTCTGCAACAAATCAGCCATTATGCGCGCCGTGCTTGAAACTTCTGGAGATCATCATGTTTCTGCTCATCGATAATTACGATTCCTTCACCTACAATCTGGCGCAGGCCTTTTACGCACTCGGGCAGGACCCGCTGATTATGAAAAATGACGATCCGCGCCTGCTGGAGCTGGCCGAACATCCCGAACTCGACAGAGTCTGCATCTCTCCCGGGCCGGGCAGACCTGAAGAAGCGGGCTACTGCCTTGAATTTCTCCGGCTGCTGAATCCTGCCGTACCGGTGCTGGGAGTCTGCCTCGGGCATCAGATTCTGGGGCTTTTCGGCGGCGGGCATGTGGAGGAGGCTCCCGTGGTCATGCACGGCAAATGCTCGGAAATCGTGCATGACGGGCAGGGACTTTTCCACGGACTGCCCAATCCCATGCGGGTAGGACGCTACCATTCCCTTGCCGTCCGCGCCGCGGACGGGGCGCTTTTCACGGTTACGGCCCACGACTCCGAAGGCGTGATCATGGGGCTGCGCTACAAGGATCGCCCCTGGGCAGGCGTCCAGTTCCACCCCGAATCCGTATTGACCCCCGACGGCCTGCGTCTGCTGGAAAACTTCCCCCGCGAACTTCTGCCGGAAGGATCTCTTACAAAGCGCGTGGACGCCATTCTGGAAACGCTGGCGGAAGGCAGGGATCTCGGGGCGGACATGGCCGCCGCCGGCTTTTCCGCACTCATGGACGGCGCAATGACGCCGGCTCAGGCGGGCAGCTTCCTCATGGGCCTGCGCATGAAGGGCGAAAGCCCTCTGGAAATGGCTCATGCCACCCGTGCGGCTCTGGCCCGCGCCGTGCGCGTGGAAGGGCTGGAAGGCCCCTTCATCGAAGTGGTGGGCACGGGCGGAGATCGCCGTTCCTCCTTCAACTGCTCGACGGGCACTGCGCTGACGCTGGCCGGTATGGGCTACAGGGTGGTCAAGCACGGCAACCGTGCGGTTTCCTCAAAAAGCGGCAGTGCGGACGTGCTGGAAGGTCTCGGCTTCCCTCTGGATATCGAACCGGAAGACGCGCCCGCCCTGCTGCGTCAACGCAACTTTGTCTTCCTCTTTGCCCAGCGTTTTCATCCCTGCTTCCGCAATATCGCGCCTCTGCGGCGGGAAATAGGCATACGCACCCTGTTCAATCTGCTCGGGCCGCTGATCAATCCGGCGCGTCCTTCGCACATTCTGCTGGGCGTCGCCCGACCGGACATGCTGCGTCTCATGGCGGAAACGCTGGCTCAGTCTCCTGTCCGCCGCGCCGCCGTAGTCTGCGGCGCGGGCGGTTATGACGAAATCACGCCTCTGGGCATCAATCATATGCTTCTGCTGAAAGACGGCGAACTGACCCCCTTCTCCCTCGACCCGGCCGAATTCGGCATTCAGCCCTGTACGCCGGAGGATCTTGCCGTATCTTCAAAAGAAGAAGCCGTACAGGTGCTGCGCGAGCTGCTGAACGGCGCAGGCCCCGCCCCAATGCGCGATATGCTGATTCTCAACGTGGGTATGGCCATTCACCTGCTGGAAGACAACCTTCCCCTTGCCTCTTGTATGGCAAAGGCAAGGGAAGCTCTGGCCGACGGCGTGGGAGGGAGGGTTCTCCATGCGGCCTGAAACAAGCTCTTCCACCCCGCGCCCCGGCGGCATGATGGCCGCCTTCCAAGCGGAAAAACAAAGGGAAACGGAGTCGCTGCGGTGCATGGCGGACGCGGGAAATTTTCCCGCTCCGCTCCCCGGCCCGAGGTCTTCCTTCAGCGCGGCCCTGCGTGCCCCGCATGAGGGAGCGTTGCCGGTCATTGCGGAATATAAGCGGGCCTCTCCTTCGCGAGGAGATATCAGGCTCGATCTCCTTCCGGAGGATATCGCCGCACGCTATGCCCGGGCCGGAGCGGCCTGTCTTTCCGTCCTGACGGAACGAGCCTTTTTCAAAGGAGACATGGGCTTTCTGGCGCGTATGGCTCCTGCGGGCCTCCCTCTGCTGCGTAAGGATTTCATCCTCGATCCTCTTCAGGTGCGGGCTACGGCGGCAACACCTGCCTCCGCCCTGCTGCTCATCGTCCGCCTCACGCCGGACGTGCGCCTTCTGCGCGACCTGCGCGAAGAGGCGGAACGCTTCGGCATGGAAGCCGTAACGGAGATTTTCAACGAGCAGGATCTGAATCTGGCGCGGGAATCCGGCGCGCGAATCATTCAGGTGAACGCCCGCGATCTCGACAGCCTGCATGTGGACAGAGGGGCCTGCCTGCGTCTCGGCTCTTCCCGCCGCAGCAACGAAGTCTGGATCGCAGCAAGCGGCATGTCCGAACCCGAACATCTGCGCCTTGCGGCAGAAGCCGGCTTTGACGCCGCGCTCATCGGCTCTGGACTCATGGCCGACGCCGATCCCGGCGCGGCCCTTGCCCGACTGACAGGATGCTCCGGCTATTCTCAGCCTGAAGGAGTACGCGCATGATCGTCAAGATATGCGGGATGCGCGAGCAGGAAACGCTGGATACGGCAGCGGCCTGCGGCGCGGATATGGCGGGCTTCATCTTTGCCCGGAGCAGCCCGCGCGCGCTGCGGCCTGCCGAGGCCGCCCGACTGGACACGGGCGTCATGCGGCGCGTGGGAGTCTTCACCACGGATTCGCAGGAAGAGATTCTGTCTGCCGCTGCCCTGGCACGTCTTGATCTGATCCAGTTGCACGGAGGACAGCCCGACGCCCTTGTTCAAGCTCTGGCCCGGACCTTCGGGGCGGAACGCCTGATCCGCGTCTTCTGGCCGCAACGCTATACGGACAGAAAAGAGCTGGAACGGGATCTGCGGAAGGCCGCTCCCGATGTCGGATATTTTCTGCTCGACGCAGGCCGTAACGGCGGCGGACACGGCTCCGCTCTGGACGCCGCCTTTCTTGCCGGGCTGGAATCGCCGCGCCCGTGGCTGCTGGCAGGCGGACTGAACTGCGCCAACGTGGCGGATTCCGTGGCCCGATGCCGCCCGGACGGCGTAGATTTCAATTCCGGCCTGGAATATGCCCCGGGCCGAAAAAATCCCGCGCTGATCCGCGCCGCGCTTTCCGCTCTCGGAAAACTCGGAACATAAAACCCTCTTCCCCGGATCCTCCGGGTAATATGACAAGACTTCTGCCTCCCTGATTCGTAACTTTTCCTTGCAAAACATTCGAGGTCATCATGAAAAAAGGCTATTTTGGGGAATTCGGCGGACAGTTCGTCCCGGAACTGCTCATGCCGCCGCTGAGGGAACTGGAAAACGCCATGGAAACCATTATGCCCGAAGCCTCCTTCCGGGAAAAGCTGGAAGATCTGCTTCGCAATTTTGCAGGCAGAGAAACGCCCGTCACCTTCTGCCCCACACTTTCGGCGGAACTGGGCTTCAATCTGTGGCTGAAACGGGAAGATCTGCTCCATACCGGCGCCCATAAAATAAATAATACGCTCGGACAGGCCCTGCTGGCCAAACGCATGGGCAAGAAAAATCTTATGGCGGAAACAGGAGCGGGACAGCACGGCGTAGCCACAGCAGCGGCCGCCGCACGTCTGGGCATGGACTGCGTCATTTTCATGGGTGCCGAAGACGTGGAGCGACAGGCCCCGAACGTTCGCCGCATGAAGCTGCTGGGCGCGGAAGTTCATGCTGTGGAAAGCGGAACGCGCACGCTCAAGGACGCCATTAATGAAGCTCTGCGTTACTGGATCGTTCATCAGGAAGACACGCATTACTGCTTCGGCACCGCTGCGGGGCCGCATCCCTTCCCCATACTGGTACGCGACTTTCAATCCGTCATCGGGCGGGAAACCCGGGCCCGCATGCTCGAACTGACCGGCGCCCTGCCGGATATGGTCGTTGCAGCCGTGGGCGGAGGCTCCAATGCCATCGGTATGTTCCATCCCTTTCTGAATGACAATGAAGTACGCATCGTCGGTGTTGAAGCTGCGGGCACGGGCGAACCAGGCTGCTTCAATTCCGCGCCTCTCAACCTCGGTTCGCCGGGCGTGCTTCATGGTCAGTACACCATGCTTCTTCAGACGGAAGACGGACAGATACAGCCCTCCCATTCCGTATCCGCCGGACTGGATTACCCCGGCGTCGGGCCGGAACACGCATGGCTGCAGGCCACAGGACGCGCACGCTACGGCCTTGCCAACGATACGGAAGCCATGCGCGCCTTTTCCAGACTGTGCCGGGCCGAAGGGATTCTCCCTGCGCTGGAATCCTCCCACGCCCTGGCATGGGTTCTGGAACATGCGGAAGAAATACGGGCCGAACTGCCCTCCCGCCCCTCCGGCCCCAACGTGGTGGTCAATCTCTCCGGGCGGGGAGACAAGGATCTGGGTATCATCGAAAAATATCAGCATATCTGAAAAGGGACGTCAGCCATGCACATTCTCGAACAACGCATACGGAACGCACATGCCGAAGGCCGCACGGCCCTCATTCCCTTCATCACGGCGGGCTTTCCCTCCTCGGAAGGCTTCCGCACAGCTCTTGCGGATCTGGACAGCCACGGGGCGGATATCATTGAAATAGGTATTCCCTTTTCCGATCCTGTGGCGGACGGCCCCGTCGTGGAAGAAGCCTCGCGCCGGGCTTTGGCCGCCGGAGTCACGCTGGACGGTATTCTGAAAGAACTGCGCGCTCATCCCTGTCTGCGCGCCGCAACGGTTCTCATGGGCTACCTGAACCCCATTCTGCAATACGGAACGGAAGCTTTCGCCCGAGACGCCGCCGCCGCGGGCGTAAACGGCTGTATTATCCCCGACGTACCGCTGGAAGAAAGCGCGGAACTGCGTGCCTTGCTGAAGGAACGGGGCATAGCCCTGATCCCTCTGGTGGCACAGAATACGGATGAAGCCCGCATGCGGGCTTATGCAGCCGTTTCGGAAGGCTTTGTCTACGTCGTTTCCGTCATGGGAACCACAGGCGTACGCAATTCACTGCCGCCGCAGGTTCTGGATACGCTGCGCAGAGCGCGCGCCGCCTTCCCGCTCCCGCTGGCTCTGGGCTTCGGCCTGCACGACCCGGCGCAGCTTGCCGCAATCCCTGAAGACGCCCGCCCTGATGCAGCGGTATTCGGTTCCTCCCTGCTGCGCCACCTCGATGAAGGAAAAAGCGCGGCCTCTTTCCTTGAACTGTGGAAAAAATAACTCTGCAACAGCTTTGACGGCGTGCCGGAACATCCGCATATCGTGCGGGAAACGTTCCGCGCACGCCGGATGAAAAAACACCCGACAGAACAAAGCGGCGGGAGAGGCCTGCGACGCCTCTCCCGCTCTCCGAATCCTCGTGACGAAAGGTCAGGAGCAGCACAAGCAAAATATCCCGCTTGCCTCCAGATGCGGAAGGTTTTAATCTGACTCCGCAACATCATTCAGCTCCGCTTGTCGGATCTTCTGTTCGGAGTGCCGTCATGAATATTGCCCGTTATGCCGCGCGGAGGGAAAAACTGCGCGAACTCATGTCCCGCGAAGGGCTGGACGCCCTGCTTATCTCCCATCCGGCCAACCGCTTCTACCTTTCCGGCTTTGAACTGCACGACTGCCAGTGCAACGAAAGCTCAGGCCATCTGCTCATCCTGCGCAACGGCAAGGACTGGCTGTGTACCGACTCCCGCTATGAAGAAAGCGCGGCCGAACGCTGGGACAGGGAACGGGTCTTCATCTACAAAGGCCCGGCAGCGGAGGAAATACGCGATCTTATCCGAAGCAATGTTTCCGCTCGTATCGGCATTGAATCCGCCATACTCTCCCATGATTTCGTCACCCGGCTGGAACCGGGACTGTCTCTTGAAGCGGCAGACGGCCTTGTAGAAGAACTGCGCGTGATCAAGGACGAAGAGGAAATACGCCTCATGGAAGAAAGCGCGCGGCTCAATCATCAGCTCATGGAGTGGCTGCCCTCCATCCTCACGGCGGGCAATACCGAAGCGAACATAGCCTGGAGTATAGAAAAATTCTTCCGCGAACACGGCGCAACGGAAAGCAGCTTTTCTCCCATCGTCGCCCGGGACGCCCATGCTGCCCTGCCGCACTACAACCCCTTTGAAGAAGCGGGCGGCCCGACGGAAATCATCCCGAACTGCCATATTCTGGTGGACGTGGGCGCACGCCTCGGCAACTATTGCTCCGATCAGACCCGCACCTTCTGGGTGGGGAACCAGCCGGAAAAACGCTTCCTGGATATGCTCGACGCAGTCCGCGAAGCCCAGCGCAAGGCCATTGCCGCCATTCGTCCCGGCATGACCGGCAAAGAAGCCTGGGAAATAGCCATGAACAGCTTTGCCGCGCGCGGTGTGGAAAAGCACTTCACCCATTCCCTCGGCCACGGCGTGGGGCTGGAAACCCACGAGGAACCCCGCCTTTCCCCTCGCAGTGAAAAACCGCTGAAAGAAGGCATGATCGTTACCGTGGAACCCGGCCTGTATTACCCCGGCTGGGGCGGCGCCCGCTGGGAATACATGGTGATTGTGGAAGAAGACGGCTGCCGCGTACTGTAGGAACATTCCCAAGTTTCTTGCAGCAAACCTGCTTTTCCGTGCATTTCCAAGAGAGCCTCTGGACTCTACCTGATTTAATCGCAATAAAATTATATGAGGCACACTATTTTGCATATTTTATTAACGAAATATCATGACATGATATCTTGATTTAAGAAAATTATATATCCGTGCCCCATGTAAGCTCTCTTTTACATTAATACATAAAAATTTTTGGAGGATTTCGCTATGAAAATTGATGAATTAAATATCGGCATGGACATTGATAACAAAACATTATGTGAAATCTTCCAATGTTCTCCTCAAGGAGGTATGCGCCGATCTTTAAAAACAAATTCACTCGTTCTTATCTCTAATAAAATTCATTCAGTGTATAATGACTTATGGAAAGGGGATATATTTCTTTATACAGGAATGGGACAAAAAGGGGATCAAAATCTGAATTTTATGTAA
>DWXS01000015.1 GCA_019119045.1 Candidatus Mailhella merdavium | reverse complement strand
TCTATGTTGTACACAGGATTATTCCCTCCAGCGACGAACGATAAAGCTCCAGCCGTTGTGGTCTTCTGAAAACCAGCGGCTCGGCCTGTCACATTTGGCAGCCCTGCTGCATTGTGTTTCCCGGCATTACTTTTCGAGCAGTACCGGGCAAACAGACCTGTCAAGCGAGGCACAAATAATCCCGTGGGGTTAGCTGCATCAGGCTTGAATTTGCCGGGGTGTGCGGAAATGTCCCCTTCCTGCGCGGTGTAAGGCAGCAGCATTCCTGCAAATCCGCCCGCATCGTACTTGGCTTTGAGTTCCGGATACGTCGCGAACGAGGCGAAACTGCCGTCCGCCCACATGAAGCCTGGCGGCAGGGTCGTGCTTGCCATCGGCATGGGCGTGCCGATCATGGCCTGCCGCCAGGCTTCAAGAGAGGTGATGCGGCTTTCCTCATCCCAGGGAATAATGTCGTACCGAAGCTTCGGGCCTGCGCCGCTGTTTGCAAAAAGCCGTTGAAGAATACGGGGGAAAGCCATAGGTCACTCCTGTGAGGTCTGATGCGGACAGGCGGGGCGGGCTTCCGGTGGGAGCTGGCGGCCCAGCCGTTCCGATTTGAAGGATTCTTCGCAATGATTTTTGTCGCCCATGAGGGCGGCCACACAGTCGATCATCCGGCACGGCCAGTGCCGTACGCCGTCCACATGCCAGCGCCAGGCACGGCTGCTCAGAGTTTCGTCCGGCCAGCCGGCGAGCAAGGCGTTGACGAGCTGGTCAATGGCGATGAGTGCCGACTTGCCGTAAGTAATGTCGCCGGGCATCAGACGCTTTCCACGTCTTCCACGGTTTCGGCTGCCGCCACGGCGGCCTTGCGCTGTCCGCCGATTTCCATCTGTGCCGCCTTGTGAGCCAGCGCACCGCCCGTGTACAGCGCGAGAAAACCTGCGGGATCGAGCGTCAGGCGCACCAGGTCGCCGCCCATTTCCGGGGTATGATTGCGGTAGGCGTTCCATATCACCGAGGTGGGCAGCCCTTCCGTCAGGGGACTGGCGTTCATGGAAAGCAGTGCCACGTTGGCGGAGTCCGCGAAATTTTGCTGGTCGAAACTGTCGTAGCTGAAATGCAGCGTCTCCGGCGTACCAGTGCCGGGGTCAATCTCGTAGTCAAAGCCCGCAAGGATGGCTTCTGAAGTTTCCTTGTCGATGCGCGTGACGGCGGCGGCCTTCGCTTCGTCCAGCGTGGGCGCGGGCTTTTCCGGGCGCGTTGTGACCGCACCCGCCGGGAGCGGCCCCAGGTCTTCCATGTACCGCTCCGGGCTCCGGTAGTCGTCGCCTTCCTCCGGCAGCCAGTACGGGGTGCCGCCTTCCTTGACGCCCTGTTCATTGGTGTGCCGACGGTGGTCTTCCACGATGTCCCATGCCGCGCCGTTCCACACGGCGGCCTGCTTTTCCCCCGTCTCCGGCGGCGCGGTATGCGTGGCAAGCAGGGCGGGCAGAGGCGCGCCCGTGACCGGATCAGTCTGCGCCGGAGCGGAGCGGAGAAATTCACGGGTTTTGCCGTCATAGAAATAATTTGTCATATCACCCTCACAAGGATGTCATAGTCCGCCGGAATATCGTCATGCCAGCGGATGATGGTTGATTGCGTTCCCGTACTGCCCACTTCGGCGTACTGCGCGTTTTCCGCCGCGCCAGCCGCGCATAGCAGGCCGTCCAGAAAAATCTCCAGCCTGTGGCCTCCCACAACGTAGGGCGGCACGGTAAAGTCGGCTCCGGCGGCAACAATGCCCTCGCGTGTCCCCGCCGCCGAGAACAGTTCCCCGATTATCCCGGCGGCAGAGGGGGAGTCGGGAAGGTAGCCCTGAACAGACCCGTTTTTGTCCTCAATGCGTATCATCCCGCCCCCCCCTTGAGCTACGCGGTCTGCCGGAAAACGATGCCGTTTTCAGCAAGATTTCCGGGAATGGGATCTTCAGCTCCCAGCAGCACCGCGCCCACGGTGTCACTGTCCACGGGGTGACCGTCAAGCTGGAGCTTGCCGTCGGACACACTGAGCTTATCGAGTACGTCTGCGGCATTGGCGTGCTGGTGGGCCTTGCTTACGGCTCCGGACACGTCGGCGGTCTTGATGCCGCTGTCTTTTGCAAGCGTGCCGGAGGCTCCGTCAAAGGACATCAGGTTGCCGTCCGCAGCACTGGCCGGGCCGGTCACTGCACGATTGAGGTTGTTCTGGATCACCGTCCAGTCTGTGTCGGCCGCTCCTTCCGCTTCATACGCCTTGATGCAAAGGACGAGGTCGCCCGCTTCGCATTCCTGCCCGGCGTAAGTTCCGGCGGTTTTGACGACGTACATGTCCCCTATGCCATAACTGTCAGCAGGGAGAGTTTCGACGGTGCCTCCGGCGCCGACCGTGCCCTTGACCTCGATGCCGGAGGCAAAGGCGCTTTCCAGAGCGGCGATTTTCGCGCTGACGCTGGTGCCGTCGCCGAGGAAAACCTGTTCACCTGTTGTTTTGGGGAGGAGTTCGTCGCCGGTTTTGTTTTGCAGGGTGACTTTGAGCTGAGACATACCATACTCCTTTGGTTATAGGTTGAGCTGCGGGGCAGTCACATAGGCGGCATGCTCCGCAACATTGGAAATCTGTTGTTCGAGCGAGCTCAAACGCTTGACGATGACCGCAATGGATGCGGAGCCGCTGCCCGGTTCGCCCGGACTGCCGTCCCCGGCCAGGGCGGGCGCTCCGGAGTGTCCCGCGATGTCGATGTAGAACTCGCTGTTCTTTGGGGCGGAAAAGAGCAGTTGAACGCGATCCGAAGGGATGTCCTTTTCTCCGACCTCCAGAAAGTGCCGGTTGATGTGACAGACCACGCCGTCCCACGAAAGGACGTTGATTGCCTCGCGTCCGGGCAGATAGGTAATGCCGTCCGGGAGGACAAGTTCGCCGTTTTCCGTGATGTCCGTCTTGAGTGTCCATGATGCCTGCTGTCTGCCGCGCAGACTTTCGACGACTCCCGCAAGTTCGTTGAAAACCTTGATGACATAATCCCGTGTGGCCAGTACGTCGGAGGACACAACAAGGGTGATCTGGCTCTGGCTGGTAACGGGCAGCTTGATGCGCTCCAGCAGTTCCGCGCCGGAGCCGGAGTCCAGCACGGGCTTGTAGAACTCCGCATGAGGGCCGTAGGCGACAAGATCGCCTTCCGCGTCATAGAGGCCCCATTCCCGGATGAAAAAACCGCCCACGTTGTAGGGGATGACCGCCTGCACGATGACGCTGTTCGTGCTGTCCGGGTCAATCTCCACAGTGTTGACGCTGCCGCGCCACTGTTCGCCGAGCAGCGCCGTCATGGACTCCAGCGCGGGCGGCACTGTGCCGCCGCCGTCGCCGAGGGCTATGCTTTTTATGGTAACGCTTTCGCCCCCGGCGAGCTGTGCAGCCAGCTTGTCCAGCCCCTTGCGTGTCCAGATGCCCGCAAGATTGTCATTGCTCATAGATCCCCCAGTTGAAAACGATGAAAACGGTCTGCCGCGCTCCGGCCCGGAGCGGGAGCGGCGGGAAGGCGCTGCTTCCCTGCCTCACCTGATGCGTCATGGTGATGCGGGGAATATTAACCGCGCCCACATTGAGCGGGGCTTCCTGCCGCAGGGCGAACGTGATTTTGTTGAGAACGGAGCGGCCCGGCTTGTAAAGATTGGCAAGAGCCGTCACCGCGTCGATTTCCGCCTGATCCCACTGGTGCGTGGGGGTGAGCAGGTGCAGCTCGAAATGTGCCCATCGTTCCGGATTGTCTTCCCGGCAGTTGTACGTTTCCGAGTCAGGATAGCCGTACTCGGCCAGAATCTGCGGCAGGCCCGTGACCTTGCCGCCGAGATGGTGCCACGCGTAGGCCCGCACCACGCGAGTGCGGTGCTGTTCGTCGCTGTCATAGCGGGTACGCGGCACGGCGCGGGATTGCGCGTAGCCTTCCATCAAATCCTTGACGGCCAGGGAGACCAGGTACTGGTTTCGCGTCCAGATGACGTCTTCCCGGATGTCGTCGAAATACCTCGCGATCCCATGTATCAGCGCGGAAAGCGGGCCGGGCCGGAATATCCACAACCAGCGCAGGCGGTCATGCGCGTATGTCCAGAACGGGCTGGCCATTACTCGTCCTCCGCCCACACGGTTTCAACCGTCAGGCTTTCGAGCGTGGCCAGTTCGTCCGGCGCGATAACGATATCTGCTTCGGGAGATGTCCAGACGATCCGCTTGACCCCCGAAAGACTGATGATGCCCTGCGCCAGCCGATCCCGGATCACGTCCACGCCCACGCCGAAGGCTGCCGAGCCGTCTCCGGCTCCGCCCGCGAACAGGCTGGTCAGCCACGCGCGAGCCTGCGTCCTGAGGCCGTCCGCCTCTCCGGAGAGCAGTTCGAGCGTGCATGTTATGGTGACGGGGTGAGCGGTGGGGGCCTTGACCAGCACATCATCGTTAATGATGATCGTATCGGCCACAGCCTTGCGCACGTCTTCCAGCAATTTCTCCGTCGGGATGCCTGCCGTGCCCTGAACGATGATATCCAGTGTGCCCTCGCCGCGCGGATGCTGGTCGTCCACCTTCACGTCAGCTACTCCGGGCACGGACAGCGCGGCGGCTTCGTAGGCCGCGCGGGTGTTGCCCGCCTGCGCCATCCATGCGAGGCGATACCGCTTGCGGAGACTGACATCGTTTTCCGCATCCGCTCCCTCCAGCGTCAGCCAGTCGGCCTTGTTGGTGACGCCGCCCACGCCGTCAACGGGCGTGACGATCTCGCATATCTGTCCTGTTCCGGCATTGGCTGCCGCGCCATAGGTCTCGCTTTGCGCCGGAGCGGTCACGGTATCGCTGCCCGCAGGCAGTACGGCATCCGCCGTGGTGACGTAGCGGTACACCTCGCCCCTGCCGTCCGGCAGGGTGCGCACGATGGTTCCGGCGGGAATGGGGATGTTCCGGTCGGTATCCGCGCCTTCCGGACGCGAGAACGTGACGTTCCCCGCCGCTTTGAGTTCCGGCTTGCGGCTGATGCCCACCTGTACGGCGTGGACATCGAGCCACTCCCCGGACGCCTCCAGCGGCACGGCCTGCTTGAATACCGTGTCAAGGATCTGATAGAGCTGCCAGAGCATCCAGCAGACAAGTTCAAGGATGCCCCGCACGATGCCTTTGTTGAGGTTCAGCCGCGCCGGAAGCCAGCCTTTTTCCTGATATTCGTCCTGCACTTCCTCTATCCGGGCGAACATCTCCGCCCGGATATCGTCAATGCTTTTGCCCAGGTTGGGAATTTTGCCGTCAGCCATTGGTCAGCCCTCAAAGACAGGTTCCAGCGTATCCGAGCGGGGAGAAGCGTCCCGCACCACAAGTTCACGGGTGGACTTGTCCGCCTGCAAGACAAGGTTCAGCGGCGAATCCTCGCCGATGAAACGCCACTCCACGCGCACCATGACCTGCCTGTCGTCCCACTTGAGGATGGAGGCGGAGACGCTGCCCGGCGTGACGCGCGGGTCTTCCTCCGTCCGCATCACAAGCTCGGAACAGAGCGCAGCGCGGGAGGAATCCGTGGACTCCTCGTAAAACCAGTCCGGCAGCAGACAGCCAAAGGTCTTGTCGTAAAAGAGCGTGCCGAGATAGGTTGACAGGCGGATGCGGACATCCTGCACGCCGGTTTCCACGCCGTCCGTCAGCACCAGCTCGCCGTTTGCGGCAACGCGCGCCAGACCCGATGCGTCCAGAGCTATGTCCTGCCCCCAGATGTCAGTCATGAAAAAGCCTCCGCTTTCCGGGTACTATGACCCAAAAGTGGAGGCGATGCCCGGAAAGGGCGCGCTCCATGCGAAGAATTTTCAGGTTGCTTTCTAAAATGTCGAGCAATTTTATGATTGACAAATAAAATTTTTTTATTATTTTATATGCCGTAATTTTACGGAGGTATCATAGTCAAAATATTTTCACATTTTTACAAGTGGCTTGAGGCGACCTTCGGGTCGCTTTTTTTGTCCGCTAAAGGAGGTTTCTACTTATGGATTCTTCAATCAAGTTGAAAGAGGGGGAGTTTGAAGTTCTGGGCGATGCAGCACCTGAACTGGTTAACGTACTCAAAGATTGTATTTCAAAGTTATCAGGCCACAATATTGTTATATTGATACTCGGTGTATTGGTGATTAACTCACTAAAAAAATTGGGTTCAGAATACCTGCAACTAAAATTTCAAACTCCGCAGCCGTCCCCGCGTCCTATTTGTCCCTCCCCTTCTTTGCCTAATCCCCTGTAGGCCTTTATAACACAGCGTTACGCGGTTTCCTTCTCCGCGCCCGGCACGGCGAAACTCCCGCTTCTGCGGGTAGAGGAGGTTGGCCGCATGAGACGCTTTGTTGTCTTGGCGCTGCTGACGATCCTCTATTTGATACTCCGGGTCTCTTCCCGGATGTAGCATAAACAAAGGCCCCGTCTTGGTGGCAATCGGGACGGGGCGTAAACAACGTGGCAAAACCGCGTAACACTTAGAGGGCGCATATGCGCCGTGCCCGTTGGGTGAGGTACGCAAACACCTTCCCAACGCCTTTTTTATAGCCACTCTTCGGGGATGCAAGTCCCGCTGCATGAAAGGCAGAATACCCTTAATGCGGGCAGCTTCCACCGCTCCGGCTCCCGGCGTAGGCGTCGCCGGAGATGGTGGCGTTTCCTGATACGGACAGGTTGCCCTCTATGGTCAGATTTCCAATCTGCCTGCGGTTTCCGGTTTCCGTGGATTCACCGTCTCCACCGCCATAGCCGGATGAGGTCTTGTTGCCCTGTTCATTGATCTGCGGAGCCTTGAGGGTCAGACTGCCCACCGCTTCCACGGTCGCGTTTCCTTCGGCCTTGATGCTGGCATTGCCGCCGATTTCCACAGTCCAGTCTTTAGGCGAAACGGTCAGAAAGGAACCGTCCTTTTCTATCTTGAGACTCACGCCGGGCGTCTGCTGGATAATAAGTTCGTCCAGCCCGCACTCCGGCGCGCCGTTCGTCTGCCAGCGGAAATTGCTGATGCGCGGGTAGTTGGGGTCGCCGTCGTAATAGGAAAGGTCGCACAGCGTCCCCACCGCCGGAGGACAGACGATGCCCCTTTTCGGCCCGCCCCACATGATGGGGATTTCCACGCGGGGGATGAGCGGTTCTTTGGGGTCGTCCGTCTCATCGTTCCGGAGCGGCTGCACGTCGGCGTAATATTTGCCGTCGCTGGCGTAGGCGTTGACCACGCGTGCCTTGCGCGTCATGCGGTAGTAATGCCGGAAGTCGGGCATGGCCAGCTCTATGGCCTTGCGGAGAACGTCAAGGATATTGGTATCAGCCATCGCTATCCCCAGCCCTCGTCTTTCCCGTACCCGATAAGGGTTTTGTTGCCGCCGGGGCCAAGCTCATGGTACACGCTCTGCGCCATGACCAGGGCGGAGAATCCCCGCCGGGCGTCGCGGATGCGGATCATGCGGCTCGCCGTCAGTCCCGGCAGCAGCGTAGCCCACACATAGCTCATGCCTGCCGGGTCGGGGCTGTGCGTGAGCAGGTTGTCCGCGCTCTGGACGACATATACGTCGCCCGGCTCGGCCCCGTCCGACCAGTACAGACCAGCCGCGCCGAGCCAGACGGCATGGCGTGACAGGTCATGCCCGAAGCTCCGCTCCAGCGTGACGGCAAGCTGCTTGATTGCCCGTGCCACGGTACAGCCGGAAAACACGATGTGCGGCAGGGTGGCGGCGGGAATATCAAGCCCCGCCACAGCCAGCCCTGTGGACGACAGCAGACGCGAGGCCACGGCACGGGAGCTTTCACTGTGCATGGCAAGCGTGACGGTAGTATCCAACAGAGCCTTTTCCAGCCCCAGCGCCGTGACGCGCACCACATCCGGCCCGGCCTGCTCAATCTCCTTGACTGTGCCGCTCCATTCCTGCCATGAGCCGCCCTCGCCGCGATGGCCGAAGCGCACGCGCACGGTCTGCGCCACGGCCAGCCCCGCCCGAATGCTTCCGTCCGGATCGGGCAGGTCGATCTCTGCGCGGGAAACGACGGCGCGCCTCCGGAAGGAGAGCGTCAGGCGCGGAGAGCGCAGCACTTCGAACGGCCCGACATTGCAGCGTATATTGATGCCTTCGATCATGCCTTGCCTCCCTGTTCATAGCCCGCCGCGTCAATGAACAGTATGTCTTCCTGAGTCGGCTGTTCCTTCGCGGCCTTTTCCGCCGCTGCTTCCGCCAGTTCCCCCGGCGTGGGGCTTTTGGCCTGCGCCTGCTCGGTACGCACGATGGGCGGGTTATGCTCGGCAAAACCGAGCGAAACCGTAATCTCATCCGTGCGATCCGTCTCGCTGGAGTCGAAGCGGGAGAATACCACCTGCCGGACGCCCCGTGCCAGCAGATGACGGTTGGTGACGGCCATGACCTTGGGGTTGGCCTTGTCATCCGGCGCGTTGAACATCCCGGCCAGAGTTTGCAGCTTGTCGTAACAGGAAGAGTCCTCATCGTTGGTGAGAATGAGCGAGAAGGTGATGTCGCAGTCTTCCCAGCCCTGCGGGGTTTTCTTCTTGCCGCTGCCGCCGTCCACTTTCTGCTCGTCAAACCGGACTTTGCCGGATACCCGCAGATTCTGGAGTATGCCCGGCACAAGCTCGTTGTCCAGCCGGACTTCCCCGTGTTCAAAGGTCAACACTTCCATTTATGCTCCCATTTCCGCCACAAGTCCCTGAAGGGACGAAAGAAAGGTGTCCCTGTCCGTGACGTTGGGCAGGGAAAGTTCATTAATGGTAATACTGATGGAGGTATTCCCCCCGGAAGCTCCGCCAGCTCCCGCCGCGCTGGATCGCTCCCCGCCAGCCTCCCGCGCGGGCAAAGCCGGTTCGGGGATGGGCATCATGGCGGGAGCGGAGAAGCCCGGCATTGCCGGTTCGGGCGTAGCGGGGGCCTCTATGCCCCGCCACCATGCGCCGATGCTTTTGCCCACGGAGCCCAGCCCGGAGGAGACGGCGGATTCCAGCGAGGGCATGCCCCGCGTCACGCCTTCGCCGATCGTGCCGGGAATGCGGCTGCCGGAGAGCGTGAGGTCGGAGAGAGGGCCGACTTTGGCATCGCTGAACGGCAGATATTCCCGCACTCCCGCAAAGATATCCTTCACCGCGTTGATCGGCGCCATGGCAAGGCTCTTGATGCCTTCCACCAGTGTGGAAAGTATTTTGGCGCCGCTTTCAAAGAGATTGATGCCGTCCAGAAACGCCATGACCTCCGCCCATGCTTCACGGATGGCGTCACCCACACCGAACAGGTCACCGATACGGGCGAACACCTCGCCCATCCCTTCGAACAGGGAGCGCATATAGGCTGCTGCGGACGAAAGATCGCCCGTGACCAGAGAAACAAAAAATCCGATAAGGTTCGAAAAATTTTCCACGCCTTGCGCGACAATCCCCAGAAGACCGGCGAGGATTTCAAGTGTCACATTCAGGACGCCGCCTATGGCACTGCCGAGGCTGCGGACGCTTTCAGTGGAGCTGGATACCTCGCCGCCGAAAATCCGGGAAAACAAATTGCCTATCACGGCAAGAATATTGGAGAAGGCCCGTCCCACCGGGGCAAAGGCGTCAACAAGAGGGGAGAAGTCCAGCGTATCCCACAGCCCGGCAAAAAACTCCCTGATACGGTAAACGATGCGGGCTACTGTCGTCACCAGCCCCACCAGTCCGGCGGCCTCGATATCCGAGGCCAGTTCGCCCCGGATCGTACCGATACCGTCGCTCATGGAGTCGAAGGCCGCCAGCACGCCCCGTACTACCAGCGTGATATTGTTCCACCAGCGGCTCAGGGTGTCGGCCATGCCGCCGAAGTTGTTTTTCCATGCAAGGTACAGCGCGGCGACGGCGGCAACGACAGCCCATACAGGCCAGCCGAGGCCGAGCAGCAGGGTTTTGATCGGTGCGAGCGTGCCGGAGACAAGCGGTCCGACCTTTGCAAGCCCCCACATGGCCCCGGAAAAGGCGGTCACGGCAATGACGCCCGTTGCCAGCGCACCCGCAGCGCCGACCAGCCACTGGCCGAAGGGCGTTTCCACCACGGCTCTGATGCCGTCCGTCAGTGTTCCGAGGGCGTCCGCGCCCCACGCGATATACGGCAGAAAGGCGTTGCCCACCGATATGCCGAGGTTGGTGAGCTTGTTGCGAAGCAGTATGAGCGCGTTTTCCGTGGTTTTTGCACGGACGTTGAACTCGTTCTGCATGGACCCGGCGTAGTTTGCCGAATCCCCCACCAGCTCAAACGCCTGCGAGAGGTTGCCCATGTTCTGCAAAAGCGGCGCAATGCTGCCCAGAGCCTCCTGCCCGAACATTTCCGTAAGCAGAGACATTTGCAGTTCTTTCGGCTTGTCCGCTATGGCCTGCAACACCTTGAAAATCGTGCCCTGCGCGTCCGTCTGCATGTCTCTTGCCATCTGTGTGACGGACAGGCCGAGGGAGGCAAAGGCGGCGGCCTGGTTCTTGCTCATGGCCGCCCCCTTGACCAGTGTGGTGGTGAAGCTCTTGAGCGCCGTTGCCGCCACTTCCGGAGCGGCCCCGGCGGAAAGAAAGGCCGCGCCGAGCGCCGCCACCTGCGTTTCGGAAAGGCCGCTGACCATGGCCACCGCGCCCACGCGCTGGATGACCTCGCCCAGCGCCGGGGCGGTGGCGTTCATGTTGTTGGAAAGATGGTTGACGGCGTCGGCCAGCGAGTAGACCTGCGGCAGGGTCAGATTCATGCCCGCGCGCCAGTCGGACATCATTTTTCCCGCCTGATCGCCCGTGAGGTCAAAGGCCACGCCCATTTTTGCGGCCTGTTCCGCAAACTCTGTCAAATCCTGCTTTGCCACCCCCGATTGCCCGGCGGCGGCGATAATGGCGGCAATGCCGTCGGCGGCCATGGGGATGCGTCCGGCCATGTCCCGGATCGTATCTCCCATGGCTTCCATTTCCGCCTGCGACTCGAAATTGACGACCTTGCCCACATCCGCCATTGCGGATTCAAAGGCAATGGCCTGCGTCGAGGCCATTGCGAACGCGCCCAGCAAGGCTCCCGCGCCCAGCGCCAGCTTGCCCATGGATGCGGTGAGCAGGCCGAACTTCTGGCCGAGCGTGGCCGTGGAAGCGTCCACGTTTTTCATGGCGGCCTGTATCTGACGCATGGGTCCGGACACCAGATCCACAAGGGAGAAGGTGGCAAAGATACTGAACACTTCCATCGTTATGCCTTTTTGGAATCGCCGTGGAAGGCGCGGACAAGATTGCGGAAAAAGCGCCCCTCCAGCCATGCGGCTTGAGCAAGCTGACGCTTCCAGTCCGCAAAATCCTCCGACGGAACCTCATGCAGCCAGCCGAGGATCAGGGCGTCGCCCTGAGCGTAGGGGTCGCCGTCAATCAGTTTCCCAGGTCGCTGGAAATACCCACGCCTTTAAGAATGGCTCCGGCCAGAGACATGGTCACGCCGGGGTACTCTTCCATGCTGTCCATGAGGGCCTGCTTGTCGTCGGGATGCACCACATCAAGCAGCAGGTTGCGGGCGGCCTGTCCGGGGGCCTTTACCGCCTTGTCCTGCATACGCTGGATCTGTGTTTTGCCCGGCTTGGCGAAGCGGAAGGACAGCGTCACGTCCTGCGCGTCCTCCGCTGTTTCTCCGGCCCACGGGTCGGAGAAGGTGTAGGAAAAAGCGACAAACTTGCGGGGATCGGTCTGAGACATACAAAACTCCTTGAGCTGGCGCGGGCGGTATTGCCCGCATTTGTTCCCAGCATGACACAAAACAGAAAACGCGCCCGGAAAGGACGCGCTCTGTGCAAGGTTTTTTCAGGTGTCTATCCCCGTTTTGCGGGGACACCGTTCCACAAAATGGGCGAAAGGATTGTAAACTCGCAGGTGATGGGCGAAACATTGTCATCGCCCTGACTGCCGCCCCCGCCGTCGAACTTGCTGATCTTGCAGTCCCGCAGCGTATCGATCACCGTCCCCATGTCGTCATTGGCGTAGCTCACCACAATGGGGAACGGTGTGTGATCGTAGATGCCCCCGGTGTTGCTGATGCCCACGAGCGCCAGCTTGAGCTTTTCCCACTCGTCGCGGTCAAGCACCATGCTGCCGCTGGCCTCATAGTTGCCGCGTCCGTAGCCGCGCGGCACGGCCCCGCGCCCATACCGGGCCGTGACGCTCTGCTCGTCCGAGTATTTGATCTCCGTGATGCCGATTTGTTCCCCGGTCAGCGTGATGACATGGATGTCTTCCCAGTCGTAGTTCTTGCCGTTGATGGCCATTAGTTCCTCCTTCCGGCAAAGCCCTGGTCTTCAGCATAGGCTATGCCCTGCGCCGTCAGTCTGTGCCAGCCAAACCGATTCTGCGTAATGTGGCCAAGGTCTGCCGCAAAAAGGCGAGCGCGCTCCACAAGTTTGCTGGCTTCGCAAAGCGCCTCGTATTCTGCCCTGCCGCACCAGGGGCCGTCTTCGCTCACAAATTTTTCATACATGAAACGGTAGAACTCTTCCCGCGCCATGCTGAAATCTCCCATTTTTCCTCCTATGCGGCCTTCAGTCCGCGCGGGTCGAGCCTGCTGCCCGCGTAGGTGTACGAGAAGTAGAGCTTGATTTCCCGGATGATCGGGATGCCGATCAGTGTGATTTCCACCGTGACGCCGTTGTTGACGATATCCTGCCCGTCCGGAATGTTGACGACATAGTCCGCCAGTTCCTGCGGGTTGGCTCCCTTCATGGTGTCCAGCGCGGCCTCGATATTTGCCTTGAGGAAAGCAAGACCTGTGGCATTGCCTGTGCCCTGCGTGGGGTCTCCGGCTTCATCGTACATGCTTTTCAGGGCGGCGACGCGGCATTTGCGTACAGCCTTGAACGTCGTGCGGATCACCTCTTCGTAGCGATAATCGCTGGTGTCGTCGGCAAGCGTGCGGGAATCGCCCCAGTACGCGCCGTCCAGCCCGGCGTATTTCTTGGCGGTCAAAAAACCAGCCTCTTCCAGCACGGGCTGTACGGCCTCCCAGCCGTCCGGCAGGGAAAGCTGGCTGATGTTTCCGTCCCGCACACGTCCGGTTGCACGCTGCACCGGGATGCTCATGGAACGTCCGGCCTGAAGGCCCGCCGCGTTGCGCCGTCCGGTCACGCCGTCCGAGCCGGTGATTCTGCCGTACTGCGGGCAGACCTGCACGAAACGGGCGGCGATATCCTGCTTTTCGGCGGAAAGCCAGGCCGTGAAATCGTTCAGGTCTTCATTGTCGTAGGGCAGGCGCGTTTCCGCCTTGAAGTAGGTGGGGCGATGCAGGTTCCAGAGTTCCTCCGCCTTCGCCTGCATCGCCGCCCAGTCCACGCTGTCCGTCGGCCCGGCGACAAGGACAAACTCGATATCATACAGCGCCAGCGGGCCTTCCAGCGCGGCCATCACGTCAACGATGCTCGCCTCCGGCGCGAGAAGGTTGCAGGCGTAGATTGTTCCGCCCACATACTGCCCTTCGGGGAAGGTGACGGTCACACCCAGCTCGACAATGGGAACTGTTCCGTCCACGGGGATGGTGCGAGTTTTGCCGTAGTTCTCGCCGCCGTCGGTGGAAAGCTGATAGGTGCCCTCGTTCCTTCCGCCGCTCTTGACGATCTGGATGGAAATATCCGCTCCGGCCAGTACCGTTCCCGCGACGGTCGGCAGAGGGCTTGCTTCATCCCCCACACGGGAGACGGGGCCGATGGGCAGACGGGCCGTGAAGGCCCACTGCCAGCCGGCCTCAAGCTGCTCCCCTTCCGGGAAGAGCAGTGTCGCGCCGCTGCCTTCAATGACAAGCTGCTGCTCCACTGTGACCGCCGAGCCGAACTCCTTCCCGCCGTCCTGCGAAATCTTGACGGTGGCCGTGCCCACCTGTCCGGCGGACTCCACCCTGACCACGATATCGAGGTTCTTCTGCGGCACGCCGGAGACGATGACTTCCGGATAACTGCCGTTTCCTCCGGTCGCGACGACATCGGTAAAATAGCCTTTCGCTTCCCCGGTGCAGGGCACGGCGATCAGCGTGGGGGACTGCCCGCCCGTGGCAAGCATATCCCGCGCCCGCTCCACCAGCGGCCCGACGCCGAGCAGCCCCGCCAGATCCGAGCTTTTGCCGAGCAGATAGCCCTTGCCCACCTGCCCCTTGCTGCACACGCCCGCCACAATGGAGCTGCCTTCCACGCCGCCCGGCGAAATGCCGGAAGTCCCGTCAACAAGATATTCAAGCACGTCGCCCATGATTACCTCCGGCCTCCGCCCATACGGCGGTTTTTGAGATCTTCCAGCGCCTGCCGGAACTCCCCGTCACGGATCATCTTGTCGTCATTCCAGCCCATGAAGCGCAGCAGGGCGGCAAGCTGCCAGCCGGGGACGCGGTGACGGTTCGCAAGCTGGGATATGCTTTCCAGCTCCGGCGCTGCAGGTTCCGGTACTACCGGTTCCGATATTGCCGCTTCCCCTGCCTCCACATCCTTTTCCGGATCAGGGGACGTTTCCTGTGTTTCCGCCGCCGTCTGTTCTTCATGAGCTTCTTCCTCCGCTGCCGCCTGCGCGTTTGCGGCGGAGTTTTCCGTCTTTTCCGCTTCAGCGGGCTGTACGGCGGCCTCGCCCTGTTCTTCCCTGGCTTTGGACGTGCTTTTTGTGGCCATATCATGCTCCTTTGTGAGTAATGTTGAAGTCGAACGAAGGGATCAGGTTTTCCGTCTCTTCCCCGGTGACGCGCCATGTGAAGGTGATGAGGAACAGCCTGTTTGCGCGGGCGACTACCTCGATCACCCTGTCCCCCACCCGCTTGTCAGGAGGGCGGGAGAAGGTGGCCTTCTGCGCGCGGATTTTGACCCAGTTGCCGTTCGCATCATTTTTTCCGCGTGGAAGCGCCGCAATGAACGCATAGGAAAATTTCTCCAGCCACGCCTCGTCGTCGGCCAGAGCGTTTGCAGCCACATCCTGATCCACCACATACAGTTCCCGCTTGCGGGTTTGTACGGCACCGTCGCGGGAAAGGCCGAGAGTGCGCCCGGAGCGTGTGTACTTCTCCGGCATGAATTGCAATTCCACGCGGGGCCGCTCGATGGTCAGGTTGTCCCTTTTCACCATGTCGATGACACGGCCTTCCGGCAGTCCGGCGGCCAGCGCCGCCCGCGTAATGATGTCCGTCGCGAATGTCCGCATCATTTGAAGGCACCCTCCAGAAAATCGGTCATGGTAGCCATAATCTCTTCCCGGTCGTCGTCGGAAATACCCAGATAGGGGCGGGCGGGGATGCTGACCTCCCTGACGAAGACGTCTTCTCCGTCCAGCCCCTTGAACTTGAGGAACTTCCCCTTTTTGGGCCTGACGGTTCCGCCGAGCTGGTGAATCCGGGCATAGGGCAGGTTGCTGCCCACCATGACCCTGTTTGAGGTGGCGGCGTATTCGATGGACTTTTGGAGACGTCCGGTATCGCTCAGGGTTGTGCCGCCTTTCGCCGCAGCCCGCGCCGAAGGCTTCCATTTTTTGCCGTCCGGGTCCTTTTCCTCCTGAAACCGCTGCAACGTGCTGGAAACAAGCGCCTCGCCGATGGAATCCATCATGTCCTGCGTATCCCCCATCCTGTGAACCGCATTGCCCAGCGCCCTGTCGAAGCCGCCCCAGTTCAGGGAAACTCCGTTCTTTGCCATCACAGCCCCCGCAAATTAAACAGCGGTGGACGGCTCACCACGGCGAACGTGGGGTCTTCCCTGTCCGGGTTGGCTTCGGAAAGCGGCAGCTTCTGTTTGCCGGAAATGATATCTTCCAAAAGTTCCGTGACGTATTTCCACTGCTTTTGCAGGGGCAGCCATT
Organism: Candidatus Mailhella merdavium; assembly: GCA_019119045.1. Lineage (GTDB taxonomy): Bacteria > Desulfobacterota > Desulfovibrionia > Desulfovibrionales > Desulfovibrionaceae > Mailhella > Mailhella merdavium. The sequence goes on along the minus strand of DWXS01000015.1, from coordinate 4,162 downwards.
CGTTGGCGCTGGACGCCTCGGTATCGACAAGGGAGGTGATAGCCTCCACCACCCGATACGCGCTGATCACGGCGGCGATGTAGCGCACCAGCTCCGGCACATAAGGCCAGGGTTGCGGATAGCGGTAGGACAGCGCGTCCCCGATTTCCCCGGAAACGGCCTCAATGGTGCGCTCCACCAGGCCGGGATTCTGCTTCTCGCACGCCTCCACATATCTGGCGTGCAGAAGGTCAACGATGTGTTCACGGCTGCACAGAATCATGCACATGCCCTTTTTTCGCATTTTGGAATAGTTTTAGAATAGTCTAAAAGTTTTTCCCTTCCCACGCCCGCCCCGTAGAGAAAAACGCCTCTCCGGGGCGCTCAGGGCGTTTTTCGCTAATCGACCACGATCGCCTTGCAGCTCGCCCGCGAAGGACGCGCCGGAAGAGGTTTCGCCTGCCCGATAAGCATGATGCCGCTGTCGTCCTGGCGGGGCACGGGCACGATATGCAGGGGCGTGGCCGCGTTGCTGGCCGAAATGGAGTCGATGGCGCAGTACCATACCTTGCCGGGCTGGTTCTTCGCCACGGCCAGCAGGGTCTTGGGCTCCAGCTTGGGCAGCCATTCCCCGTCGTCTTCCGGGTTCGGATACGTTTCATCCATGAAGCGGATGGTGTAACCGCCCACTTCCGCGCGCCCGTCTTTCAGCTCCAGGCGGTACGGCTTGCTTTCCGCCGTGGACGTGTACTTCTCCACAATGTCCAGCAGCACGGCCACAACGTCAGGCCCGGCCCAGAACTCCACGCTTCCGCCAAGCCCGGCGTGCCTGACTTCCTGCTCCATGCCGCGCAGCAGTCGGTACACGTCCGAAACTTTGGAGGTCGACGTCAGCTTCGCGGCGGGTTCAAAGGAAAGCAGCGGGCCGTAGTCGATCTCGTAGACTTCCCGGCGTCCGCCTTCCATGTCCACGGGCCAGGTCAGCTTGCCCGTTGACGCCACCACGGAACACATGCCCTCAACGGTATTGCGCACGGTCTGGCGGATCTGATCCACCTTGCGCGTGCGCCAGGCCGTCAGCGCCGCCTTGTTCCCGAAAATAACGCGCAAGTCGTTCAGCTCGCTGGCCGATACCGGAATCTGCACCTTGATGGGCAGCGGGGCCACGAACTCCATGTCCACGCCTTCGCCTTTCAGCGAAACGGGCGTGCCGTCACGCCGCACCACAGGAACCGACTGCACCACGGCTTTCAGCTCGGAAATGCCGATAAGCGGCAGCGGATGGGTGGGACGCACCTTGAAAAGATTGTCCATAACCGTGGTTTCCAGAGGCGGCAGCGACTCCAGCGACGCCGCAATGGCCTCCGGCGTAAAAAGCCCTTTCAGTTGAGCAAGCATAATGATTCCTTTCTCTTAGACTGTTTTAGACTACACGGCGAACACGCCGCGCCGTGCCAGAGAGGCAAGCTGGCCACTGGTGGGCGTCTGGCCGTCCCCGGTCTTCAGAACACGCGCCTTGACCGTGCCGTGTACCACGCACGCGGCGGATTTTTCTCCGTTTTTCCCGGTGGGGTCGCAGGGCAGATCCACCACGGCGCACGGCTCCGCCGTGTCCGCATACTTGAAAGGCGTGTACAGCACGTCGGACAGAACCAGCGTAACGGTAAGCGTATCCCCGGAAGAGGGCGAACCTTCCGGCGTCACGCCGTACTCCGAAAGCGTGGCCGACTGCCCCGAAAGTTTCCATTCCGAGTCGTAGGAAAAAACATAGGTGCCTACCTTGCTCCCTACCTTGGCCGAAAAAGTCGCGGCATCGACGCTGGCTCCCGTCACGCCGCTGCTTTCTTCCCCCGCAACGACGCTCGCGCCGTACACGTCCACGGCTTTCAGCAGTGTGCCCACGGCAAGGGAGGCCGTCACGTCTTCCGAAAGCGGCAGATAATGGATGATCGCGGGATGGTTGTCCGTGGCGGCCCGTTCGCCGCCGAAACTGAATTTTCCAAGATGCCCTTCATTCATGGCGTATCCTCCTACAGTTTGGCCGCCATCCTGGCGTAATCAAAGCCGGGTTCGCCGCCCGTATGGGCCGGAGGCGCGGAAAAGTCGAAAGCCCGTTCATCCACGGGGCGCGCTTCCAGTTCGCGGAAATAGCGTTCCTCCATGCTCAGGCTTTCCGTTTTTCCGTCCGGGGCCGCAAAGTCCACGGTTCCCGTCTGCGTCGCCAGCCTGGCCGCAAAGTCCAGAACGGAGGCTTTTTCGGCGGGCTTCACCTTCCCGGCCTTCACCAGCTCGGAAACGCGCGCTTCCCGACGCTCGCCTTCCACCTTTTCCCGGTAGGCGGCAAAGTCCGCGTGCGCCTGGCCCGCCTTCTTTTCCGCGTCGGCTTTGGCGCTTTCGGCCTTTTCCCTGTCCTGTTTGCTGCTTTCAGCCTGCTTTTTCAGGCTCGCGTTTTCCGCTTTCAGCGTCTCAAGCTGCGCCGTGAGCTGACCTACCTGCCGTTGCAGTTCCTCAATACTCATGCTGTCTCCTTCGCCGCGCGGGGCGGCAAAATCCACGGTTATGGCGTCGCCGCCGTCTGCAAATTCCACAGCCGCCAGTCCGTCTATGGCCGGTTGCGCCGCTCCCAGAAGGGCCACATGCCGCAGGCTCACCCGATCCGGCATAAGGCTCATGCTCACATGCCGGTAGCGGCCGCTGGCCACCAGGTCCCGCACTTCGTCCGGCACCTGGGAAAAACTGGCGTACAGTCTGCCGCCCTCGCTTTTCAGCCTGTCCACCCAGCCGAAGGCCGGGGCCTTGTCGCTTTGCGGATGCCCGAAGCACAGCGGCGCGTCCCGTTTTTGCGGGTCGTAGCGCCGGGCTATGGCGTCCAGATCGCTCGTCGTAAACGTCTGTTCGCGCCCGGCGCTGTCCGTAAACGTCCCCGTCCGAGCTATCTCAATCCATTTTTCCTTGCCCATGCAAAAAGCCCCTGTTTTTCCTTTACGCTATCGGAAAAACAGGGGCCTTGCCCGGAAAGGGCGCGTTCTATGCGAACAATTTTCAGAGGATTTTTATTCAGAATGGATCATTTCGTTCAAACGTCGCAGCATATCTTCAAGATCCTGTGTCCAGTAGAACAGACCTTCCAACCCTCTGCGACTCAAGGCAACATCGTTTTCCGGCCTTTCGGAAATGGCCAGAAAAACATCGCTTAAGAAGGCTACGCGGGCTTCCATGCGATCCATTTCGTCCACCACATCCACCGGTACTTCACGCATGGCGCTCATGCTCCCACCTCCAAAAGGTTGCCCTGTACGGGGCGGGGGGGACGGTTCGGCACAAGGCCGAGTTTGCGGGCGCGGGCCAGAAGGTCAGAGACACGCTGCTGACTGATGCCGAGGATGCGGGCCGTTTCTCCCTGCGTCAGCCCCTTGGCCTGGTAGTTCAGAATCCGTGCCAGCAGATTCAGCCCGTCGCGCTTTATCTGGAGCCTTTTGCCTTCGGCCATGCCCTTGAGGTACGCCGCCTTGCGCTCTTTTTCCATTGCGGGCAGGCCCAGAGCCTCGTCCCGCCCCTGCATATAGCCCGCTTCGCGGGCGGCTTCCACCAGCGACGAGGCGCGTTTTTCCATAACGGCGGACTCAAGAGCATTGAATGCTTCGATATACTTGAGCTTCCATTGAATCGCCGCCGCTCCGGTGAAGCCCATGACCAGAAGGCTGAACGCATCACGGGTTAGAAAGTAAGCGGGCATTGATCTTGTGCCTCCATTAGGTTGCACAACATCAATAGATGTGGGCTCAAAATTGAGCCTACAAAACGACTCCGGACACTTAGCGCGCAATTTGGCTATATCGCGCAGTACATTTTTGTGACTGCGGTTGAAGTGCGCGGCAACCCTGTCCGTGCGGACAACAGGCATACCCTCATTCAAAAATTCGATACAAATGGGGTTATTTCCCTTGTTGATAGATGCGACTTGAGATAGACTGTTTTCAGCCATAAGTCCCTCCGTTTCAGGGAGTTTCAGGTTAGGCCCGGTCTGGTGTTGGTAGCACCATTCCGGGCCGTTTTTTGGCCTTAGCCGTTGTCTTTTCTTTGAGCTTCAATCAGCTTGGAGATAGCTTCCATAAAAATTTCTCTCATGGTCTTACCGGCTTTTGCCGCTGCTACCTTCGCCGCTTTATGCTCCTCCTCTGTC
>DWXS01000014.1 GCA_019119045.1 Candidatus Mailhella merdavium | reverse complement strand
TCGTGATCTTTCCTGCGGGAAACATCACGGCCGCCTGCCTTCATTAAAGAGGCTCTTTCGATCATTTTCCGAAAAGCGCGATTGTCGGAAAATCCTTGTGCGGCAGGATCGAAACTGAAGAAATGTCGCCCAGGGTACAGTTCAGGCCGGTTCGTTCCTGAGGAGTTCTTCAGAGAGCGGCTCGTATCGCTTTACTCCGGCTTTAGCAAGCTCCGTGCCAGGATGCCGAAAAATTATATAATATATTGTAATTATATATAAAATAAATTTTTTATATAAATTGAATTACTGTTGTCTGAATAAAATTTATCCAATAAAGTGATTTGACGATATGGTTTCTGGATAAATTTTATTCAGCGTATTCAGGAGATATCCTTAATGCATAAAGATAAAATTCCGTTCGAGTCCAGAGCTGTCATGAGACGTTTTAAGCCTGATGCATAACATGTGATAATTATATGATTATATTGATAATATTATAAAATACGAAAAATTTTGACAGGAGCTTATGTATGACTTTCATTAATGAAAATAATAATAATTTTCTGTACAGACTGACATATTCTTTTGTGTTTTCTGCTGTATATACATTATGTACAAATGTTTATTATTATAAAATGATATTTGATTTCAGTATGGATATATATATAAAATCAATTATTTTGTCATTCATATATGCGTTTACAATGTATTATGGTCTTTCGATGTGTAAATATATAGGAAAGATATTGATTTTTATAATTTCCATCACATCGTCGATTGTTTTGTATTTTTCAATTACATATGGCGTTGTGCAAAACAAGGATATGTTTGCGCTTATATGGAATACAAATACACATGAGATAATGGGAGTTTTTAGTCCGCAACTTTTATTGTATCTTGCAGCTGGCATAGTACTGGGAATTTTCAGCAGCCATTTTATGCCGAAGCAAAGGCCGCGACTCCTGCATATCGGATTTTTTTTATCGCTGCTCGCTCTTTGCGCCATACTCAAACCCATATTACCTGTTGAGCTGAAAGGGCGTCATCCCATGCCGTTCGGCTATCTTTCGCATTTCGGTCATGCGGTCAAACAGCAATTGCGGATGCGCACTATGATAGCGGCGAGGGCTCCGCTTCCGGGGCCGGTGGAACGGGAAGCAGGTATGCCGGAACCTCTCTATATAGTGCTGGCTCTGGGCGAGTCTTTGCGCGCGGATCATATGGGAGTTTACGGCTATGAACGGAATACGACTCCGAATGCCGCAGCCTTGCCTCTGATTGTTTTTGATCGCTGCTACAGCGCCGGAGCGGGGACTACGGAGTCCGTCACTCGAATGCTGACAAGAGCTACCATTGCCCACCCTGAAACGGCATTGACGGAAAAATCCGTTATCACGCTGTTCAGGCAGGCAGGCTTTCGGACAGTCTGGCTGACCAACCAGGGTTCCATGGCCACAGGAGAGACCTGGGTTGCTTCCATAGCCAGAGAGTCCGAAATTTTCCGGACACATCCCTCAATTTACAGCATTGGCGAACGACTGGAAGATACCGATCTTTTGCCCATGCTCGATGAGATTCTGGCGATGCCGCCCCAAAATACGCTGATAGTTCTGCACAGTTTCGGCAGTCATATTAATCCTGAAGATCGCTATTCCGATATCTTTCGGACATATGCGCCGGTTTGCAGAAAATTCAGCGTTTCGGACTGTACGGATGAAGAACTCGTCAATTCCTATGACAACTCTGTTCTTGCCACAGATTTTTATTGGGCCGGGCTGGTAGAAAGGCTGAAGAATATTAACAGTCTGCTCATCATCACTTCCGATCACGGCGACAGGCTTCGCGGCAAATATAAAGGTCACAGTCCGGAACTGATGGATAATCCCGCGCTGCGTTGGGTACCCTTCATGCTGTATGCGTCGCCGTCGCTTCGGAAAGAAGAGTCTGCTGTCCGGAAATTGAGCAGCGCTGAGAGCATACACATGCAGCCGATTTCCCACGATATGCTTTTTCATTCATTGCTGGGGGCGGCGTCTATACAAACTCCCGCATATAAAGAGGAACTGGATATATTCAGCGGAAAAGCCCTTCCTCATCAGGATCCCTTCGTCGTTCTTACGGGCATTGAACAGACTGCCCCGCTGTAGGCGATCGGGAGAAATGTCATTTCAGAAAATGTCCCAGAAGCCAGCTGATGAGGGGAGCCAGAAACACGACGGCATACAGACGTACCATCTGGAAGGCCATGACCATCGGAGCCCGCGAGCCCAGATCGGAGGCCAGCCCGACCACCGCCTGAAGCCCTCCGGGGCTTGTGGCCAGAATTGCGCTGCCGGGATCCATGCCGGTCTGCCGTGAAATGAAGAAGGCGGAAATAAAGCCTGCCACAACAAGAATAGCTGTGGAAAGAATCATGAGTCCTGCCATGTTTCGTATTTCCACCAGCATCTGGCTGGTCAGCATGTTTCCCACCACAATACCGATGGCAATTTGGGAACAGGCATGAAAAAGAGGAGGAATATGGATATCTACGTTTCCCGCCAGCTTCAAAGCCAGAACAGCCAGAACAGCCCCGAACATCATGCCTCCCGGGATGTGAAGAACGGCAAAAAGAAGTCCTCCGGCTGTTCCGGCAATCAGAAGAAGCGCAAATTGCATGTTCATGGCAGTCATCTCCGACATAAAGTTTGAGCGGATGGAAAAACAGATGTCCGGTATGTTATTTTTTGAGCATAGTCCCAGACTTTCGGGACGACAAGCAATTCTCTAGGAAAGGAGATATGAGTATGGGAGCGTGTTACGTTACCGCCCGCATCAGGGCTTTTTCGGGGAAGGGAGAAGCGTTGCAGAAGATTATGCTGCGCAATATTCCCCTGGTAAGAAAGGAAGAGGGCTGTCTGCGATATGAGCTGCTCCGTGCGCCGGATAATCCGGATCTTCTGATGTTCAACGAAACATGGCGCGACAGGAAGGCTCTCGAGGCTCATTTGTCGACGCCGCACATGCTGCGCTATCGGGAAGAAACTGCGCCGCTCATTGAAGAGCGGGAGCTTTATATATGGGAGCCTGTCGATTGTGGGGAGAAGTAACGGTTCTTCAATAGGATTTGCCGATAAGGAGGAGTTTCTGATCTTCGCAATAAGAGCGTACAGTATTGAAAAAACGCTCTTCAATACTGTACGCTTTATACATTGACAGATCCTATTCGATTTGAACTTCCTTCCGGAGTCAGCGGAGCGGGACTGTTCCGCGAGGCGGGAGCAGCCGCAAGTACATTGGGGCGAGCCTCCCCCGACGGACGGTGGCAGAATTGCGCCTGCAACCCTCAGGGCATGACTGCACGGCCGACCGGCAAGCTCCGGAGGAGGCGTAAAATCTGCGAGCTGAAACACAGGGGCGGCAGATATTTTCTGAAACGGAACGTCCTAATGGCCGGCGCGGCCATGTCGCTTTTGAAGTATAAACGCCATGGCTTTGTCCTTTTTATACGGATAACATGTCGATGCCGCGTATGCCGCGAATTGAATTTCCCATACGGGAGATTGTTACTGTATCAGAAAATACAGCCTTGCAAGGCTGATGCGCACACAGAACATGCTGAAGAATATCAAGACGAAATGGAAGGGAAGCGTTGATTTACCCATAAAGGTCAGACCAATCGAGACCCCTGTCGACAGTACTCCCGCCCAGTAGAGTTGCGTATCCATCCAGTACAGGCCCATGAACTGGAGCGCGGGGGCCGCATTTTCTCCGGCGCAGGGGACAAGGGCCAGAATCAGGAGCTGACAGGCCAGACAGATGCGCAACAGCCAGATATATCTCGGCTCGGTCTGTTTTCTCCCGAACCAGTGAAGCAGTTCTGCGCCCATTGCCAGACTGCCGCATGTCAGCAGAAGCAGAGGAATCACCCCCGTGACGCTCAACATGGACGATTTGATTCCATCAAAGGCAGGCCGCAGGAAAAATCCCTGATAGACAAGAAGCAGCAGTGCGACCGCGGATGCGGCCGGCGTCAGGTGTTTTACCCATCGGGAAGCAAATATTGTCAGACCGAGCAGCAGGCTCAACAACGACAGATAGATGATGCTTTCCGGCAGACCTGCGGCGGGTAGCGCGAGAAGTGCCGCCAGCGAGCAGACGAGTCCGAAGGTGCGGACGTCGCAGGCAGGGCGGGGCGTCTCTTTTGCGGGGAGGGCGTCCTCCTTCCAGAGAAGGAATGCCAGTCCGGCGGCAATATTACTTAACAATAAAAAAAACATGAAAAATAACTGCGACATGACTTCTTCTCGCTATGTGAAAAATTTGTTTTTGTATATATCAATATTGATATCGTTGGCAAGGGGCATTGCATATCGTATAAAATATTTCTAAAAATAATGTTTGAATTTTGTTTTCGATTCTTTGACGTAGTTCCATGATGATGAATGTCATGATAAACAAGAGCAATGTTGTCCGCAGAACGGTATTGAAAATCTTGTTGAACCTTATTTTTTTCGGAATACGGCAAAAAATATTGTTTTATGGTCTGGCTGAAGGCTCATAGGAACTGATCGTGCCATTCTGAGCTGGAAATAACGGTAACGTCACGTTTGAATGAGGGCGATGTACGAAAACGGCCGGGAACTGGGCCCCGGCCGTCATGAATGTTACGAAGGTGAAATCGGGCGCGGTGCGCTCGGGATTATACTCTTTTTCTGCCTCCGCCCATCTGATAGCGTTTCTGGGCGGAAAGTTCCGCCTTGCGCAGACGGAAGGAGAGCGGCGTCACTTCCAGCAGTTCGTCCTCGCGCAGGAAGTTCAGCGCGTGTTCCAGCGTCATGGGACGCACGGGGGTGAGGATGATGTTTTCGTCCTTGCCGGCGGCGCGGAGGTTCGTCAGCTTCTTTTCCTTGGTGGCGTTGACGTCGATATCGTTGTCTCTGTTGTGTTCGCCGATGATCATGCCTTCATAGACCGGATCGCCGGGAACGACAAAGAGGCGCCCGCGGGGTTCGAGGTTGTACAGAGCGTAGGCAACGGCATTGCCTGCGCGGTCAGCCACCAGCGAACCCGTCAGCCGGGTGACGAAATCTCCTCGCCACGGTTCATAGCCGGAGAAGGTGGAGTTCATGATGCCGGTACCCTTGGTATCGGTGAGGAATTCGTCGCGGTAGCCGATAAGCCCCCGCGAAGGAACGGAAAAAGTCAGACGGATGCGACCTGTGCCGTGATTGGTGCAGTTGAGCATGCGCCCTTTGCGGAAGGCCAGTTTTTCCGTAACGATGCCCATGAAGCTTTCGTCGCAGTCCACGCTCAGTTCTTCAATCGGTTCCATTTTTTCGCCGTCGATGGTCTTCACAATGACTTCAGGACGGCCGACGGTAAGTTCAAAGCCTTCGCGGCGCATGGTTTCCACCAGAATGGCCATCTGGAATTCTCCGCGCCCCTTGACCAGAAATGCGTCGCGATCTTCCGTGTCTTCCACGCGGATGGAAACATTGCGCAGGGCTTCGCGTTCGAGGCGTTCGCGGATTTTTCTGGCCTGCACGATTTTGCCTTCGCGCCCCGCCAGCGGAGAAGTGTTGATGCCGAAACGCATGGCGACGGTAGGTTCGTCCACGTGAATGCGGGGGAGGGCTTCCGGGTCGTCTCTGGTGCAGATGGTGTCGCCGATGGTGACGTCTTCAATGCCGGCCATGACGACGATGTCTCCGGGCTGGGCCTCATCCACGTCCAGCATGGACTTGCCTTTGTAGATCTGGATACGCGTAGCCTTGAGGGGACGCACGGCGCCGTCTGCGCCGATGCAGGCAAGCGCGTCCTTGGTGCGCGCTTCGCCGTTGAGAATACGTCCTACGGCCAGACGTCCGAGATAGTCGGAGTAGTCGAGGTCGGCCACCAGCATCTGGAAGGGCTTTTCGGGATCATAGGCGGGGCCGGGGATATATTTCAGAATGGCCTCGAAGAGGGGGGAGAGATCCTTGCGTTCGTCATCGGGGTGAAGCATGGCGACGGCATCGCGCCCGATGGCGTAGAGTACGGGGAACTCCAACTGCCGGTCGTCCGCGCCGAGATCGATGAAAAGATCGTAGACTTCGTTGAGAACTTCTTCCGGCCGCGCGTCCTTGCGGTCAATTTTGTTGACGACGACAATGACGGGCAGGCCGAGTTCCAGAGCCTTTCGCAGAACGAAACGTGTCTGGGGCAGGGGGCCTTCGGAGGCGTCGACCAGAAGAATGACGCCGTCGACCATGGACAATGCCCGTTCCACTTCGCCGCCGAAATCGGCGTGTCCGGGGGTATCGATGATGTTGATGCGCACACCGTTCCAGGTGACGGCGCAGTTTTTGGCGGCGATGGTGATGCCGCGCTCGCGCTCAAGTTCCATGCTGTCCATGATCCTGTCGTCGACGTGCTGATCGGCGCGGAACATGCCGCTTTGACGGAACATGGCGTCGACGAGCGTGGTCTTGCCGTGGTCGACGTGTGCAATAATGGCGATATTACGCAATGATTCGTTGCGGGAAGTCACGGTATTGTCCTTGTACTCTGCACTGGTTAGGGAAAAAACGGGAGGTAGTATAAAGAAAGAGGTTTTTCCTGTCCAGACTGGACAGGGGGGATTCATGGGTGCGTATCGCCATGAAAAAATAAATTTCCCCTTTTCCCGGAAAAAAAACGGCCGATAAGGCAGTCGTTGTCGGAAAGAAAGCCCGGGAGCTTTGCCCTGATCCGAGGCGGGCTTCTTGCCGTGGAAGGGTCATGCTGGTACAGTGAATTCTGCGGCCATAACATTGAGTTACTACAGAACAAGGTGAAGCAGCGTATGGATTTCGGCACATTAATAGGTATCCTTATCGGATTTGGCTTGATTTTCGGTTCTATCGCCGTTGGGCCGGACCCTATGGGCTTCCTTGATCTGCCCAGCGCGATGATCGTGTTCGGCGGCGTTTTTGCCGCTACGCTCATCAGCTTTCCTCTGGAAGAAGTCATTCAGGCATTCAAGGCATGCGCCAAGACTTTTTCAAGCAAGCGCACCAAGCCGGAAGACGTGGTGGATACCATGATTCAGGTGGCGGAAATTTCCCGAAGAGAAGGGCTGCTTGCTCTGGAGCGCGTTCAGACGGATAATATGGTTCTGAAGAAGGCGCTGCAGCTTATCGCCGACAGTGCCGATCCCTCTCTGATTCACGATACCATGGCGCTTGAAATCATCTCCATGAAGCGGCGCCACGCCATCAGCATAGCTGTGCTGACGAAAATGGGCGGGCTTGGCCCGGCCTTCGGGATGATCGGGACGCTGATCGGTCTGGTGCAGATGCTCACGCAGCTTTCGGACCCCACGAAGCTCGGCCCGGCAATGGCTGTGGCCATCATCACGACCTTTTACGGTTCCATGCTTGCCAACATCATTTTCAACCCGCTGGCGGCCAAACTGCAATCCCGCAGCGATCAGGAAGTGCTGAATCTCAAGATTATCTTCGAGGGGGCAAAATCCATTCTGGAAAACAACAACCCCCGTCTCGTTTATGAAAAACTGGCGTCTTTCCTGCCGCCCAAGGTCAGAAAGGTGGATGCGTAATGAGCGATTATGATGACGATGACGACGGCGACAAGCTGAAAGTCGACGAAAGCTGGATGAATACCTTTTCGGATCTTTCGCTGCTGCTGCTGACGTTTTTCATTCTGCTGTGTTCCATGTCGACGATTGAGGTCATCAAGTTCCAGAGCGTATTCGGCTCCATGCGTCAGGCCTTCGGTGGGATTCAGACGGAAGATCTCCAGTCGGGCGGCACGCGGGATGCTCTTGACAAGTCCGAAAAGGACGAACAGGCCATACAGCAGTTTCTTCGCGTGCGGGAAGAACTGCTGGAAGCCCAACGGCGTTCGTACAATGAAATCCGCAGTTTCATCACGACAAAGGGGATGGAAGGCGAGGTCAGCGCGGTATTTGACGAAGGCGTCGTAACCCTGACTGTGCCCGCGTCCGTTCTTTTTGCTCAGGGAGAAGAAGAGCTGTCGCCCGAGGCGGAACCGGTGCTGCGTTCCCTCCTCAATATTTTCATGCAGGAGAGGGATCAGACCATCAACATCAAGGGATATACGGATAATTCCCCCGTTCCTCCGGGAAAACGCTATAAAGACAACTGGGAGCTTTCCGCGCTGCGCGCGGTGAACGTCCTGCGCTGGTTTGTCGACGCGGGCGTGCCCATCGTGCGGCTGACCGCGACGGGTATGGGCGATCTGAACCCCCTGTTCCCCAACGATACCCCTGAAAATCAGGCTCGAAACAGACGAGTGGAATTTTCGCTCGAACGGCAAGTGAGGTCCAAGTAATGTCCGATGATTTTGCAGAACTTTCCAATCTTTCCCTGCGCCTGCCGGAAGAGGAACAGTCCGCGCGGCATCGGGCCAGATTCCGTGTAATCTCCGAAGGTGTGAGCGTACGGGTCACCTGGCCGGAACGTCCGGACGGAGGACTTGATTCTTTTGAGGTGGACGATATAAGTGCTGGCGGGCTGCACATGAGTTCTCCCAGGGACCTGTTCGCGGCGGGGCAGAATCTCATTCTGGATGTGCTTGTCCTCGGCCGCTGCTGTGTCGGGGCGATCAAGGCGCATGTCGTGCGTTCCACGGAAACCGGCTGCGCGGTCGCCTTCGAGGAGCTTTCGCGCAATCAGGAATTGAGACTGGACAAAATAGTCCTTGAAATGCAAAAAAGAGTCATTGCGCAGCTCAAAAAAGAGCAGCAGGAAGAAGAACTCCGTCGGGCGCGTGAAGAAGCCGCTTCAGTTGAATGTGATTCTTCCGATGTTAACTGCCTGAATATCAAGCTCTGAAGCGTTCCGCGGGCTCCTCCGTCCGTGGACGCACGGGCGGCAAAACACCAAGAAGGGATGCTCGTGGAAAATAACCACAAGGTTCTTATCGCCAATCGGGGCGAGATAGCCGTCAGGATCATGCAGGCCTGCCGGAAACTGGGATTGGAATTTGTCAGTGTCTATACGGCGGAGGACTCGTCTTCCGGCCATGTGCGCCTTGCCCGAGAAACCGGCGGGCCCAAAAGCCTGTATCGCATTTCTTCCTATCATGATGCGAACGAGCTTCTCAGCGTTGCCGACGATGCCGGAGCCACGGCCGTTCATCCCGGTTACGGATTCTTTGCCGAAGATTTCCGCTTTGCCCGTCGTGTGACGGAACGCAGCCGCCCCCTCATCTTCATCGGCCCCTCGTGGCGGGTCATCCGCGAACTGGGAGACAAGATCAATACCAAGCGTCTGGCCCGCAGTCTGGGCGTCCCCACGGTGCCGGGTTCTGACCGTCCCATTTATGACGAACTTGAAGCGGAAAAGGTCGCCCGTTCCCTGTTTGATTTTCAGATTCAGCAGGGAGTGTCGCGGCCTCTGGTGCTGGTCAAGGCATCCGCCGGCGGCGGGGGCATGGGGATAGAAGAGGTTCGGGATATCGACCTGTTCCGCTCCGTGTACCGCCGCATCCGCAATTACGCCATGCGTCAGTTCAAGGACGAGGGCGTTCTCATCGAACAGCGGATCATGGACTTCAACCATCTGGAAGTTCAGATCGTATCCGACCGCAGCGGCAAAAATCCCGTACACTTCGGGACAAGAAACTGCTCCATTCAGTCCACCGGTCTGCAAAAGCGCGTGGAAGTCGCCCCGGGCTTCGATCCTTCTTCAATTCATTACGATTTTGACGCCGCCCGCGTGCTGGACGACATTACCGGCCATGCGCTGGCTATGGCCCGCAAGGTCGGGTATGACAACGTGGGCACATGGGAATGGATTGTCACCCGGGACGGCCATCCGTACCTGATGGAAGTCAATACCCGTATTCAGGTGGAAAACGGCGTTTCCGCCGCCATTGCGCGGGTTAACGGGGAAAAGGTGGATCTCATTGCCGAGCAGATCCGCGTGGGGCTGGGCGAACCCCTCGGGTACACGCAGGAAAACGTCAGCTTTGACGGCGTTGCGGTTGAATATCGCATCATTGCGGAAGATCCTGCGGCCAATTTCACCCCCTGGGTGGGGAATATCGAAAAATTTTCCTGGGAGGCCCATCCCTGGCTTTCCATGCACACCCATCTGCCTCCGCTGTCGCCGGAGGCTCCTTATGCCATTCCGACGGAATTTGATCCGAACCTCGCCCTTGCGATTATCTGGGGTAAAGATCTGAACGAAGTCCGGGAACGCGGTATGGATTTTCTTGAACACCTCGTACTTGAAGGGCGGAACGGCAAAAGCGAAAGTCTGAAATCGGACGTTGAATTTCTCAAGCAGAACACGGCGCGCATGCTGCGCTTCTAACATCTGGGAGAACCGGCACGGTTTTCCCTCAGGACGAAACTATGGAATGGGATAAGCAGCTCCAGCAACTTTCCGAGCGTCTCAGCTACATGCGCGATATTTTTCCGGACAAGCACGCGGAAGATCTGTCTCTGCTCGGCCTTCAGCTGGACGAACTACGGCAGGGTATTGCGCGCGGAACGGTCAAGGACCCGCACGAAGGCATAGAATCGCTGGAAAATCTTTTCTTTTTCATCGAATGCAAGCTTGAAGACAAACTGACCCCCATGGACAAGGTGCGCATCGTCCGTCATCCCCAGCGGGTCTGCCTGCGCGATATTCTGGAAAACGTCTACGACAACTATACGGAAATAGGCGGTCAGGACGAACATACCAACGATCCGGCCATGCTCATTGCCCGCGCCTACATCACCCGGCGTCGCGGCAAGAAGGTTTACAACCAGTCCGTGATGGTCATCGGACATGAAAAGGGCCATGGGGAAGAATTCCGGAACGGCGGTTCCGCCAAGCCCTGGGGGAATGCCAAGGCACAGCACTACATGCAGGTTGCGGAAACGGAAGGCATTCCCATTCACGCCTATGTGTTCACTCCCGGCGGGGATCCTGTGGAGGATTACCCCGGAGCGGCCCAGCAGATTGCGCGCAACATCTATGAAATGGCCGGACTGGAAGTTCCGGTCGTCGCCATTTTTTCCGAGGGAGGCTCCGGCGGGGCCGAGGCCATTTCTCTGGCGGACAAGCGTCTGATGTTTTCCCACGGTTATTATTCGGTCATTTCGCCGGAAGGCGCGGCCGCGATTGAAGGAAGACTCAAACGCGGGGAACGTTCCTCTCCCGAACTGGTGGAACGCTGCGCCGCCGATCTGCATCTGACGGCAGAAGACAACGTGCGCTTCGGCTATATCGACCGGGTCATTCAGGAACCGGTGCTGGGGGCGCGGCCCTATCATTTTGAATTCTTCCGTTCCATCCGACAGGAAGTCATCCGTGCCACGGACGAAGTCGTTCTCAGCGTGCGCGGCCCGGCGTCGCTGCGCGCAATGGCCCTGC
Source organism: Candidatus Mailhella merdavium (assembly GCA_019119045.1). Lineage (GTDB taxonomy): Bacteria > Desulfobacterota > Desulfovibrionia > Desulfovibrionales > Desulfovibrionaceae > Mailhella > Mailhella merdavium. The sequence goes on along the minus strand of DWXS01000014.1, from coordinate 8,144 downwards.
GCGGGCTGCGCGATCGGGAAATCAATCTCGACGACATGTATGTGCGCTGGAACCTTTCAAAGAAGGCGCGCCGCCGTCTGGTGGAAAAGCGGCAGAAGCATTTCCTCAAGTTGTCGGAAGGCACCTATTTCAGCGGGCGCAGCTGGTGGAAGAGGGTGACGGACGAATGGTCGGCCAGATGCAGCGAAATGTACAACAAGCTCAAGCACGACCTGTATCTGAGCAAGCGCCGCAGCGTCTCCAACGCGCTGGAAGAAGCCAATGCCGAACTGGACATGCTGAAATTCCGTCTGACCGCGCCCTGGCGGAGGATGCGCAACGCCTTCAACAAATCCCCCAAACCTCTGGCCACGGAAGAGGAACTGACGGCGCTCTCGGAATGGGATCGCACGCAGGAGCGGGGCGACTGGGTCTGGGTCAGCCCCAAGGCGCAGGAGGATCGGGCCGTTACCTGCCCGAACAGCGCCCTGCACGGATGTATGGATTTGTGGGCGCCGGATCTCTATAACGAATTCGCCGGCGTATGCACGACCTGCGGGCATCATTTTCCCATGGAATATCAGTGGCTGATGTTCAACTGTTTTGACGAAGGCTCGATGTTCGAATTCAATGAGGAAGTGCAGGCCGGCAATCCGCTTGCCTTCCCCGGAATGGACGAACGGCTGGCCAAGGCAAGGGAAAAGACCGGATTGCGCTGCGCCTGCATTACCTTTGAGGCCAAGGTGGAAGGCACCCAGGCCGTGGTGGCCGTGCTTGCCGGTTCATTCCGCGGCGGTTCCGTGGGGGCCGCAGAGGGCGCAAAGTTCGTGGCTGCGGCGGAACGGGCCAGACGCAAGCGTTTCCCCTTCATTGTCTACTGCCACGGAACGGCGGGTATCCGCATTCAGGAAGGAACGCACGGCGTAATTCAGATGCCGCGCTGTACGGTTGCCGTGCGCCGCTATGTGGAAGCGGGGGGGCTGTACCTGGTCATTTACGACACCAATTCCTATGGCGGGCCGGTAGCGAGTTTCCTCGGATGCGCGCATTATCAGTTTGCCATACGCTCCTCGAATATCGGATTCGCCGGGCCGGGAGTCATCAAAAACACCACCGGGCGCGATATTCCGCCGGATTATCACAACTGTTATCAGGCTCTTGCCCGGGGACACATTCAGGGCGTATGGGACAGACGGGATGTGCGTACCAATCTGAAGCAGGCCCTGCTCACCATGGGCGGACGTAATCTTTATTACCGATAGACACAGGTGTATCATGCTAGACGTGACCAGTCTGCTGGAATCAATAAAAGCCGAGCCGTTCACGGAAATGCCCGTGCGCACTCCGCACACCGGAGTGATACAGTTTGCCGAAGTCAGGGACGGCGACAGGGTTATGGGACCATGCGGAGAATGGAAGGAAGTGCCCGGCACTCGTATCGCCACCATCACAAGGGAACGTAATCCCAAGCCCATTGCGGCCTTCGACAAGGGCGTCATCCAGAGTCTGAATCTCGGGCTGGAAGGGCAGTTCGTGGAAGCAGGTACGGAAATAGGCGTATTGCGTCATTACCTTTCCCGGGATGAAGTCGTACGCATCATTCTGCGCAAGAGCCTTCAGCTTTTCTGCGCGCCGGAGCGGGCCAAATATTATTTTGTTCCCGATGTGGACAAAAAGGTCAAAATATCCGGATCGCGCTCCGTTACCGTGCAGGACGGCATGGAACTGTTCATCGTGTCGCGCATGAAGCGGGAAGTTCCTCTGATTTATCACGGCTCTGAAGGTGTGATCTACGAGGTGTACTTCTCGCAGAATGAAAACGTCGACGCCGGCAGTCCGCTGATCGGGGTGTGTCCTCCGGATCAGATCAGTCAGATTGAAGACGTCATCGCCCGCGTTCAGATGGACTGGACGGAAGTTGAATGATTCCATCATAATATGTGGATAAGGCGGCCGCCATGGGGAAGATTTTGCAGATTCGTGTGAGCGCGTGGACCTATGACGAAGACGAGGTTCTCCGGGCCTGGCCCCGCCTCTGTGCCGCTGTCTGGCCGGAAGTGGACAAATGGGCTCCCGTCGGGGGGAAACACGGCGTTATGGAGCTTGCCGCTTCATTGCCCGATGTCGTGCGTTTCGGGAGCTGGTCCGACGACCTGAAGTCGCGGACTTCCGACGCTGTGCGCAATGTGGAAACATATAAGGAACAGCTGGAGCAGGCTCTTGCGGACTGGAAGCCCGAAGAGGCCAACCGGCTCAGCGACAGGCTGGAAGAAGCTCTGACTGCGCTGGAACGTCTCATGCCGGAAGGCGGCGGCGCATAATCTCTGTTTGGCGGACAGGCCGACGCGCGTTGCCCACGTCGTCGGAAGAAAATACTGCGAACGCCTGATGGGGCAGGGGCGTGTTCCCGCATCGGATGCGCTCCGGGCAGGGGCAACGCCGATGTAGGGAGAGCCTGTTCGTTTTGAACATGCTCCCGGAGTCAGGCAAAGCGAGACTCCGACGCGAGACCGGAGCAGCCGTAAGGCGCTTGCGGGGCAGTCATCCGACGGACGGCCTGCGGAGCGTACAGGCATGCCCGGCAGAGACGGCTCCGGCGGAGACGTGAAATCTGCGGGCTGGAACAGGAGAGTTCTGGCCGGCAGACAGGTTCAAGAGTAAAACGCTCTAGTGAGAAGGGAGTTTTCATGCTCAACAAAGTCATGATTATCGGCAGACTCGGGCGGGATCCGGAAGTTCGCTATACACAGAACGGTTCTCCTGTTGCGACCTTGAATATTGCCACGGATGAATCCTATACCGATCGTGACGGCAACAGAACGGAACGTACGGAGTGGCATCGTGTGGTCGTGTTTCAGCGCGCGGCAGAAACCTGCGCTCAGTATCTTTCCAAGGGCAGCCTTGTCTATGTTGAAGGAAAGCTCCAGACGCGCAAATGGCAGGATCAGAGCGGACAGGATCGCTATTCGACGGAAATAAAGGCGGATCGCGTTCAGTTCCTGGATCGCAAGGGAGAACGCAGCCCCATGGACGATGCGTCCATGGAGGACGGAGCAGGTCGGCGCGCGCCGGCAGGCGGCGGACGCGGCGGTCAGCAGCGTCGTGTTTCCCAGCGTCCGGCTCCGCAGGGTATGGACGAGGATCTCGGCCCCGCTTTTCCCTCCGAAGCCGGCAATATGGACGATATCCCGTTCTGATCGGACAGCCTCAGGGGGCAGATTCGGCAGGGAGTGGCCGCATGTCTACGGTTTTTACGCATACTGCTCCGGTACTTGCGGCTGCTCTTGCGCTGGGAGGCCGCAGAGTTCCTCCCCGTCTGCTTCTGTTCGGGATAGTCTGTGCCGTCCTTCCGGATGTCGACGTCATCGGCTTCAGGCTGGGGATTGCCTATGGGAATATTGCGGGACACAGAGGGCTTTCGCATTCGCTGCTGTTTGCCCTGATGCTCGGAGCTGTGGGGGCGCTGCTTGCTCCTCTGCTGCATACGGAGAGGAAAAATGCGTTCCTGATCGGCCTGTTTGCCGGAGCCAGCCATATACTTTCAGACGCCATGACGGACGGAGGTCTGGGCGTGGCGGCGTTCTGGCCCGTGGATCAGCAGCGGTATTTTCTTGCGTGGCGGCCGGTTCGCGTTTCTCCGCTGGGAGTGCGCGCCCTTTTTTCAGAACGCGGCGCGGCGGTTCTGATTTCCGAATTTTTCTGGATATGGCTCCCCTGTCTGCTCGGTGGAGGCGCGCTTTTTGTTCTTCGGCATCTGCTGTCCCGGAGGGGAAAGAATCATGCGTGATTTTTTCAGCCGCTACGGCCTGCTTCTTGCGTGCTTTATCCTTTCTCTGCTTGCGCTGCTGGTAAAGTAAGGTCTTTCTCGGCGTTGTTTATCGGGGGGCACAGTTCTCCGGCCATTTCCTTTTCATGGAGTATGCGTGCCGCCTCCACAGGATTGTCTTCCGGCATATCCAGACGGAAAAGACAGTGTCTCCCGTGCTTTTCCATCTGGCGGGCGTAGAGCCTGTCGTAAAAGAAAAGTATTTCGCCTACGGCGGCTTTGAAATCTTCGCTCCGTATCGCGTTCACGCAGAACGTCGCGCGTTCGTTTCCCAGACGCGGGCGGATGCGTTCCACGCAATCGATCAGAGCCTCCTTGAATTCCGAGCCGGTATAAAGACGCAGCAGCCGCGCTATCCGGCCTTCCCGGGGAACGACCAGTTCGACAAGATTGCCCGTGCGTATATGCTCGAAAAGTTCGCCGCAGAGAGCCACGGTGCCGATGCGGCGGTCTTCGTCTTCCAGCCAGACCGGTCGGGAGGGGGCAAGCCTGCGCCACTGCTCGAACAGCGTATTTTCCATATGCTCGTTGCAGGGCTGCGATTCCAGACCTATGCCCCCGAAAGCGGAACCGCGATGACGGGCAAGGCCTTCCAGATCGATGACCTGTGCGCCGAGTTTCGCCAGTTCGTGCAGCACTTCCGTCTTTCCGCTTCCCGTCATGCCGCCCAGCACAAGGCTTTTGACCGGTCTGGCAAGTTCCGCCCGCACGAAGCTCCGGTATGCCTTGTAGCCGCCTTCAAGAATGGAAACGGAAAAGCCTCCCGTCTCCAGCAGCCAGGCCAGCGCATTGCTGCGCATTCCTCCTCGCCAGCAATGCAGAAGCACTCTTTTTCCCTTTTTTCTGTCCTTTCTTGTCGGGGCGTCATGACTTCCCCTGCAGAGTTCCCGTGCGCGCGCAAGCTTTCCCGCAAGCTGCGGGCCTACCAGCTCCAGCGCAAGGTGCAGGGCCGCTTCCGAACCGCCTTTGGCATGAGCGGTGCCTACGGCGGCACGCTCCTCGTCAGACAGAAGAGGCAGGTTCAGCGCGCCCGGAATATGGGCGTGGGCGTATTCCGAAGGAGAACGCGCGTCAAGGAGCGTCATGCCCTCGTCGCGCAGGCGGAGTAGTTCGGATGGAGAGATATAATCTGGCATGGAGGCACTATAGAGCAGGGGGCGGAAAATGTCAGCAGCTTCGGAGGGTTCGCGTCCGCGGAACGAGGCGGGACTGGCCTTTGAGCAAGGCTTGCCTTAGCTCTTTTTTGGCGGTATTCATGCCGGAATGTCAACGCAACGCCTTCTTTTTCTTGCTCCTGCTCAGGCCGTCACCCGCATTTTTCCGCAACTGCGCGATGCGGGATTTGAAGTCGCGCTTGCCGAAAATCTGAAAGGAGCAACCGCGTTTGTCCGTAAGTCCGCACCTGGACTGATTTTCTCCCGTCCCGCAATGCCGGGATTTCAGGTTGAAGAATTGCTTGCCGCCGGGGCCGATGCTGCGGATTTTCCTCCTGTCATTGTGATCAGCGAGCGCGGTACTGCGGAAGAAGCACGCCGCCTCATGGGGCTTGGCGCGCGCGATTACTGGCTGGAACCCCTCAGTGTTGAAAAAATCGTCGCCGCAGCGCGGGAGCCCCGTCCTGCGCCTCCCGCCCCCCCTCACAGCACGCTGGGAGGCCACAGACCCGAACCCGGACGGGTCGGTAAGTACGGTTCCGCGCCGCATATCGTGGGCAGTCATCCCGCCATACGCAGGGTTCTGGCTCTGGCGCGTCAGGTTGCGCCTTCGCGGGCCACGGTGCTGCTTTCCGGCGAATCCGGCACGGGGAAGGAAATGTTCGCCCGCACGCTTCACGCCTGGAGCGACAGAGCGGACGGGCCGTTTATAGCCGTCAACTGCGCCGCCTTGCCCGAACATCTGCTGGAAAGCGAACTGTTCGGACACGAAAAGGGCGCGTTTACCGGAGCCATAGCCCGCAAACCCGGAAAATTTGAACTCGCGGACGGCGGCACGATCCTGCTGGATGAAATTTCGGAAATGGAACTGGGGCTTCAGGCGAAACTCCTGCGCGTTCTTCAGGAAGGGGAAATAGATCGCGTCGGCGGGACGGAAAGCGTCAAGGTGAACGTGCGCGTCATCGCCACGACAAACCGTAACCTCGAGGAATGGGTTCGGGAAGGGAAATTCCGGCAGGACCTGTTTTTCCGCCTCAACGTCATTCCTCTGCGCCTGCCTTCCCTGAAGGAACGCGGCAACGACGTGCTGGAGCTTGCCCGTTTTTTCATGGATATGTATGTGCGCGAATACGGCCTGCCGCCGGCGGAACTTTCTCCGGAGGCCAGAAACTGGCTGCTGTCCTATGACTGGCCGGGCAATGTGCGCGAACTTCAGAATCTTATGGAGCGTGCCGTCCTTCTTGCCGGAGGCCGTCCCATCATGCCGGGGCATTTTCTGCTCGATCCCGACGCCTGGCCTCTTTTTTCCGAGGAGGAATCCGGAGCGGTTGCGGCGGACGGCGCGGAGTACGGCAGCACGGACGGCAAGCCCGGAAGCATCGAAGGCACGGAATCTCCTTCGGGTGAAGAGTCCGGGGAACATGTGCCCCGTCTTCCGGAAAAGTCCGGCGATTCTCCGGAACATCTGTTCTCCGGGGCGGTTATTCCCCTGCATGAAATGGAACGCATCATGATTATGAAGGGCTTGTCCGCTACGGACGGCAACAGAACGCAGGCCGCGGAACTGCTGGGGATTTCCGTCAGGACTCTGCGCAACAAGCTGAACGAATATCGTGGAATGGGGCTCGACATTGAGGAGCCGGGTTCAAATTCCCGAAGCTGAGGCCGTCTGGGGGCGCGAGAAGAAGATATTTGTTTTGGGCAGAGGAAACGGGAGCTGTGCGTTTTCTGTTTCCGTAGGATAAACATGCAGGCCTTGCGTGAAAGCCGGGAGAGCCGTCCCTCCCTGTGAGCGGACTGCCCGCCCGGCTTTTTCAGGCCTTTTACGGAAAGGCGGCTTTGACAGACCGTGTTTTTCACAGGGGCGGGTACAGATGAATATTGCTCACAAGTTGATTAAATCTCATCTTGTTCACGGCGATATGTCGCCGGGAAGCGAGATCGGAATCCGCATGGATCAGACCCTCACGCAGGACGCGACGGGAACCATGGCCTGGCTTCAGTTCGAGGCCCTCGGCCTTCCCCGGGTAAAGACGGAACTTTCCGTCAGCTATGTGGATCACAATACCCTGCAGATGGGCTTCAGAAATCCGGACGATCATCGCTTTCTGCGCACCTGCGCCGGAGCCTTCGGTGCCGTCTATTCTCCTCCCGGAGCGGGAATCTGCCACCAGCTGCATCTTGAAAATTTCGCCAGACCGGGAAAGACGCTTATCGGATCGGACAGCCATACGCCCAATGCCGGCGGAATGGGCTGTCTTGCCATCGGCGCGGGCGGGCTTTCCGTCGCGCTTGCCATGGCCGGAGAACCGTACGTCCTTCCCATGCCCAAAATCACGAAAGTGTTTCTGCGCGGTCGTCTGACCGGCTGGGCGCAGGCCAAGGACGTGATTCTGCATCTGCTCGGACTGCTGACCACCAAGGGGGGCGTCGGCAGAATCTTTGAATATGCCGGGCCGGGCGTTGCCACGCTTTCCGTACCGGAGCGGGCGACGATAACCAATATGGGCGCGGAACTTGGGGCGACAACGTCCATTTTCCCCTCTGACGAACGAACCCGCGAATTCCTGCGTCGCATGGGACGCGAAGAGGACTGGATCGAACTGTCCGCAGACGCCGATGCCTCCTATGATGACGAAATAGATATCGACCTTTCGGCCCTGAAGCCCCTTGTGGCCTGCCCTCATATGCCGGACAAGGTGGTCGGCGTTGCCGAGCTGGCCGCTTCCAGACCGGATCTGCATATCGATCAGGTGGCCGTCGGTTCCTGCACCAATTCCTCGTATGCCGATCTTCATCTGTTTGCGGACATTATCAAAGGCAAAAAGGTCAATCCTTCAACGGACTGCTGCGTATCTCCCGGATCGCGTCAGGTTCTCGGCATGCTCGCGGAGGACGGCACGCTCATGAACATGCTGGATTCCGGGGTGCGCGTACTTGAATGTTCCTGCGGCCCGTGCATAGGCATGGGGAGTTCTCCCGTGAGCGGAGGCGTCTCCGTGCGTACCTTCAACCGGAACTTTGAAGGCAGAAGCGGAACCCGCGACGCACAGGTTTATCTTTCCAGTCCTGCGGTAGCCGCCAGATGCGCTCTGGACGGGCATTTCACCGATCCGGACACCTGGGGTGAGGCTCCCGCGCGGGCAGACTTTCCTTCCCGTATCCCGGACAGCCGCCGTCATTTC
>DWXS01000013.1 GCA_019119045.1 Candidatus Mailhella merdavium | reverse complement strand
CATAGAGCCAGGCAGGGGCGAGGACTTGTCCGCGTTTGTCCGGGGCCATACCCAGTTCAAGGCAGATATCGTCCAGACGGCTGATCGGGAGCCAGTTTCCCTTTTCCAGATAGGCCAGAACTCCTTCCGTCTGTCCGTCCGTCAGTCCGCCGTATCTGGCGGCGGCAAGGATATCCTCCGGAGACAGGGGCGTTCCCCCCGCAGAGGACATTCCCCCTGCGCGGGATGCGTCGATGAGGCGCAAAAGGGTCATGGCGCGGGTCATGTTCTCTTCGTTCGGCAGTCGCTGCGTTCCGCTTTCCAGCTCCGCCTCAAGCGGGGCGCGGACGTATGGAGGGATGTCCATTTCCTTCAGTCTGGCAAGCTGTTCTTCCGGAGAAAGCCCCTCCTCACGGGCGGCGCGCCGGAACTCCAGCCCCGTCCGCATAATTTCGGCGTCCCGGCGTCGTATGCGCCAGTCCATCTCCCGCACTATTCCCGCCCGAACCTTTTCCCGCAACTTCGGGTCTTCCAGACTTTCCGCACGGGCAAGCGCGGCCGTCTGCTGCGCTTCCAGCGTGGGAAAGGCGGCCGTTTCGGCCAGTATTTCCTGCCGGAGGCTGCGGACGGCCTCCCGTTCCTTCTCCTGCCTGCGCGCCTCCGCCTGCGCGCGGAGGATGTCTTCCTGCCTTGTTATCTTTGCCCACAGCCTGCTCTGTTCGCCGTCCATCTACCGCAGCGACTACGACACGCGGGCCGTCTCATCGGCGATATATTCCCTGAAATTCCTTCCACATCTTTTTTTCACTGCGGCGGAGAGTGCCGGGACTCATCCATTCCCGCACATGGTAGTTGACCATGTAATCCATCGCCATGCGCGTATACCACAGATTCACAAAGGGCAGATTGTCCACGACAAAGCGTACCGCTCTTTCCCCTCCTTCCCTGAACTCGCCGCGAGCGAGTTGCCCGGTCATGACGCCGATATTGGAAAGAGCCTGTGGAGCCGGGTCTATCAGATTTGAAGCGGGCTGATTGCCGAATCTGTCCGCCATTCCAAGAAAAAAATCCCCCAGCAAGCCCAGTCCGCCACCCTGCATGATAGCGGCAAGCGTGACCTCTACAGGATTTTCCAGCAGACTGCGCGCTTCTCTTCCCTTGCTGATATCCTTGGCCATCATGCTCACATAACCAAGAACAGCAGATGCCGCGAAAAAATGGATAAAACCGGGAATATCTCCTGTAATCCTGTGTGCATGAACCGCGTTTGCTCTCTGCCAGCGGGATTCGCTCATACTCCTTTGCCAGTAGGCCACGGGGAAGCTCTTGAACTGCCGGGCGAAGCGCAGCATTTCTCCTGCCTTAGTTCCGGCTCGTGTACTGCCGTACAGGGCCGCCCCGGCTTTGGCATCGGGTTCCAGCACCGCATACCCCGTTTCATCCGCGAAATATCCCATCACATCCCGCGCAAGATTCTCACGTATTCGGGCGAGTTCATCCGCACGGGCATGTTCCCATGCATCGGCGTCGGGCAACCTGGGTTTACGACGCAAGTCTTCCGGAAATCTGGTTTGCAGATAGTTATGGTATTCTGCCCGACTTCCTCTTTCAAAATCTCCTGCGACTCCCTCAAACGGCTCCCCTCGTTCCAGATCAGCCAACGCGGCGCGCCGCCGTTCTTTCCATTGAGCCAAAAGAAGTCGGGGATCATTTTTCGCCTGAAATCTTTCCGGCAAATACTCTTCCAGTTCTGCATCCGTCAGCCGATAGGCGTTTTCCGGTATTACATACTTCTCGCCTTCCACCTCATCCACCATTTTTTCGAGCAGAGCCAGCCTGTCCATAAGCCCGTTGCGCCGCAGAATCGCCGCGAGATCCTTATTCACTCCGTCCGCGCCTTCTCCCACAAAATGCGCCAGCCTGCTGGACAGATGAAAGATATAGGCCGCACGATGCGCCTCGGTCCAATCCGTCAGACCGGACATTTTGAAAAAGGCGTTCATCCAGCGGGTCATTTTGCCGGAAAGCGCGTCGTTCACGTCAAATTTGCTGTAGAGTTCACCAAGCAGGGCTTGTGCATACACGCCAAGTTGCCGTCCGAGTTCCCGTTTTTCCCTGCTCTGGAAGCGTTCAAAGCGCACGGAAACTCCCGTATGCCACGCTTCCAGCCACCCCTCCCCGGCATGTCGCGCGGCCGCCGCCTTGATGCCGATATCCGCAAAGCTGGACAGAAAGGCTCCACCCAGTTTTGTCATGCTGACCAGAGCACGAATGGCCGCAGTCACACGCGCCACGGAGATATTTTCCGGCGTGCCCGTCTCTCCGGCGAGCGCACGGTAATAGTGGCCGAGTTTCCCGCGCCTTTCTCCCTGCCAGGCATTGAGGATACGCTCAGGGTTGCCATGGGCCTTCCGAACGGCCTGAATTTCCCGGTCAAGAAAGCCTTTGATCATGACTTCCGGATTCGGGCCGAAGGTGCGCATGAGCGCCAGGCGCCGGGCGTAAGTTTCCAGCTTGGCGATCATGCCCTGCATGATGTTTCCGGTTCCGAAACGCCGGTTATACTCCACCGCACCGGCGGCATCCTTGAAATGCAGCACACGCTCCCTGCCCAGATTCGTTGCGAGATTGCGCGGGGGTGTGAAGGCGCTGCCTCGTGTCTTTTCTCCATGGTCTTGCCGCACTCCGGTAATAATATTCTGATACGCTTCGCCAAGCGCGCCCAAAACCTCTTCTTCCGGCAAATCGGGAAAGGTGCGCTCCAAGTCCAGATGTTCGGCCATATACCGTACCCATTCCACCTCTCCTGCCCGGCGCAGTTTGAGGCTGTCATGACTTTGCGGAGCGTAACCGTCCAGTTTGCCGATATCTGCCCCGTATTCGTTGAGTTGACGACGCATGTGCTCAAGATAACGGCTGAAAATATCGGCCGTCTGACGGGCGGCCTTGTCTCCGGTACTCTCCGGAGAAATCATTTCCCGCATGACCAGATCCGAAAAATTTCTGTCCTGTTTCAGCAGAGGGAGCACGCCTGCGCGATCAAGCTCGTTTGCCATGCTTCCGCCCCAAAGAGCCTTGAGACTGGAGCCAAGCCGGGAGGCGCTTTCCCTGCTCCCGGAAAAACGCCTGGAACTTCCCACCAGCAGGGCTTCCATAGCATCCACCACATCGCCGCCCTCGGCTTTCACCGTGTCCACAAAGCCTTGAATCCGGTCATGCGTGACGATATTCAAAGCGGCCTGCCGCCGTTGAGCGAGCGCCTGCCGCCGGGCAAGCTCCGCGTTTTCCATAATCCGGCGGGCGATGCCCTTTTCCGGCGCGTCCGTTTGTCCTGTGGCCGCGAGTTTCTTCCCTTGTGCAGCGATATCGTCCACCAGCAGCCCCGCATCTTCCCCGGTCAGCCCCCTGTTCACTGCCGCACGGATGCAATCCTGTCTCGTCGCCATTACTTAATCCCCCTCATCACGCATTCCAGTACGGACAAGCCCGCGTTTTCCACCTTGTCCACCCTTTCCAGTTCTGCCTTTGCCGCTTCCAGTTCCGCCGCATCTTCCGGCATCATGCGCCCTTGTCCGGCAATGCGCGTGATCTCCATATCCAGCGCCCCGAACTCTTCCGCGTCAAACATCTTCGTATCTTCCCGCGCCGCCTCATCCATGCGGAGCGGCTCAATCTCCGGTTCCGGAGCGGGAGCGCTGAAGTCGGGGGTGAGGTCTGTAAGCCGCATATCAGAGATGGCAAAAGTATCTGCAAGTTGATTGACCTTGCCATTTCTCTCCACTATACTTGCATCACGAGCAGTCAATCCCGTGTCCAGTGCAGGCTGTTGGTCACTGGCTGTGGTTGTGACGACCTTGCCCGTTCCCCCCCTTGATTCGTTGGTTCCAGCAGCACCTCCGGATGATTCAGGGGGGAATTTCTTTTTTTTTCCTGAAATTCGCGGATAATCAAAAACAAAATGATCATAGAAAAGGCGTCCGTTACTGTCCTGCCGAATAGTAAGTTCCACTCCCAGTAGTTTATCGTCCAGACGCACAAAGGCACGGGCTTTATGAATGAGCATTCCCTGCCTGGCATGTTGCGAGATTGTGCGGGAGCGGTGAAGTCGGCGGAATATTGCCCGTTGACAGCAGGTGTTGCAGGTGGTATATATTCAGATACGCCATTGCTTTCCTGGCTGCCGGTGTCGAAACTAGAAATTGCCCGGCCAGTATCTTCCATTCGGTTGTACCGATCGTTGGAAGAATCAGGAAGAATGGCGTTTTTTCGTTTTGTGGAATCCGGATATATGCCTGACTCGTCGCCATTACTTAATCCCCCTCATCACGCATTCCAATACGGACAAGCCCGCGTTTTCCACCTTGTCCACCCTTTCCAGTTCTGCCTTTGCCGCCTCCAGTTCCGCCGCATCTTCCGGCATCATGCGCCCTTGTCCGGCAATGCGCGTGATCTCCATATCCAGCGCCCCGAACTCCTCCGCGTCAAACATCTTCCTATCCTCCCGCGCCGCCTCATCCATGCGGAGCGGCTCAATCTCCGGTTCCGGAGCGGGAGCGGTGAAGTCGGGATGAAATTCGGCAACATTGACGGTTGAACGGGGAGTGGGTATGATAGAAGCACTACCGTCCGGACTGGCGGGTTCGGAAAGCACACCAAGACCGTCCGCCATGTATCCTTCACCCAGCCTAGCAGACGGGAGAAGAGACTCCGGACGGTTTCTTTTTAAGGAAACAGGTCCTTCAGGCGAATCGACAAACATGCTCACCAGCCGTGAATCCGGGCCGTCCTGTCCCCGACCGACCACAATAGCCAAATAATTGCCATCGGCACGCGGAATATTCCAGCGAGTCACTCCGTCGCCGTTGGCCCCGACTTCACGGATAATGGGGGTATATTCTCGTATGTACCTCGGCATATTGATTACATCTTCACGCTGTACTCGTGGCATTTCCTGCCGCTTCGTTCCTTTCTCTCCATGAAGAAAGATAACTTTTACGAGGCCGAATCCGCGTTTTGAAAGCCCAGCCCGTTTTAAAGCCCTCCCCTGTACGCTTATTCCTCCATCTTGCAGAACAGCCGGGCCACGATGTACCAGAATCCGTTCAATATCCTCCGGTATGAGCGTGGCGAGGATCTCATCCGGCATTCCTCCAAGCGGGTCATCCCTCACCTGGTCATATCCCGCCGCCAGTTCAGCCTGTTCCCTTCTGATATTCTCCGCCACGGTGAAGGCTCTTTGCAGCCGCAGTTCCTCCGCCCACTTCCCCACGTCAGGATTTTCACCGTCGCGAATGGCGAGCATCATGCGGTCAAGCAACTTGCCTGCCCCGAGTCTGTCCATTCCTGCCATATTCCGTCGCACGGCTTCGGAAAGTTCCGTACGGCGGGGCATGTCCGCGATATGGGCAATGGCGGAAGCCGCCATCCTTCCGGCTTCTGCGTGTTCGTATCCCGCTTCACCCAGCAGTTCCGCGAGGCGGGTCTGTTCCCCGGCCAGTCCGGCCACGCGATGATTGTGCAGCAGCCCGCCGGCCGCGCCGGCTCCCGCCCCGAACAGTCCGCCAAAGATGATATCCAGGGCAAAGTCTGCAAAAGCAATATCGTCGCCGCGCCGGGCGGAGGCGGGAAGCAGTGCCGCATCGCTTATGGCCGTGGTCGCCAGCCCCTCCGCCGCGCCGCGCAATACGCGCGTGCCCAGCGTCGCCCCTCTGGCTGCCGATCCGAACACGGGAACAAGATTGACAGGATCGGGGATATTTGCCAGAAAAGCCGCGCCAAACCCCAGCGCCTTGCGCCCCAGCGTGTCGGAATTGAGTTGCAGCAGTTTTTTTTCCCATTCCCTGCGGTCAAAGGTTTCCGCCTCGATTTCCGCACGCTGCCGGGTGGTGACAGGCGTCCACGCGATGCGCCCGCCCCGATCGAACCCCGCCGCCTTGAACGCCTCTTCCGTCATGGCGTGAGGATGGGATACTTGCAGATCAGAAACATCATAGCTGACGGCATCGTATCCGCCCAGCTGTTCCACGGGGTCCCAATATGTCCCCGCCTTGTGTTCCGCTTCCGCGATGCGCTGTTCCTCGGCCAGCAACCCCATAGTTGTGCGCTCGAAACTGTGGGAAACAGTCAATCCCAGAAAGCGACCTGTTCCCATGCGATGTTGCGTGCGCGCCCATTCATGCGTGAACTCCGTATTCTCACGCCCGTTCGGCGTCCATGCCGCGCTTTGCCATTGATTCATTCAGCCACCCCCGCGATGCCGTTTGCCACCCATCGCAGGAGTGCATCTTCCCTTCCCCCGGAAAATGTTTCCGCCTCATCCATGGATAAAAAAAACGCATTGCCCGTGTTGTCCCGATAGGGGAGGCCCGTCACTCCATCCAGCAGGGTAAAGCCCTTTCCGTCCGGACTATTGACGAAAATACCCGTATTGCGTATGCGCTGAAGCTCTTCCTTTACCTCGTAATCGCGGGCCTCGGACATGCCCGTCCGAACAAAGGTTTCCAGCCGTTTTCCCATGGCGCGTTGCAGGCATTTTTCCACCCCTTCGCTGCGGGATGCTGGAACAAGTACGGCCATGTTGTCGCCGGTCAGTCTCTCCCTGCCGGCATTCAGTATCCGCTTCACATCCTCCACGCTCTTTCCCGTCTTCAAGAGGCGGGTCGCGGCCTGTTCATAATCTTTGACGGTTTTCCAGAGTTCAGGTGAATTTGTGGCCTGCGCCTGCCTCAGATAAACCTGATACACGTCGGACTCTTCCATAAATTCCGCAAGCGCATCCTTCACCTCAATTTTCGGAACATCCTTTTCGTCAAGGCTCATGGTTGAAAATACGGCTTTCGCTCCGCCCACGTTTTGCGGATCATTCAGCATGGAAAAAGCCATGTCCTGTTCCATGACTGAAATGCCGACCTGTTTCATGACCTGCGGAGCATATGCGCCGTAAGCCTGCAATTCATGGAGAAACGCGGGACGCTGTTCCGCTGGAAGTGCAGCCCATTGCGTCGCCAGTTGTCCGGCTTCAACTTTGGTAAGCGGCATCAGAGCATCGGGAGGCACGCCGTTCGCTCTTTCATTTTCCATACGCAGACGCGCAACATCCTCCGGCGTGGCGTCATCGGGAAGTGTTACAGAAGAAGCAGCGGCTTGAGCAGGGTCATCCTGATAGGCTTTTACCCGTTCACTGAAAATCTTTGCCGTGACTTTCAGTTCTTCCGAAAGGCGACGATGGATGTCTGTATCCGTCTCGCCTTTCAGTTGAGATTGCAGTTCCCCGGCTTTGCGCCACACATCGGGCAGAGGCTGACGCTGTGCGTAATCCGCCGCATGACGGTTTGCCTGCCAGAAGTCTGCCTGCGTGAGGACTTCCTCAGCCTCGGCCTTCATCCCGAGCTTTTGCAGCCCTTCCGCAATGGCACGCAGCCTGGAATCGTCCCCCATGTTCCGGGCGGCGTATTCAGCATCTTTCAGGCCGGAAAGCAGTGTCCGAGCCTGCTTGTCGCGGTTTGCCTCCGCCTGCGCGCGGAGGATGTCTTCCTGTCTTGTTATCCTTATCCGCAGGTTGTCCTGTTCGCCGTCCATCCAGAGGGCGTCTTCCCCGGCGAGGCGGCGGGCGGCGGAAAGATTGCCTTCGGAAATATATTTATCTGCAAGTCTGCCGTAGGCTCCGGACTGGATCTTCTTCCAGCCCAGCGTCTTTTCTTCCTCGCTCAGGCCGTTGCGGGCGGCGTAACGCTCGTAGCTCTCCCGCATGGTGTTCAGGTTCAGCATACGGGC
>DWXS01000091.1 GCA_019119045.1 Candidatus Mailhella merdavium | reverse complement strand
AATTCTTCAATGCAGCTTCTCACAATAGTAGTTTTTATGCAATACTTTTCTATTTTGCGGCACTTGGTTAAGGATTTTTCTGCCCATGCCGTTGTTGATCTGACCTGGCAGGACTGTCAGACCTATGATGTGGAATCTTTCTCCCTCAAAAAGTTTGTGCGGGAAGAACTGAATCTGCCGTTCCTGCAAGTCGTCACGGACTATTCCCCTGCGGATACGGAACAACTTAAGGTACACATTGAGGCATTTCTGAAAATGATACGCTGAAAACTGCCTTATCTTCTTGTCTGAAATATAGAGGGTGCCTTACAGGGGCGTCCTCTCATAGTTTAAAGCAGAGGGATTTTTTTTGGAAAAACGTATTTTCACGCTTGCCCGTTTGGGCGCGCAACAGGGCAGAACGCGATATCGCCCAGGTTCACGAGTAAGTGTCATATGTTTTACATGGATAAAATAGTATTTATATACAGTATGTTGCGTAGTGTCGGCTCTCCGAAAAGAGGATTTGACTCCGGGGCGGGATGGTCATATGGTGCCGCCTCAACTTCAGTTTATAAAAAATTTTTGAGGGTTATATGAACGAGTCTGGTCTGCGATCTTCCATGATCGCCTTGTCCATGTGCAATTTCATGGTGGCCTTTATGGTCTCTGGCGTGGGGGCCTGCCTTCCCTCCATAGGGACATCTCTCCATGCAAGCGCGGGAGATCTCAGCCTGATCAGTGCCGTATATGTTCTGTCGCTGGTCATTTTCAATATTGTTGCGGCGCAGCTCATTGCCATCATGGGACAGCGCAAGGTATTTCTTTATGGATTTGCCCTTTTTCTGGTCATGTGCCTGAGTCTGGCCTTTTCTCCGAATATTGAACTGGTATGGGCTCAGCGTTTCATTCAGGGGGCAGGGGCGGCCATGGTTGCTACCTCTTCGGTGACGTTGCTTATCAGCATTGCTCCGCGGAGTATGCAGGGGCGTCTCATGGGCCTTCTTACCGCATCGACATATGTCGGCATTGCTCTGGGGCCGCTTGTCGGAGGCGGTATTGCAACGGCACTGGGCTGGCGCTGGCTTTTTGTCGTACTGCTCCCTCTGGGCGTACTCGCCTGGTTTGCCATGTTCCGCACCGTTCGCGTTCGTCAGGTTCCCGTGCCGACACGTCTTGACTTGCCGGGAATTTCCATCATGGGCTTGGGGTTCATATTGCTGACCGTGGGGGCAAGCTGCGTCGGACGTTATGATTTTGCCCACTGGTTCCTCATCGCGGGGGGCATTGTCCTTGTCCTCTTTGTGTTTGTGGAAACTCGTGTGGTCAGACCGGTTGTCGATGTACGTTTCATTGCGGCTCATCCTTCGTTGATTCTCGGTCTGTTCGCCGCATTGGTAAATTTCGGCTCCATCAACGGGCTTCTCTATTATTTTATGCTGTATCTTCAGCAACTGCGTTTTCTTACGCCGCTGGAAGCAGGCGCGTTCGTGGCTCTTCAGAGTGTGGCGCAATCGCTGCTTTCCTCTCTGGCAGGCAAGCTGAGCGACCGCATAGGTCCCGACCCTGTTTCCGCCATAGGTCTGGCCTTTTCCGGAGCGGGTATCCTGCTGTCTTCGCAGTTGGATATGGATTCCTCTTTGTATTTCGTCGGCTTGACACAGTGCGTTATCGGTATGGGACTTGCCTTTTTCGCCGGCCCGAACACCTTGTCCATAGTACGCAGCGTGGATTCCTCACACACGCCGGAAGCCTCGGGGCTGGCCAACACCATGCGTACGCTGGGCATGTTGATCAGTCTGATCATTGTTTCGGCCACCATGACCCGTTATCTGGGATCGCATGGTGCCAGTCCGGAAATGGCAGAGCCTTTTCTTGCAGGAATGACCTTTGATCTCAGGCTCTTTGTGGCCTTCAACATACTCGGGCTGGTTCTGGTCAGCCTGCGTATTTTAAACTCATGGCGTTGCAGTCTGGGCAAGGGGGTGGATTGCATCCCCGACGATGCTTTTCTGGAAGAAGACGGCATGGAAAATGAGCAGGCACAGGAATCTTTCCGGGAAGATAGCGCGACGGAGCAGAAAAGTCGCTGATGCTCTTTCTATAATCCGGAACAGAAGAGACGCGTAGACCCCGGCCCTCCTTTGTGTTAAGGAAGAGACGGCATGTTGCGGCGAAATGCCGCAGGAATGCCTTTAAACGTTTGAGAAAAGGGATGCCTCTATGAGTCAACATCTTGAAAGTATGGGAGACAAGTGGTTCACTCTGTTGAAATCTCCCGATATGATTCCCGGTGTTATCGGCACTACTGTAGCGGAGGGGGGAACCCGTCCGATCTGGCGAATTGAAGAAGGGGACAGTGAAACCTTCCTTATGGCATGGCCCCGGGAATCCCTGCTGCGTGCCGGCGTTGTCTTCACGGGGCGCAAGGATGCCCATCTTGATCCTGCGGGCGTATTTCCCTTTCTGGAGGGGTTTGCCAATTCGCTGACCGTGGTGGAGGTCTATCCCTGGAAGCAGGGCAAAACGGGAATGAGGGGACGGGTCGGCGAAGTGCTGGCCCAGCCTGATGACGACGGCGCGCCGATCTGGTTCTTCGATCCTCTGTACTATCGGGATGCCAAGGTGGATCTGACCCCGGGCGTGACGCAGGTGTTTTATCTCTCCGGGCTGTGTTACGGTATCCGTCGCGCGCTGCTGGACGAACTCACCGTCACTCAGGGCCCGGTATATGAAGCATGGGCGAAAAAATGGCTGACGGCCAACCCCGAAAAAGGGCGGCTGGATGTGCCTCCCCTCAAGATTCCGCTCCGTGGCAGTAATCTGTTGCAGCCCGCGGCCCGTTGCTCGGAGTACGAGGCCCGCATGACTCTGGGCAAGGTCGAAAATTTCATTTTCGGACCGAAGGGCGCGGAAGAAAAGGTATATTGCTTCAGCGCGAGCTTTGGTAAGGATGACAAGTGGCTGAATCTTCTCATGTTTGCGCCGGAGCGCATCTGCGGCAATTATGAGCCGAAAGAAGGCGATGAAGTGGATATGGCCTTCTGGATGCAGGGACGTATTGTAGATGCAGGCGACGAGCTTTCCGACGATGATCCCGCGTCCTCTGCGGGAGAGGGAGTTCCGGCCCAGTAATGTTCAGGAAAAATCGTAACGGAAGGTCAGTGTTCTTTTCTGAATCCTGAAAATATGCTGACTGCTCGGAAGGTGATTGACTTCATTTTTCGAACGTTGCGAATTGTCAAGTCTGACCCCGGACGCTTCATTCGAGCTGTCCGGGCTCTTTTGGTATCCTCCATCGCTGGAAAAGCGTCGGGAACATGTGTGGGATGCTGACGTGCGTGCGGCGTTTGTTTTTTTGGCAATGGGGGAGGTTGTTGCACAGGCAGCGCAAAGGCTGACTTTTTGTGAAACGTCATAACAGCGTCGGCCCGGATCAGAATATTTTTCAGCGGAATGTCATGGCTGCGGCGCATCGGCGCGAGCGTGGAGCAGGAGAGGCTCTTCAACGACAAGGGGGCTCCGGCTGTTCTTGCGTGCTTCAAGCAAAGCCAGCCCGGCTGCGGAGGGTTTTCCGTTTCTGCAGGAATGTACAAATTTCAGACGGACGGGGCGCAGTCGTTCCGGGAGTTTTCGGATTGCCTCGGCGAGGCTGTCGGCGGGGAGGGCAAGAAAACAACTGCCCTGCGAGGCGAGCAGCGTATCAGCGGCGGAAAGAAAGGGGAGAAATCCCTGTTCTGCTTCCAAAGCCTTGCGGCGCAGCGTTGAGGGAGAAGGGCGTCCTGTTCCGGAGACGCGCCAGGGAGGATTGCAGACCACGGCTTCAAACAGGGGCGGCCCGTTGGGACAGGGGCCGTCTGCCAGCATACGACGCGCGTCAAGCAGTGTTTCCCTACAGGTCACATCGCCGCACAGGCTGCGGAAACTGTTCAGCGCAAGACGTTCTGCATTGCTGCGGGCGGCGTCGACGAGAACCTGCTCTTTTTCCACGCCAATCACGCGAAGAGCGGGGCAGGCCAGCAGCAGGGCAAAGCCTATGACACCGCATCCTGCCCCCAGATCCGCCAGAGATTCGTCCCCTCGAAGGGAAGAGAGAGCGAAGTTTGCAAGATGGAGCGCATCCTCGCTGAAGCGGAAGGAAGCTTCCGGTTGAAGGAGTCCGGAGGGAAAACGTGCGCGGGCTTCTGAAACTTCTGGAGTCATGGTTGTCCGGTAAAGAGAAATACGGGGAGTTATAATCATAGATCTGGCTTTCATGCGGGGCAAGCGGAGTTTATCTGCTTTTCACCCTTCAGCTTTTCCGGTATGCCGGAGGGAGGCGACGTTCCCTTTCCCCTGTCTTTGCGGCGCGGGATTGGTGCGACGGCCTAAGAAAAGGAGACGGGGCGATGAAGAACTGGCGAGCAGACTTACATATCCATTCCCGCTTTTCGCGGGCGACCAGCGGAAAGCTTACCGTACCGCATCTGGCCGCCTGGGCGGGAGTCAAGGGAATAGACCTGCTGGCTACGGGAGATTTCACACATCCTGTCTGGCGGGAGGAATTGAAGGCGTCCCTGATTCCTGATGAGGAAAGCGGCTTCTACCGTTTGAAGAATCCCTTCGGCTCTGCCGATATGGAGCGGGAAATTCCCGAGCTTGCCGATGTGAACGCTGTTCCTCCCCGTTTTGTTCTCGAGGTGGAAATCAGTTCCATATACAAGAAGAACGGCTCCGTCCGCAAAGTTCACAGTCTTGTTTATGTTCCGGATTTCGATGCGGCGGACAGGCTTTGCGCCAGACTGGCCGCAGTAGGCAATCTGAACTCGGACGGCAGGCCCATTCTTGGCCTGGATGTACGGCATCTTTTGGAAATGGTGCTGGAAATTCCCCGTGCCTTTATGATTCCTGCGCACATCTGGACGCCCTGGTTTTCCCTGTTCGGCTCAAAATCCGGTTTTGATTCTCCAGAGGAATGTTTTGAAGATTTGACGCCGCATATTTTTGCGGCGGAGACGGGGCTTTCTTCCGATCCGGACATGAACCGCTGCTGGAGCCGGCTGGATCGGCTGACCATGGTGTCCAGTTCTGACGCTCATTCCGGAGAAAATCTTGCGCGTGAAGCTACGTTGTTTTCCGGTCTTCCTTCCTATGACGGCATGCTTGCGGCCCTGAAGGGAGAAAACGACGGGTACGCGGGTACCCTGGAATTTTTTCCCGACGAAGGCAAATACCATCTGGACGGACATCGCGCGTGCAATGTCGTGCTTGAACCTCTGGAGTGCATGAAACTGAACAATATCTGTCCGGTGTGCGGCAAGCCCCTGACCGTCGGCGTGCTGCACCGCGTTCTGGAACTGGCGGATCGCACGGCTCCTCCCAGTCCGGGAAAGGGCTTTCGTTCGCTTATTCCTCTTGCGGAAATACTGGGGGAATTGCTGCACTGCGGCCCCAAAACGCGAAAGCCCCGGCAGAAACTGGCGGAGCTGATCCGGCGTTTCGGGCCGGAACTGGATATTCTTGTAGATACGCCTCTTTCCGACCTTTCCGCATATTGGCCGGAACTGGGCGAAGCCTTGCGGAGGATGCGTGCAGGCGAAGTTGTCCGACGGGGCGGCTATGACGGAGAATACGGAGTAATCCGCCTTTTTGACGCCGGAGAAATGGAACCTTCCCTGCTGGAACGTGTTCCGCGCGCCCGCCGTACACGTCTGCCGCAGGCGCAGGGAGATCTGCTCGGAGATCTGGCTACGATACAGGAAAAAAGAAAGGAAAAATCTCCATCGGAAGACGCTTCATTCGTTCGTCCCCAATTTTCCGGTTCGCAGCAGGAGGCATTGCAGGCTGGTCTGGAACGTCCGCACCCTGTGCTGGTTCTGGCCGGTCCGGGAGCGGGAAAAACCCGCACGCTCGCCGGAAGAGCCCTGTATCTGCTGGAGCAGGGAATTTCTGCCCGGGATGTCGCGGCTGTGACCTTTACCCGGCGCGCCGCCGGAGAATTGCGCGAGCGTCTTGCCCTGTTCCTTCATGCCCCGGAGAGGGGAGGCGAGCTTCCAGAAGCAGATACCCTGCATGCTCTTGCCCTGAAGCAGTGGCCGGGTGAACCGCCCCTTCTTCTGCCGGAAGACGCGGCGCGTCGGGCTTTTGCCGCAAATTGTCCCCCGCAGTGGAAAGCCCGGGAGCGTGCGGAGGCCTGGGGGAGCTGTGCGCTTGCGCGCGAACGTATGAATGTCGCTTCCCTGCCGGAAGAGCTGCGCCGAGCTGCGGAGTCGTATCAGGCATGGAAATCGGCACGAGGTCTGGCGGATTATACCGATTTGCTGGAAAGATGGCTTGTCGCGTTGCGCTCCGGCGAAACAACGCCTCCCTGGAAGCATGTGCTGGTGGATGAAGCGCAGGATCTTTCCCCGTTGCAACTGGCCTTGCTGCGCGCGCTTTTGCCTTGTGACGGCGCGGGCTTCTTCGGGATCGGAGATCCGGATCAGTCCATTTATTCCTTCCGGGGGGCGGAACACGATGTGGAGCAGGCCCTTCGCGCCATGTGGCCCGGGCTGGAGACGCTCTCGCTTGCGGAGAGCTATCGTTCGGCTCAGGCTGTGCTGGACGCCGGGCGTGCCTGTCTGGAGCGGGCTCCGGGCGGCGGAGCTGTCTGCGGTACCTTGCGCGGTCTGCCCGGAGCAAGGGCTACTCTGCAATGGCTTTCCGCTCCCTCCGGCGTTTTCGAATCCGGCTGGGTGGCCGATCGCGTTTCCTATCTGATCGGCGGAACTTCTCATCAGCAGGCAGATTTGCGCGAGGAACTTGCCGGTTGTCATCTTGCGTCCGGCTCATGCAGCCCCGGCGATATTGCCGTACTGGTACGCCTGAAATCCCTGATACCGCCGTTGCGCGCCGCGCTTGAAGCACGCGGGATCCCCTGTTCCGTGCCGGAAGAGGAGGCTTTCTGGAACGATCCGGCTGTGGAATGTCTGTTACAGGCAGCTGTGTTACGTTTGCGCGCAGGGCTTGATACGGATCGGAATTGCCCCGGAGAAGAAGATGCGGCCAATGGATCTGCCGTATATATCCTGGCGAAACTCTCCGAAAAGATATGGCGTGAGGGGCCGCACGCAGTGGTGAGGGCCTTTGGGGCGGAAACGGAACATGCGGAAGTTTCGTGCGCCTCTTCCCGTAAAGAGGATATTGCCCGGCTGCTATCGCCGGTGTTTATTGAGTCGGCAGCCTTTCGCGGGCTGGAAGGCAGCTTTTCCGAGGCTGGACGCGACTGGGAAGCTCTGTTGGCTTCCGTTGCCTTGCAGCGGGAGCTGGAGCTGGCAAAATCACGGGCCGAACGAGTACAGATTATGACTATCCATGCAGCCAAGGGATTGGAATTCAAAGCCGTTTTCCTGCCCTGTCTGGAGGAGGGCATACTTCCCCTGCGGGCAACTGCGGGGGGAGCGGAAAAGGGAAGTCCGGCGGAAGAATGGGCCGCACACATGCAGGAAGAGGCAAGAATTATTTATGTCGGCATTACCCGGGCCTCGGAAGCGGTATTTGCATCCTGTGCTGCGGAACGCAGTCTGTACGGGCGTACTGCCGCATCTTCCGTTTCTTCTCTGTTTGACCCCGGCATGTTCCGGGCAATACGTCCCGTACGTCGGGTCAGACGCAAGGTCAGCCAGCTTTCCTTTGCCGTCGCGCCCATGGGGCAAAAGTAGGGTTGACAAAAGAGCGGGTCAGAGGAAGATATTTTCTCAATGCTCCCGTACCGAAGGTGGAAATTCGAGTGTCTGCAGACACAGACGGGGACTTCCTGAGGCGGCTTTTGATAGCTTTTCACCCAACGAAACGGCAAGAATACTTCCATGCAGCTATTTTCACGCAAACAGAAAAATGAAGAGAAAGATTTGTTGGCCGGGGATCCCCACGATCCGGATTACATTGTGTATTGTCTTGAATATGCAATGGATCTGCGCTCCTGTCTGCATCTTGACTTCTTTATAGGTCACGGACAGACATCTCAGCTGCGTTCGGTGTGCGTTGCTGTGGATCGACAGCGTTTTATCGTCAATCTGCTGGATGATGTTCCTGTTCTTCCCTCTCAGGGAAGAAATGCTCGGGTGTACTTCAGCATTCGTTGCGGCAGGAAGAGCGTTCCCTGCAGTTTTGAAGCAAGGGTTTTGCGCGGACGCAGAGACGAGTCCGGGCAATACCTGTTTTTTGCCCTGCCGGAGTACATGGAACATAATCAGCGTCGTGCGAATGTGCGTGTCGACGTTAACAAGGAAAGCATCCCCGGATTTGCAGTCTGGCACGGAAAGCTCTCTTCCGGAGGCGATGCTTCTTCCCCCAGTCTGCACTGGACAAGAATGGAAGACGCCTCTGTCCGGCTGGCAGACATTTCCGCCGGAGGAATGCGCCTTGAAGTGCTGGAAACCTGTCGTGAGTATCCCGCGCTCCATGCTCGGGAGCTTCTGTTGATAAAAGGGGATTTTTCCGTGCAAGGCAGAAAGCCTGCTCATCTTTCGGTGATGGGGAGCATCATAAGAGTCAATGAGTCCGAGCGGCAGAAGATCAAGGCCCTTGCCGTGCGCTTTCAACGCTGGCTTTGCGAGCGGGAGGATAAAAACGTCTGGCTGAAAGTGGACAAGGAGGGTGGGGTACCCGCCATCGGGCTCTGGATTTTTCAGTATTTGCTGGAACGAAACCGGCTGCTTAAGGAAGAAGCGCGGTGAACGGGCAGAAGTATCGCTGCCTTCAGGTGTCGGAGTTGTATAACAGGCAGTAAAATATTTTGAAAAAATGTCGATTTGTTACGTACCCGCAATGTGGATTGCGGGTTTTTTTTATGAAAAAAAGCTGTATTCAAAAAAAATTTTTTTTAATACAAAAATTTTTTTTATAAATAATATCAGTATATTATTTTATTATATGTGTATAAAAATACACAGTTTTCTGTAGGGATGATAAAAAAATTTTACAAAAAATGCTCCAGACCTCTTGTCAGAAGCATGGGGTGCGGCTATAAGACACTTGCGTATGAACGAATAGGGGTTCGTGAATACGCCCGCAACTGCGGTTCACTCAAATTTTTTTAAGGATGTGGTATCATGAAAAAGCTCGTTACGCTTCTTCTGGCAGCCGGAATGGTGTTTTCCGCCGCCAACGGCGCGTCCGCTGTGGACATGAAGGTGTCCGGCGTGTGGATGACCTCTTTCTCCTTTGCCGATAATCTGTTCAACAACAACTATCTGGTCAAAGATGCCAGCAAGTACGATCCCAATGCCAGCAGCGACGGTTCCTTCAACGCCGCTCAGCGTATCCGTATCAACTTCGACATGGTTGCCAGTGAATATGTGTCCGGCCGCGTGCAGCTTGAAGCCGCCAACGGCGGGAACGCTGATGGAGATAATCCCGGCCAGTATCACACCTGGGGCACCAGCGGCACCGGCGGTACCGGTAAGGCCGTGACCGCCCGTCTGGCCTACCTCGACTGGCTCGTTCCTTCCACTGACGTACTGGTGCGTATGGGCCGTCAGGAAGTAGCCATGCCTTCCTATACCTTCAATTCTCCTGTGTTCGACGGCGCGATCGACGGTGTGCTGGTCAACGCACCTGTCACGGAAATGGTGGATGTGACCTTCGGCTGGCTGCGTCCCAACGCGACCGTGAACAAGTGGGATTGGGCTCACGCTCCTCATAGCAGCGTGGATCTCGCCTACTTGGCTGTTGATGTCGCCGGCGACGGATTCAAGGTTACTCCCTGGGGCCTGCTTGGTCTGCGCGGTAATGCTGCTAAGGGTTCCGACATGGTCGGCGTTGGTACGGATACCGAAGCCCGCAGCACCGTGTACTGGGTCGGCCTGGGCGGCGAACTGACCATGTTCGACCCCTTCAAGTTCACGGCTGACTTCATGTACAGCGGCAACGACGCCGAAGGTGCAGCCGAACGTCAGGGCTGGTATGCCGCTCTGGGCGCGGAAATGAAGATGAGCTTCGCCACCCCCTTCCTGAAGGGCTGGTATGCCTCCGGTGACGACGCCGACAGCAAGGACAGCAACCGCTTCATGTCCATCAACGGCGGCGGTACCTTCAACGCTTCTTCCATCTACTTCGATGCCAACGGCCTCCTGGCCGCCACCATCGATAACTGCAACGCCGCCGGAACCTGGGGCGTGCAGCTTGGTGTGAAGAACGTCTCCTTCGTGGAAGACCTCACCCATGCTCTGTCCGTGACCTACTTCCAGGGTACCAACAACACCAATCGCGTTTACACCGGATATGCTCCGGCACTTGACTTCGGTCCTGCCCGCTACATGACCACCTCCGATTCCGCTTGGTCCATCGACTTCCTGAGCAGCTACAAGCTGTACGAAAACCTGACCGCCAACCTGCTCCTCGCCTACCTCGTCACCGACTATGATGAGAAGGTGTGGGGTGATGTCAAATTCGACAACGCCTTCCGCGGTACGCTGAACTTCACCTACGCGTTCTAATTCTCGCCCCTGAAGGGGCAGATGACGACACGTTCGTGTTGTTAGGATGAAAAAAGGGAGAAAGGCATTTGCCTTTCTCCCTTTTCCGCTTCCCGACAGGTGTCTGGAAACAGCGGATTCCTTTTTCGGCAGGAATTTTTCTCCTTATCCTTTGCCGCAAATCTGTCCCTGTTTGCGTAGAGCCAGCAGCTTCCGATGTGTTTCCTCCCATGCCGGTTCGGCAAAGCCCGTCTGCCGGGACGGCGTGATCTCCACCTCTGCAACAGGGTCGCTTTCTTTGTTGGGAGCGCATTCAGAGATGCGAACGCGTACTGTTTTGCCGTTATCTCCCGCAGTACGGGCCTTTGGGGAATATGAGGCCATAAGCGCCGCGGCCTGTTGAACGATAGGCGCCGGCCAGGGAGCGGAAGCGCGTCCCATGGCCAGGGGTCCGGGGTAGCCCACGAGCTTGAACAGCAGATCTCCGGGGCGGCGCAGGGCAGCATAATGCTCATTATCTGCCTGATTGCGCCCTATGGAAAGCCAGTAATGGTGTTCGCCGTCATGAAGCCAGAGCTGCCTTCCCAGATTGGCAAGCCGGAAGTCAGCGGCTTTCGGCGCGGGAATATGTTCCAGCACGGGCCAGTAACGGCGGGCGTTTTCTTTTTCCGTCAGCATGCAGCCGCCGCCGGGAGTGGGAATTTCTTCGATGCCGAAGCGTTCCGCCAGTTCCAGCTGTTCCTTGCGTCCTCTGCCGGAAATGCCCAGCAGGCGTTCGCGATCTACCAGACCGGAAAGTTCGGGTTCTGTGGGGTCAAGATGCCGAGCGCAGAGCGGCCGCAGGAGGATGTCTCGCGCCTCCGCATCGCGGCGGATGATGTTGAGGGTATCCCGACGCTGAGACATGGGACGCTGCCCCAGTACTTCTCCAGAGATGAGAAATGTTGCTCCATATCGGGAAAGACGTTCGCGCGCGTTGCGCATCATGAGAATTTTGCAGTCCACACAGGGATTCATGACGCTGCCGAACCCATGAGCCGGGCCGGAGGCGAGCATGTCGGCGTACTGATCGCCGATATCAACGATGTCGATATCCAGCCCGTACAGTTTTTCCCAGTGACGCACGCGGGAGGGTTTTCCGAAAAACGGGGAAATAAAGTGCAGGCATTTAACACGCAAGCCCTGATTCTGAATCAGTCGTGCGGCAAGAATGCTGTCAAGTCCTCCGGAAAAGAGAGCAAGGGCATGATAGTCGGACATGAAAAAACCTTTGAAGGGAGAAGAATGTCGCCTTCATACGGCGGAATGGTGGTGGAGCAATAAGGAAAAACAGGGCGATGCCTTTTCCTGAAAATACCTCTGTGGATGAAAAAGGCAGTCGCCTGACATGGAACTGCATGCGCAGAACGCGTGCGGAGGTCAGGGACTGCCTCGTTACTTCATCAACCTTATGGATCGATATTAATCAGCGATGATCTGCCAGATCCTGAAGATAGGCTTCCGGAACGTCGTAGCCCGCTTCAAGAGCCTTGTCCGCACATTCTACGGCCTTGTCAAATTCGCCTTTTTCAAAATATGCAAGCGAGAGATTGTTCCAGGCAGGGCCGAACGCCGGTTGTTTGCGCAGAACAGCATTGCATTGCGCAATGCAGCCGTCGTAATCACCCTTCATGAAGAGGGCAGATGCCAGAGTGGAACGGGCCTGAAGAAACTCGGGATCCCAGCGCAGAGCCTTTTCCAGAGCCTTTACGGCTTCGTCGGCTTCGCCGCGCTGGAGGTGGACAAAGCCGATGTTGCTCCACGGAACGGCGAATTTGGCCCGGCAGTTTGCAGCTTCGTGGTTGTAGCGCATGCAACCTTCAAGGTCGCCGCGCTGCATACAGATGCCGCCGAGCTGAATATACGCTTCAGCCAGATGGGGAGAGTTGCGCACTGCTTCAAGGAAGGCGGATTCCGCTTCGACAAAGTCTCCTTTTGAAAGGAGAGCCACTCCAAGATTGTAATAGTGGGTGGCACACTGGTCGTTCTGGCTGATTTCAGCCTGAAGATCGCGGATGTATTCGTCAATATCGTCGTAGCGTTCTTTCATGTGTTCGCTCCGCGCCGCAGAAAAAGGCGGCTTTTGTTGTATGTGTCTGTCGGAATCGGTGATTCGTAACACAGTACGGCAGGCTCGGCATTCTGAAACTCCCCCGCTGGGGCCGGACGAAGCTCCGATCGATTCAGTTTTCTGTATTTCCAGAAGCGGCCTAGCCTGACTGCTGCTGTGCATTCGGGCTGTGCTGTCCGTCGTCCTGAAAATGACCTTCGCGGGTCAGGAGATCGTGGTACCAGATGGCAAAGTCAAAAATTCCGAGATAGCGATCGTCACGGTTGACGACGCCAATGGCACATTCCAGCGCACCCTGGGAATAGGCGTTGCTGTACTCCGGCCGCTTGCCTTCCGCCGCAGCACGGCTCTGGAGAAATTCGCGGATGAGCTGCTGGGTGGTTCTGTGCGATACGTCGGTGCGTATCTCCATGGGATCGTTGGGCTTGGTGAAGGGATCCCAGTTGTCATAGCCGATGCGATCTATGAATTTACGCCGTCTGGCCGGGATTTTTTCGTACAGGTCGCGTTTGAGTTTTTCTTCGTCTGGAGAAAGCTTCTGCGGTGTGCCGTCACGAAAGGCAGATGCGGGAAGACTGTGTGGGATATTCATGAAAAATCCTTATTGATTCCAGACTATTCCGGAAAAGGCAGAAAATTGCGTACGCTGCGACCGGAATGACTCCGACAGCTCAGTTTTCCCGCGGAGCTTCGCCCACGCCGAGATAGGCGTCGTCATATTTGGTAAGCAGCGCCATGGACAGGGGGACGTAAACCGTATGCAGTTCGCGGAAACGGGAACCGACGGCAAGAGCTATATCCCTGCTCATATCTGCCAGTCTGTCCTGAATGCGGTCGAGCTGGACGGTAGGATAGGCCTTCCCCGGAGTGAAGGCGCATTTGCCGCATACATGACTTTTGCCCTGAATCACCGAGGGAATACCGTAAAGGCGACAGGTGATGGGACGGAATTCATACAGCAGACAGGTATCGTCGGGGCCGAGCAGCGGACAGCGGATGCGATCCCGCCCTGCTTCACGCATGATTTCTTCGTCGCTTACACCCTGTTTTGCACGCTGATAATAGTGCTTTTTGAGTCTGGTAGCCCGGCGGTCAGCTTCGCCAGCGGCTTCCAGAACAGCGGAACGCTCTGCGCCGAAACCGAAACGTTCGTTGAATTTGCGGTTGATATACATGGCTTCGACCAGAGAAAGGTCGAACATGGCATGGCAGCAGTCGCTGCATCCAGCCTTGCACGAAACTTCCGCGGGGAATTGTTCGCGTACCCGTCCGAACAGGGCGTCGGTCTGTGCCACCAGCTTTTCATACGCCTCGAACACGGCGTCCAGTTTGGTATTTTGCATATGCGGATTTTTCATGACGCGTTATGCGTCGTGAAGCGGATTGTTGTTGAGCTGTCACGCAACGCGACAGGGGCGACTCTGTCGGAGAGTACGCATACAGAACATATTCTGTAACGAACTCTTCAGACAACACATGCCGCCGGACATAACGTACGGCGGCATGTTTCCTTCAAACGGTCACGGCCGGGAGAGAACTCCCGCTCCGTGCTTACGCTTCCTCAATGGTGATGGCGCCGTGCTCGCACACTTCCACGCAGGATTCGCAGCCCAGGCATTCTTCGCCATTGACGGGGTTGGACTTGCCGTCCTGAAGTTCATACACTTCAACGGGGCACACGTCGACGCATTCGCCGCAGCCGACGCACTTGTCGGGATCCACAGTAGCATTGTAACCCATGTTGTCCTCCAATGAGTCTTGGTTCTCCGTCCGGAACCTGATGGGAGCCGGACAAATTTTCCTGGAACCTAGGCCGGCGTTTTTGTGCGCCGGCGCGTACAAGGCATGGCATAGCCTGCCGTCTGTTTGCTGTCAAGACGGGAAGGCCGTCCGCATGAAAAGGATGGCCTGTGTCCGTGAGATTAACGACTTTTGAGTCCCGCAGCGCGGGCAAGTTCTCCCGCCGCTTCAGCGGTGAAGGCCGTTTCGTCCAGCATGGCCCGGCGTTCCGGACTGAGCAGCAGACGGGGGGCGCAGACAAGTTCCGGTCTGGCCTTGACGCCGAATTCCGGCGGGAAGGAGTCCTCCATATACATATTCTGGAATCCGGAGAACTTGAGAGCGTGAGCCGTGGCGTCCAGTATGGAAAAGTCGCTCTTGTCGATCAGTCCCAGTTCCCGGGCCCGAAGCAGTCCTGCCAGACATTCCCCGCCCTGCGTACAGGCAATATGTCCGTGGCGGTTGGCGATAATCATGGCGTCCATGATCGCCTGCTCGGTTACCTGCACCATGTTGAAATCGCCTCCTGCGGCCGTATAACGGGCGACGAGTTTTTTTACGCGGGGGAAGGAGACGGGGTTTCCGATCATTGCGGCCTGAGCCACACTGGCCTGTACCTTGACCGGTTCGTAACGGCGTTCGGCTTCCGGACGGCTGTAGTAACGCCAGACGGGATCGGCATGGTGGGACTGCACGCCGAACAGGCGGGGCAGTTTCTCAATGATGCCGAGAGAATGCATTTTCAGAAGGCCGGACATGATCGCCGTGATATTGCCCGCATTCCCCACCGGGACGAACAGACTTTTTCCGGCGAGATCCCAGCCGTACCATTGCGCACATTCATAGGCATAGGATTCCTGCCCGAGAATACGCCAGCTGTTCTTGGAATTGAGCAGGGCCACGCGGTAGTGTTCCGCCAGGTATTCCACCACCTTCATGCAGTCGTCGAATACGCCCGGAATTTCCAGTACCAGCGCGCCGCTGCCGAGAGGCTGTGAAAGCTGCTGCGGCGTTACCTTGCCGTGAGGCAGGAGTACCACGCTTCGTATGCCGCCCCCCACATAAGAGGCATAGAGCGCAGCCGCGGCCGAGGTATCGCCGGTAGACGCGCATATGGTGAGGACTTCATCCCAGCCGTGCATGCGTACCAGAGCCCGCAGATAGCTGAAGGCTCCCGCCATGCCGCGATCCTTGAAGGATGCGCTGGGGTTCTGGCCCTCGTTCTTGAACGCAAAGCGCACGCCCAGAGCGTCGCGCAGTGCGGGAGAAGCTTCGATGATCGGGGTATCTCCTTCGCCGAGATAGACAATGTCTTCCTGTTCCAGCACGGGAGCCATCAGTTCATAGAAGCGGAAGATGCCGCGCAGAGCGGTATTCCGTGTAGCTCGGCGGGCATCGAAAAGTTCGCGCCAGACTGGAGCCGGCGTTTCCTTCATGCTTTCAAAATCGAGGTCTTCCAGCAGGAAGACGCCGCCGCATTCGGGACAGGTATAGAGCAGTTCCTCTACCCCGCGTCTCGCGCCGCACTGCGTACAGACATATTCCATGCGTCCCCGACGGGTCGGAAAGGCATCCGTACTCATGATGTACTCCTTTGGAAAATTTCCTTCTCATGCCCCTTTCGGGGCACGGGAGAGTTCTTTCCGTTCCGGAAAACAGACGGAAGTTTTTCGGAGCGGAGGAACCGGATTAATGTTTCAGCTGAATTTCAACGTGGACATTGTATTTGCTTTCAAGCTCGCTGAGTCGATCCCGTTTCTTGTTCAGCAGATACATGCCCAGTTCAAAATCTGTTTCATAAACGAGGCTGGCGGCCTTGTCGCCGTTTTTTTCGCCTTTCTTTTTGTTTTCCTGTCCAGAAATTTTACCCAGCTTACGCTGAATTTCCCGCAGGGACTGGAGAGCCTGCCATTCCATGTTTCGGCGCAGACCTGTGCCGTGACAGAAGGGACAGGGTTCCGTTGAAATGGATATGGCGGAGGTTCCGGTACGCTGGCGTACAAGCTCAAGCAGGCCGAACGAACTCATGCGGCCTACGTCATGCCGGGCACGGTCGAAGCGCATGGCGTTGCGCAGGGCTTTTTCCACTTCCCGGCAGTGATTGCGATCCCGCATTTCGATGAAATCGATGACCACCTGGCCGCCGATATCGCGCAGGCGCAGATGTCGGGCAATGGCTTCCGCAGCTTCCATATTGGTACGAAAGACCATGGATTCGAAGTTGCTTTTGCCCTGAGTTTTGCCGGAGTTGATGTCTATGGCCATAAGCGCTTCGGTCTGGTCGAACACGAGGCGGCCGCCCGAGGGCAGTACCACTTCGCGGCTGGTCACTTCTTCCAGCTGACGCTGGAGATTGAAGCGTTCCCACAGAGTCTGACGCGGATCCTGATGCAGTTTGACCATTTCGGTACGGCGAGGGAAAAGCAGATTCGTGGTTTCGCGGATAGCGGCCTGCGTGGCTTCGTCATCCACCCATATTTCGTGGATATCTTCGGCCAGATAGTCGCGTACGGCACGAGTAGCCAGATCTGCCTCCTGATAGAGCAGAGAAGGGGCCTTTTCCGTCATGCCCTTTTTCCGGATATCCTTCCACAGCCGTTTGAGGTACTGAAGATCCTTCTGGATGCTGCTTTTGCTTGCTCCTTCGCTGGCTGTCCGGATGATGACTCCCATGTCTTCGCCTGGCTCGATTCCTGCAAGCAGTTCCTTCAGGCGGGCCCGTTCTTCCGGGTCTTCCACCTTGCGCGATACGCCGATTTGCTCCTGCCCCGGAGTGAGGACAAGGTAACGCCCGGCGAGGGATATCCAGGTGGTAAGAAAGGCTCCTTTGGTTCCCGCCGGTTCCTTGACGACCTGAACCAGCACTTCCTGACCGTTTTTCAGCACCTTCTGGATCGGCGGATACTTTGCTCCCTTACTGGGATCGTGATGATTCAGCCAGTATTCCGGATGAACCTCGTCAATCTGGAGAAATCCGTTCTTCCCTCCGCCAAAGTTGACGAAAGCCGCCTGAAGATTGATATCCACATTATTGATGACGCCTTTATAAATATTGCCGCGGATCTTTGCCTGATGGGCCATTTCCACGAAATATTCCGCCACCTGGCCGTTATCGGTGATGACCACTTCCACCTGCTCGTCCGGAACTACGCTGACATACAGCACCCGCTTGGTGCCGGGAGGCAGAGCGGGCATGGAAGACTGCTCTTCCTCTGCCGTTTTGTCTCGTTCGATGGGAGCGTCCATGACTGCCGGAGAAGATGAATCGGCGCGCGTATCCTGCCAGTTGTCATTTCTGGAGTCGCGCCGTCCTTTACGGTCGTTTTTGCGTTCCTGCGGTTTGGAAGGCTTGCGCGGCTGGATTCTGTTACCGTTTACGGCTTCATCCAGAGCGTCGAGATCTTCTTCGTCCTCGGAAGGCGGCAGGGCAAGGGAAGGCTGGCCGGGCAGAGCAGGCTGCGGGCCGTCATCTTCAAGATCTTCGATCAAATCGTCTTTCTGCCCGTTGAGCATTTTCTGAGCCACAGGAAGAATGGCGTCGGGATCTTCGTACTGAGGATCGTAGCCAGGATAGGGAGGCGTAAAGGCCGGCTGCCCGTAAGGATCGTAAGTATTTCCATTCTGTCCGGGACGGCGTTTACGGTTCCTCGGCTGACGCTTGCCGTCCTGCCCCTGTCCATAGCCCGGCAGAACGGACATATCATCATAGCTCATGGGGCCGGGGAGAATCGGAGGGTAATCCTGACCATACGCCGCCTGTCCTTTGGGAGAACGAGGTCTGTTCCGGTTATTGCGACGACGGTCGTTGCCGTAGGAATTCTGGCGGAAATTGCGGTTTCCGTAATGCTGTTCCCGTTCGTCCAGAGCCGGGAGTATGCTCGTGACGACGCCGTCGTCATCATAAGGATAAGGCTGACGTGCTTCCCTTGAGGCGTTGCTATTCTGCCGTTCTCCTTTTCGGGGCTGACGCGCTTCCGGAGCAGAGTCTTCCTGTTTTTCTTCCGGGCCTGCTTCGGGCAGGGAGCTTTTTTCGCTATTTCTGTCCGCAGAGACAGACGAAGTTTCCTGCGTTGTTGCGCTGTTTTCTTCCTGTTCGGACTTTTCCGACCTGTCTGAGGGCGCGCTGCTCTTCCTTCCCGCCGTGTCTGCTTCGGAGGAAGTTTTTTCTTTTGTTGCTTTTTCGGGAGCAGTCTCTTCCGTATGGGCAGATTCTGCTGCGGCAATATCCATCAGGGAGCCTTGATCCGCCGTGCCTGCGGTACGCGAGGAAGAGCTACGCCGTTTGCGGGGAGTCTGTTTTGCGCTCGTGACGCCGGACTCCGCGGATGTTTCCCCATCTGTTTGAGTTTGGGCGGCATCGGCCGCAGCGGCAGACGCCGGTATGGAGACCTGTATTTCCGAGGAGCTGCTATCCGGAGTTGCATTTTCCGTTTCGGAAATCGCGGAGCTGTCCGCTGTCGCGCTTTTTCTGGAAGATCTGCGGCGTGTGGTTTTTTTGAGTCCGCTTTCCCTGTCGGATTTGTTTTCCCCGTCCGGAGATACAGGAAGGGGCGGAACGTCTTTGTCGGCAGTGGAACCGGGCCTGGCCTTCCCCTCTGAAGCTGCGCCCTCGTCTGTTGAGGTTTTTTTTGAGCGCGTGCGCCGGGGCTTGGCAGGCGCGTCAGTTTCGGAAGTCTGCTCTTCGCCGTGGACGGCAGGGGAAACTTCAGCAGTGCCGACGGGGCTGTCTGTTTTTTTCGGGGAGGCCGTTGCTTCTCCGTCCGGATTTTGGGCCGTATCTGCGGCTTTTGTACTTTTGCGGGTACGACGCACGGACTTGGGTTTATCCTCTCCCTGAGAGGGAGACACAACGGCGGCATCTGCAGGCGATTCCTGGGCCGTCGCGGCTTTTTTGCGGCTGCCGGTGCGTCTGCTGCCTTTGGGTTTTTTTGCTGTATTTTTTTCTGCCTGTTCCTGATCGTTGATTTCCTGAGCCATGTTTTCCTCAAAAATATGTATGCCGGGATTAGGCGGACAGGGAGCCTGTTCTGCGCAGTTCGAGTTCCGTTTCCTCGCCAAGCCGCAGCAGGGCATAGCCGCCTGAGCCAAGAGAGCCGGGATTGAGCACTTGCGTGTGCCCGATGAGCTGCATGCCTGCCGCCTCGTGTACATGTCCGCACAGGCAGACGGCGGGCTGACGCTCTTCAATAAATTCACGCACGGCCCGCGACCCGACATGCTGACCGTTGCCGGTTCTGTCGCATACGGTATCTTTCGGCGGGTTGTGCGAAACAAGTATGATCCGTCTGTGATCGGCGGCGCGCGCTGCCAGCTCCTTCAGCCATTCCGCATAGCGCGCTTCCGGAAATTCCGACGGCGTGCCGAAGGGCGTGAATGTTGAGCCTCCTACACCGATAATAGCCGTATCCGGGGCGATTTCCCGGGCCTTGCGGTGCAGGTTGATTCCTTTTTCGTCCAGCCAGGTATCTACTTGAGGCTGATCTATATTGCCGATTTGTGCCAGAACGACAGGACACAGAGCCTCCGCCGCTTCTATGACGGATCGGGCTGAAGGTACGCCGCCCCCTGCGCGGGAAATATCTCCGGTCAAGATGACGCCTTCCGCATGGGGCAGTTCGGGAATGGTTTCGAGTACGTCCGTGAGAAGAGCGGCGTCCCCATGCAGATCGCCCACGATGATCCACAGGCGTTCCCCTTTTGTTTCATCCTGTAAGGGGGCGGCTTCCGATGATTCGGGGCGGAGAGGCGCGCCGTCTGCGTTCGTATGGGGGCTTGGCATGGGGGAGAGTCCTTGTTAACGTCAGGCGAGGGAATGGTGCCCGATGCAGGAAAAAGCCCGTTCTGGCGGGGCGCGTGACGTTGAGTCGTCTACCCATAGTCCATTTTTTTCTGTTTGACAAATGTTTTCACGAGCGCGTCGCAGCCGGTTGGGGATTCCGTGGAAGGAGAGGGATATAAAAGCATGGAGGAAAGCCTCGCGATACGCAAGAAAGCGTTGCGCCGGAGTATGCGCGACGCACGAGCGGCCATTTTTTCAAGGCCGGAGGAGTACGCCCGGCGCAGCGGAGAGATTCGGCGCAGAGTTATGGAAGATGCCCGCTGGGCGCGTAGCGGAACCGTACTCGGCTATGTTTCGTTTCGGGATGAAGTAGATACTTTCCGGCTTCTGGAGCTGGCATGGCGCCAGGGTAAAACGGTTGCCCTGCCTAGATGCCGTCCTGAACGTGCCGGGGAAATGGATTTTTTCATCTGTCGCGGAGTTGACGAGCTGATTCGCTCTCCTCTGGGCATTCTCGAGCCTTCTCCTTCGCTTCCTCTGTGGCAGGGGGAAGAGGACGAGGCCCTCATGCTGGTGCCGGGGCTTGCCTTTGACAGAAATGGCGGACGTATCGGGTATGGCGGAGGGTTTTACGATCGCTGGCTGGAACGGGGAGAACGCGGAACGCTGTGGACACTGGGGCTCGCCTTTTCCGTTCAGCTGGTGGAACAGGTGCCCCGCGGCACCTGGGACAGATGCGTGCGAGGAGTCTGCACGGAACAGGAGATACTATGGGTTTGAGATTCATACCGTTTCGTTTTCCCGGAGTTGACGGAGTGGCCTGCGCCTTTCAGATGGCCTGCCCGGCTTCTTCTGAAGTCACGCCGGCGCAACGGGGAAATATCTCCCTGGAAGCGGGGCTGAAAGACGAGGAGACGCTCGTCGTTGCCAACAGACAGGCTCTGCGTGACGAGCTTGGTCTGCGCGGTGTGGCGGAAGTGCGTCAGGTACACGGAGTGACGACGCTGTTCGAGCCGGAGCCTCAGAATCTCTGTTTCAGGCCGGAAAAGGAGGCGGACGGCATGGCCATATCCCGTGATTCAGCCCGTGAGCTGCTGGGTTTGATGATCAAGACGGCCGACTGTCAGCCCTTGCTGATAGCGCACAGAGACGGCAATCATATCATGGCGCTGCATGTGGGCTGGAAGGGAAACAGGCAGGAGTATCCCCCGATCGCCGTAGAAGAGTTCTGCGATCGATACCATCTGAAGGCATCTGACCTTTCCGCCGTGCGGGGGCCGAGCCTGGGGCCGGGATGTGCGGAATTCATCCGTTTTGACACAGAATGGGGCGATGCGTTCGCAGCTTTTTTTGAACGGCAAAGCCGATGTATGGATTTGTGGCGTCTGACCCGCGAACAGCTGAACCGGGCTGGCATCCCTCAGGAGCATATATATGGGCTTGATCTGTGTACCCGAAGCCTTGCCCGGGATTTCTTTTCCTACCGTGCGGATCACGGCTGCGGACGTCAGGCTTCGCTGATCTGGCTTGAAACTAAGACGTCCATAAACTGATCAAACGATTAATATATAATAAAAATGGGGGCTTATAGCAAAAAAAGCTTTTCTTCATCGCCGTGCTGGTATAGTCTGACAGAGCGACGCAGTTGCTCAATCTTTTGAAACGCCACGTCGAAAGACAAAAGAAGGTATGAGGAGCCGGTTCGCGAACCTGTTTCGCGGGCTCTGTTTTTTTGTGCCCGAAATTTCATGCTGCGCTGCAAGATTATACATGAGAGGGAGTTCAAAGGCATCATGAAGAAATCGCTAGTTCTGGCTCTGATTCTTACGCTGGCCGCACCTGCATTCGGCCTGGGGGAGGCGCGTGCGGAAGGCTTTTCCATCACGCAGTGGAGTGCGCGCGGCATGTCGCTGGGCAACGGTCTGGTAGGGCGTGCGGATGACCCTTCCGCCGTGGCCTATAACCCGGCCGGCATCACGCAGCTGCCCGGAACACAGCTCATGCTGGGAACCGTCGTCGAGCGTCCTTCTTCCAAAATGAGTGGAGAATGGACGAATATGCTGTCTGGAACGAAACAATATACGACCACCAGCATCGAACAGAAAACATGGGTCATTCCCCATTTCTATGTGACTCACCAGATGACGGACAGAGCCTGGCTGGGGGTAGGGATCTTTTCCCGTGCGGGACTCGGCAACGGGTATCCTGACGGCTGGCCGGGCAGCTCTTCTCTGGTGGATGTGCGTCTTCAGACGCTGACCATCAATCCCAATATTGCCTTCAAGGTCACGGACAGGCTTTCTCTGGCCATAGGGGCGGAAGTGACCGGCGCGGACATGGAGCTGAATCTTCACACCAAAGTTCCCTCATACGGCATAGACAGCCACGGAACCCTCAAAGGACAGGGATATGCGCTCAGCGGCAACCTGGCCCTGCATTATCTGATTAATGATCAGTGGCGGGTGGGCTTTACCTATCGCAGCCGCATGGATCTCAAGGTGACGGGCACCAACCGCTGGAGTCAGCAGGTTCCCGAAACGGTGATGCGTGATTCCTCTCTGCACGGCACCATCCATCTGCCGGATCAGTTCGCTCTGGGCGTGAACTATCGTCCGAACGAAAAATGGAATTTCGAGGCCGGCCTGACCTATTTCACCTGGAGCGCGTACAAGCGGCTGGATATTCATCTGGAGGGACCGGTCAACGATCTGCTCACGGACGGCACCAAACAGTGGCACGATTACTGGGGCTTCAACCTCAGTGCGGAATACAAGCCTCTGGACTGGCTGGCTCTGCGCCTCGGCTACACCTATGAAACCAGCCCGATAAACGGCGGCCATGCCGACTTCATCGCTCCGACCAACGGGCGGCAGTATTTTACTGGCGGCGTGGGCTTCATGTGGGAAAACTGGACGCTGGATCTCGGCTATGCCTACATAAGAGTCCGCGATCTTTCCTATCGCAATACCGAAGCAACACCGTATGTGTTCAACGGGAATTCCCACAGCTCCCATGCGCACAGCATGGCGGCGAGCCTGAGCTACAAGTTTTAGGTTTTCCTTGTCCGGGCATGGCAAGGCTGCCGGATTCCCTTTCGCGATATGTCCGGAGGGATGAATCTGCCCGGCAGATAAAGGATCGCGTCTCTCTTTTTCATTCCCGATATTCAGGGGTGGGGCAAGTGTGCTTCACCCCTTCTTTTTACAGCACGGAGAAAGTCTGGTCGGAAAAAGGAATTTGCCATGAAGAAGGAAAGTGTTTATCGCTTTTCATGGCGCGCGTTTTATGCATGAATCCGCCGGGATGGGGTAAACCTTTTCCGTGGAGAACTGCATCCGTACGCAAGATATGAAGTCTCGGAGGGGACAGGAGAATGGATATTGCCACGCTGATTTTTGTCACAACCATTGCCGGAGTAGGAGGAACGGGGCTTGGAGGCGTCGTCGGCGCGCTGTTCCGCAGGGATTCTTCCCGGACGGCAAGTCTGCTGCTCAGTTTTGCCGCCGGGGTCATGCTGAGCATTGTCTGCTTTGATCTCATCATCAGCGCAATCAATACAAAAGTCGGTATCTATACCGTAATAGCCGGGATTACGATTGGCGTGGCTCTGGTATACGCGCTCAACTATCTGATAGATAAACGGACAAATCCGGAAGTGCCCCATATCGACGCCAGGCATCCGCAAACGGCGGACTCCCTGGAGGAGCTGATTCACAGTGATCATCTGGAAGAACATATCAGAAAAAAGGACTCCTCTGTATCGCTGTTCATCGCAGGCGTCGTGATGGCCTGTGCCATAGCTCTGCATAATGTGCCGGAGGGCATGACCATCGGAGCATCCTTTGCCAACATGAATGGCGTCATGGCCGGCTCTGCGCTGGTTCTGGCCGTACTGATAGGCTTGCATAATATTCCTGAAGGTATGGCTGTGGCTGTTCCCCTGATCAGCGGCGGGATGCCGAGGAGTAAGGCCGTCCTTGCGACGGCCCTGAGCGGACTGCCCACGGTTCTGGGTGCCCTTATCGGATATGCTGTCGGAGAAATGGGGCCTCTCGGGCTGGCTCTCAGCCTCTGTTTTGCCAGCGGAGCCATGCTGTATGTCGTGTTCGGGGAAATCATGCCTCAGGCCATACTGCTCTGTCGCAGCAAAGTGCCTGCTTTTTCGACGCTGATCGGCATTATGGTGGGGCTGCTGGTTATTTATATGTAGGAAGACAGCAGGTATTTTCTGCGTAAAACGGCAATGTCCGGCAGACTCCGTCCCATAGTTCTGCCCATGTTGTTATGAGTGGAACAGAGTGAAAACAGTGGGGGTGCGGCAGGCATCCGGAATAATGCACGGGGAACGAAAGCTCCGCTTTCTCATCTCCTCCGTCCCGTACTGAACAGACAGCCATGCAATCCCTGCACAGAGTGGTATTGAAATAACAGCGAAGGGCCGCATATTGCGGAACGCAGGATAATTTCCCGGAAAGAGACGCGAATATGCCGGTACTTCCGGCGGCAGAGCGCAGAACGGCGAATATAGCCGGAAGAGACGATGTGCGGAAATCAGGCATCGGAAGAGCCGTACCGTTCACAGCCTCATGGCACCCCGGATATGGAAATATTTGATGAAAGAAAACGGCATGGCGCAAGCCATGCCGTTCCTGTATGGATGATTTGAGGATACTGCCGTTCCGGCACTATCTTTTGAAGCTGATTCTTACAGTTTGCTTCCCACAAGGCGGACAAGACGGGCAAGCTGGTTGGTGAAGCCGGCTTCATTATCATACCAGATGATCAGCTTGAGCATGCGCTTGTCGATGACGGAGGTGAGCAGCGAGTCGACCACTCCGCCATATGTGGAGCCGGTGAAGTCCACGGACACAAGGGGTTCTTCGCAATAGCCCATGTTGTCCTTCAGAGGGCCTTCCGCAGCGGCCTTCAGCGCGGCGTTCACGGATGCGGCGTCGGTATCCTTTTCCAGCTCGCAGGTGAGATCCACCAGCGAGACGTTGGGGGTGGGGACGCGCACGGCCATACCGTCCAGCTTGCCCTTGAGGGCGGGGATGACCAGAGCCGTGGCCTTGGCCGCTCCGGTGCTGGTGGGAATCATGGACATGGCGCAGGCGCGGGCGCGACGCAGATCCTTGTGGGAGCCGTCCAGAATGCGCTGGCTCATGGTATAGGAGTGGATGGTCGTCATCAGGCCGTGCCGGATACCGAAAGTATCGTTGATGACTTTCGCAGCAGGAGCAAGGCAGTTTGTGGTGCAGGATGCGGCGGAGAGTACGTCATGCGCGGCGGCGTCATACATATCGTCGTTCACGCCCATGACGATGGTGACGTCGGCATCGGATACGGGCGCGCTGGCGATGACCTTTTTTGCGCCGCCTTCAAGGTGTTTGGCCAGATCGGCACGTTTTTTGACCTTGCCGGTACTTTCCACCACCACATCCACATTGAAGGGCTTCCAGTCCCATTCCCCAAGGGCCATGCGGGTGACCGGAATTTCACGGCCGTTGACCATGAGACCTTTTTCCGTCGCGCTGACGGGGAAGGGGAAGGGGCCGAAGGTGGAATCGTATTTGAGCAGATGGGCCAGCGTGGCGTTGTCGGCGCGGGCGTTGACGGCCACGATGTCCACGTCGGAGGCGTCGGCCAGCAGACGGATGAGATAGCGTCCGATTCGTCCGAAGCCGTTGATGGCGAGTCTGATGGGCATTTGCGGGTCTCCTTGTTTCATGGAGGGATTGCCGTGCCTGTGCGGGAACGGCTTTTTGAGGGGAATTAAGCCTTGCCGGAGCAGCCCAGCACATGCCTGATCTTGTGCTGAACCATGAGCTTTACGGCCTCGCGGGCGGGCTTGAGGTAGCCGCGCGGGTCGAAATCTTCAGGATGTTCGGCGAGATGACGCCGTATATGAGCCGTCATGGCGAGGCGGATATCCGAATCGATATTGATTTTGCATACGCCGGATGCGGCGGCACGGCGCAGCATTTCTTCCGGTACGCCCTTTGCTCCGCCGAGTTTGCCGCCATAGCGGTTGGCCATGTCCACAAATTCCTGCGGCACGCTGGAAGCGCCGTGCAGTACCAGGGGATAACCGGGAAGCATGGAGGTGATTTTTTCGAGGCGCTCGAAATCGAGCTTCGCTTCTCCCTTGAATTTATAGGCTCCATGGCTGGTTCCGATGGCCACAGCCAGAGAGTCGCATCCGCTGCGCTGTACAAATTCCACGGCCTGATCCGGATCGGTGTAGACGCTCTGGGCGGAGGAAACATGCTCCTCGACGCCGGCCAGCTTGCCGAGTTCCGCTTCCACCCACACGCCGCGCTCATGCGCGTAATCTGCCACGCGTTTGGTAACGGCGATATTTTCTTCAAAAGGCAGATGGGAGCCGTCGATCATGACGGAGGTGAAACCTCCGTCGATGCAGGCCTTGCAGATGTCGAAATCCGCGCCATGATCGAGATGAACCACCACGGGGAGATCGTTTTCCGCAAGAGCGGCTTCCACCAGTTTCATGATGTAAACTTGTCCGGCATATTTGCGGGCTCCGGCGGAAACCTGAAGAATGAGGGGCGACTTTTCCTCGTTGCCGGCCTGCATGATGCCCTGAATTATTTCCATGTTGTTCACGTTGAATGCGCCGATGGCGTAACCTTCACGGTAGGCGCGCTCGAACATGCCTTTGGGTGTGGTAAGGGGCATGAATACCTCCTGCGGATAGACCGGCCCGGTTGATGGTGCGACTGAAATCCGCGCTTTTTCAGCGACGGACCTTTGCTGCGTGACAGCCTTGTCAGCATATCCCGCCTTGAAATTTTTGGCAACGCAGGGGGGATCAGCCGTTCAGTCCGGCCAGCAGCCGCAGCGCGTCCGGATCATTGAAATCCGGCTTCAGAGGGGTGAGGGTCATATACCCTTCATGCAGCAACTGTTTATCCGGTCCCGCCTGAGGGGAGTGGAACAGACGTTCCTTGTCCGTCATCCACCAGTAGGGGCGGCCGTCGGGCGTTGTGCGGCGGTCAAAGCGGGAGAGCGTCCAGCGGGTGCCGTGAGGGCATATTCTGAGTCCCTTTATTTTGTCTGCCGGACAGGCGGGAAAATTCAGATTATAGACCACGTCATGCGGCAGGGTTGTCCAGTCCATGCGGCCGACCAGATCCACCGCCATGCGCGCCTGCTCCCGGCTGTCGCTTGTGAAGTCGGCGTTGGATACGGCAAGGGAGGGAATGCCGGCCAGCGCGCCCTGCATGGCCGCCCCCACGGTTCCGGAAAAGAGAACGTCCATGCCGGAATTCGGCCCTCTGTTGATGCCGGACATGATCAGATCCGGCGGACAGTCTTCTTCAAAAATACCGAACAGGCCAAGCATGACGCAGTCGGCCGGGGTTCCGAACAGCGCGTGTCCCGTGAAGCCGTCTTCACGGACGATGCGTGTCTGAAGGGGGCCGCGCGCGGACAGCGCGCTGCTGACGCCGGATTGTTCTGCGGCCGGGGCTACGACGACGACCTCATGTCCCGCGTCGACAAGAGCGCGATACAGAGAGCGCAGACCCGGCGCGTAAATACCATCGTCGTTACTCAGAAGAACTTTCATGAAACCTCCGTAATGCTGCCTTCCCCTGCATCCGTAATGCCGGATATCTTCTCCCCCCGCTCCGGGGTTCTTCTGCAAGGGGACGGAAAAGGGCGCAGATTGACAAAAAATACAATGCAGGAGAGTCTGATCATTTCCTGCAAAAGTTGCGGGTATGTGTCCCTTTTTCGGAGTTTGCTCCGGGAAGGGCAGAAAAGAATTTCACCGGCTTCACCGTCTTGTCAATCCGTTTTTCCTTCCAGGAAAGACGGACGGGCACCATGAAGGAAGTTTTGATGATACAGCGACAAAGCATTCGTGACCTCGCTCCGAACAGCGAGGTTGATTCCGTATTTCTGCTTGGCGGAGCCTCTCTTCAGCAGTCGCGCAACGGGCCTTACTGGAGACTGGAACTGCGCGATGCAGGCGGAACGCTGGAAGCCAAAATCTGGAGTCCTCTCAGCGCCTCCTTTCATGATCTGACGGCGGGGCAGCTTGTTCAGATCCGGGGCAGAGTAGGGACATTCCGGGATCAGCTCCAGCTTACCGTCGACGAACTGCATGTGCTGACGGATGAAGAGATTGCGGAAACGGATCTCGCTCAGTTCATGCCGTCCAGCTCCAGACCTGTGCCGGAAATGCAGGAAGAACTGGAGAGTATGATCGAGCGCGAGCTGACGCATCTTCCCTGGAAGAGGTTTGTCCGATCCGTGCTTGAAGAGGATCGGGTACGGCGCGCTCTTCCCGTTGCCCCGGCGGCAAGGAGCGTTCATCATGC
The DNA here is from genome assembly GCA_019119045.1 of Candidatus Mailhella merdavium. Taxonomy (GTDB): domain Bacteria; phylum Desulfobacterota; class Desulfovibrionia; order Desulfovibrionales; family Desulfovibrionaceae; genus Mailhella; species Mailhella merdavium. The sequence goes on along the minus strand of DWXS01000091.1, from coordinate 28,842 downwards.
CTATGTGGGAGGACTGCTTGAGCATATGCTGTCGGTGGCGGGACTGTGCCTGCGCATAGCGGAGCAGTATCCGGAGCTGGACAGGCAGTTGCTCTGCGCGGCTGCTCTGCTGCATGATATCGGCAAGCTTGAGGAAATGAGCGGGGGGCTGGTCAATGAATATACGGATGCGGGGCGTTTTCTCGGACATATCACGCAGGGGCTGATCATGATGGAGCCCCATCTTGTGGCTTCCGGGCTGGAAAACGCGCAGGCTCTGCATTTCCGTCACCTGATTCTCAGTCATCACGGGGAGCTGGAGTACGGATCGCCGAAGCAGCCCGCCACGGCTGAAGCCTTTGTTCTGCACTATGCGGATAATATTGACGCCAAAATTGCCCAGTGGCGTTCTCTATTCCCCTCTTCAGAAGAGCATGCGTCGGGAGAGGAGATGGGGAAGACGGGCCTTGACGGGCTGCAATGGAGTCCCCGGCAGAATCTTCTGGGGCGCGCGCTGTGCCGTGTGCCGCGCACGCCGGATACCGCGTCTGTACTGGCTCAGGAAACTGATGTTCCCGCAGTGGCCGACGCTATGAACGATTCATCCCCCCGTGAGGAAACTTGCATACCAGGAAGCGGGGATACGGAAGGGGGGAACGGAGATGGCGAAGCCGGAAGCGGACTCAGCGGCGGTTCCGAGGATGCCGCCTTAGTGGAATATGAAGGCGTTTCCGAGGCGTGCATGCAGATGCCCTCTCCCCTGAATCCCTGGACGGAAGAGGACATGCGGCGCGAAGAGGAGCGTATGCAGGCAGAATCCTCCGGAGGGACGCTGCAGGAAGGAAAGGAAGAAGCGTCTTCTTCCGAAGGCGGGCGCAGACGTCGTAAGGGAGCTGGAGGAAAAAAGGAAACAGCCGTTTCCTCCGTAAGTGGCGGAACGGAAGGAAAGACCGATAAGGCAAAGGATCTGATGCAATGTTCCTTACTTTAGAGGGCGTGGAAGGTTCGGGAAAAAGTACGCTGGCGCAGCATCTGGCGGGGCGGCTGGAGCAGCGGGGGAAGACCGTTCTGCATACGCGCGAACCGGGAGGCTGTCTGCTGGGGCGCGATATCCGCGCACTGCTGCTGGACAGCGGACGCGCGGTTGAGCCGCGTGCGGAACTGTATCTGTTTCTCGCAGATCGGGCGCAACATGTGGAAGAGATTATCCGGCCTGCACTGGGGCGCGGCGAATGGGTGATTTGCGATCGCTACGCCGATTCGACCATAGCCTATCAGGGCGCAGGGCGGGGCATGAATTCGGACTGGCTCCAGCGGCTCAACGACGACGCGACGGGAGGCTTGTGGCCTGATATTACGTTTCTGCTTGATCTTCCGGAAGAACTCGGTCTGGAGCGCGCGCTGCGGCGCAATGCGGAAAGCGGCCTCGGGAAGACGGAAGGGCGTTTTGAGGCGGAGACTCTGGCCTTTCATCATCGCGTAAGACAGGGCTTTCTGGCTCGGGCAGAGGCTTTCCCCCGACGCTTTAACATACTGGATGCCTCTCTCCCTCCGGAGAACGTGGCGGAGGCCGCCTGGAACGAACTGATCCGGCACGGCTTTATAGAAGGATAGCCAGGAAAAGTTCCATGAAAAAAGTGAAAATCACCGTGTTGAAAACCACCCTGGACAAAGAACTTGCCGACGAGTACGGGGTGGAAGGACTCGGCCCCTGTCCCATGCTGAAGGAAGGGCAGGTTTTTTATGCCGACTATGCCAGACCGGAGGGGCTGTGCGATGAGGCGTGGAAGGCCATCTATCAATATGTGTTCGCTCTTGCCCATGGATCCGGCGGAGATCTGTTCTACTACGGGGACTGGATCAGAAAGCCCGGCGTGGCAATATGCAGCTGCAACGACGGTCTGCGCCCTGTCATTTTCAAGCTGGAAGCCACAGACAGAGAGGCGCGCCCCGGAGACTGAATCCGCACCCGGCATTCTGCCCTTACAGCCTGCCGGAATGAAAAAGACTTTTTCGTCTTTTGCGGGTGAGTTGCCGCACCTGTCCAACCATAGCTCTTTCATTGTGAAAGAGAACGGTTTGGAAGGCCTCTGCGAAGTGTACTCGTTTTCCGTATTTCTACAGGAAGAGTTCGAGGGCTTTTTCCGCTCTTTTCCGGCGAAAGGGTTTCCTTCATGGGAACGACGAAAGACAGGAACGATGCGTCCTGTTTTCCCGTTTGCCGGCTATGGTTGCGGCGGTGCGGGATACTGAATCAACCTGCCATTTCAAAACGCTTGGCACAGCCTGCACAGCCTTCGGGCGGCTGTTCCGTAAGAATGCGGGCGCGATACCCGGCAAAAGCCGGGTCGTGCCAGATATCCAGTGCATCCCGTTCCCGTACATTTCCGAAAATACAGTGCTTTGGCCCGTTTTCGCCGTTCGGAACGTTGAGATAGACGCAGGGTGACATGTTGCCGTCCGCATCGACATACACGGTGCGCTGCGTGTTTTCCCGACATTGGGGGGCCGGAGCTTTGCCCGGAAGCGCAAAATAAAAATCTCTTCCCTGCGCCCGGACGCGGCGGCGCGTTTCTTCCAGAACGGCGCGCGCCGTTTCGATTTTTTCGGCGTCCTCCCTGGCGAAGGGAGGCGCGAAGGCCAGCGCTTCCATGCCTGGAGCGGGAATGTAGTCCAGCGTACTGATCACCGCGGCATGAAGGTCAAGCTCATCCATGAGGCGGGGCAGGCCGCGCACGGCTTCCACAGAGTCGGCAAGCATGAGATATGCCAGATGAATTTCCAGATGCACGCCGTTTTTTTTCCGGCGTATACGCTGGAGCGTGCGGATGGCTTCCACGACCCGATTAAAATCCACTCCCGCGCGCGGCGCGTTGGAGCGTTCGTCCGTACCGGCAAGAGAGAAGGCCACGACGTCAATACCGCTGTCTACCAGACGAGCGGCAATATCATCGTCCATGCGCAGGCCGCAGGTCGTGGTGGAAACGGCGCAACCGGCCTTTCGGGCGAAAGCTGCAAAATCAAAAAAACGCGGGTTCAGCAGCGGTTCGCCCCAGCCCTGAAGGTGTGCCCGTCCGCTCTGCCGCAGGAGGGGCCAGAGCCGGGCAAAGGTTTCCGCCGCCATGTGTCTGGAGTTCCAGCGTTCTCTGTCCGTTGTGTGCGGGCAGTACAGGCAGCGTCCCGGACAGAACGAACTGACTTCAATCTGAACGCAGTCCAGTTTGCGGGGAGAACCCAGCAGGCTTTCCTTCAGTTCTTTCCAGAAGCCTACGCGACAGGCCGGATTCTGCAGAGGGTCGTATTCTTTCATCGGGCGTCCTTACTGAAAAGGGAGGGCGGAGTGGAGATGGTCGCCGTTTTTCGTGTGGCGACATTCGTTTTTTCAGCCCCCGAAGAGGCGGGACAGTATGCCGCGCCGAATGGGCGAGATGCGCCAGCTCCGTTCATAATAGGGCAGACCGCGCTGCGCCCGCCATTTTTTTTTGAAAAATTCTATGCCGGGCCTGATTCCCAGACCAAGATTCATGCAGCCGTGCCCTCGCCGCACGCCTTCTTCCATGAGAGCGGCGAGCAGCGCGTCGGCACAGCCGGGGGGCGCGTCGGGACGACGGAAGGCAAACATATAGAAGGCCGTGCCCAGAGCTGTGAAGTCGCCAACAGCGCAGGCGGCAAGACTGCCGTCGCTTCGTCTGCGCGCTCCCAGCAGCAGGGCTTCCGAACAGGAGGACAGATATTCTTCCATGCGCCCGTAAATGAAGCGGCTTCCTTCCGTCAGATGTCTGGTACGGCAGTAGAATGCCGCCAGAGAGGCCGCCTCCGGCCCCCAGGGTTCGGGAGCCGTGTCCACTTCCTGCGCGGCCCGGCGCAGCATGTTGCGTACCTTGTCGGAGGGAGGCGTACAGGGCAGGGGAACTGTCCAGTACCAGTCATCGGCTTCAGAACGGAAGGGGGATTCCGGCGTTGCCCGCAATCCGGAAGGCAGGGGAAGCGTTTCCGTCGGCAGAGGAGAAAGCAGCGTCAGGAAACGGGTTTCCTGCGGAATTTCTGCAAGAGCTTTTGCCAGAAGGGAGGAATAGCGTTCCGGCGTCAGGAATTCCTTTTCTCGTTCGAAGCCGGGATAGGCCACAAGAATGGCGCGCTCTCCGGCAAGGTAAAAAACGAACGGTTCGCCGACGGAACAGGGACAGGCTTCGGACATTCCCACGGCCTGCACATAACAGGGCAGCTGCTCGGGAACAACGGCTTCCGCAGCAAGCAGGGAAAGCTGCGAAGATACCTTTGAACAGGGAATCATGCGTCCATTCCTCCGTTGTCGGGAGCAGAGTCTTCCCGGGATTTGCGCTGCGGCCGTCGTTCTTCACCCGGGACCGGCCAGAGATCGGCGTCCGGTTTTTTCCACAGGGCGCGCAGACGGTGCTTCCAGGTGGGCAGGACCCGGCGTATCCTGAAGCCGTCCTCCTTCAGCATCCAGCGCAGATTCAGCATATGGGCCGAACCGACGAACACGGCTACGTTGCCGCGCTCCAGCCAGGGGCGCATACGCTCGCGGAAGCGTTGATCTCTGTTGTCGATGATCTGCTCCGTGCGGGAGGGAAATTCCGTGCTGGTGCCCATCATGCCGCCCAGATCTCCCATAAGATAGGCGGATTCGTTGCGTCGGCGGTAGGCATCCCAGTTGTCGCAATTCCGCAGAAAGCGCACAATGCGGGACATGGGGGCGGATTCCAGCGCACGCATCTGCTCCGGAATGCTTTCCATGCCGAAAACAACCTTATTCATGGAGTGGGCGAGTTCCCAGGCTTCGAGATCCACGGAATTTTCCCAGCCTCGCCGCTCAAGAAAGGCCGTCCAGAGCGAGAAGAAGGCGTACCAGGGTTTTGTTTCCCGCAGGAACCAGAACAGCTTTTCTTCCGGGAGGCAGTGACTTTTTCTGCCGTAATCCCGCCATTCCGGAGCGCAGAGCCGTTTCTTGAGGCGGGCGATATCTTCCTGATTGAGAAAATCAATGACTCTCTCTCCCGGAGGCGGAGGCGTTTCCCCGTATCCGTCCGTTTCCAGAAGACTGTCCACGTCGAGCGGGCCTTCAAAGATGACGGTATCGACTTTGCTGAAGAGTTTTGTCAGAAAGCGGGAGAAGGAACAGCGGCAGAAATGTGCCGAACCGGCAATCCAGGAAGTCCTGCCGTTCTTTTCCAGCTCCCAGAGCATGGCAAGGGGACGCTGCTCCGGCTGGCGGAGCATGAATTCCCACTTTGATATTTTGCCCGGCGTAAGCATGGCCAGCATCAGCTCATCCGCCGTTCCGCCTGTTCTGCGGGATGCCGGACGGGTATGCTGACGCGGGGAACGGGAAGATGCATTTTCACGCGGGAAGCGCCATTCTCCCATGACATAGGGAAGAGTCGGGCGTCCTCCCCATTTGCGCTTGAAGCGCGCGATGCCTTCATTGACGCCCAGGCCGAGCTGAATTTCCTTCTTGCCCTCGGCCCGGGCAGTCTCAAGCATGGCTCTGAACAGCAGATCCGTGGCGTGGGGCGTGTAGTGACTGCGCGAGTGTGCGCCGATGATATAGCTGACGATATGCTCCGGAGCAAAATCCAGCAGCAGAGAGGCGGCGATATTGCCTTCGCCGTCCAGCGCATCGAACAGACGCAGATCCGCGCCGGGGCGATCCCGTGCGGCATCAAGGACAGAAGCCGTGCGGGCATAGAGTTCGCGCACATTGGGTTTGAGGGCCGTGCGTCCCATGAATTCGGCCCACAGGCGGCGGTGGCCGGGGGTGAACTCGCGTCCGGTAACGACGGTCAGCCCCAGCGTGTCCAGAATATTGTGCAGGCGTCTGGGAACGGAGGCCTCGACAGGCAGCGCATAGAACTGATCTTCTTCCAGAGTGACGGCCTTCTGCCTCATTTCCTCCGACAGCGAGGGAGCCATGATGAAACAGTGTTCCGCACCGCAGGCAGACAGAGCCTTGTCCAGTGCGGCGGAAAAATCCCGTTCATTGAGACTCAGGTCGTCGCCGGGCAGAAGCCCCAGACGGTAACCTATGGCCATGAGCCAGTCCGTACCGGGAGCGTCAGGACTGTTTTTTCCCTCGAGAAAGAGAAAATCGTCAACAAGCCGGGGCGTTCCGCCGGACATGATTTGCATGAAGACAGGGGAATGCTCGGGAATGGTGGCGAGCGAGAGGGCGCGCGCAAATTCTGAAGAAGGTGTTTCGGACATGGCGGCGCTCCTGATACGCTTTTCCACGCAGGGCGGCATCGGCGTCCGTGCGCCGCAAGGCGTCAGATTCATGCGGGTCGGAACGCCCTGCCCGCGGATACGCGCTTATTCGTTTTTGTCGGTCTTTACGTCGGAGGAAGCGGCCTGATCGCCGTCTTCCGACGCTTCCTGATCGTCGTCCAGAAGCAGGAACTTGAGAATACGGGCCATTTGCTCCGTATACTTTTCGATGCTCCAGCCCCGGACGAGAACAAGTCTGCGATAGATTCCCGGCGCAAGATACGCCCAGTACAGATCGGTGGCTTCCTCCACGGAAAGCCCCTTCTTGAGCATACCATTGTCCGCCATGTGCTGAATGGATTGCAGACTTTTCTCGTACAGCATCATGTCGTTGTCTTTTTCCAGCTCGGCCAGCTCCGGAGAGATGACGCCCGCACCGCGCATGAGGGCAAAGCCCGATGCGGAATTGTGCTGCATCAGAGAATGAAAGCGGGCCATGGTTTTCACACGCTCTTCGCCCGTTTTCATCTGCGGGATGGAGTCGCGGATTTTATCGTATTTCTGTTCGGCCACGGTACTTTCAAGGATACGGGCAAGGGCTCCTTTTTTAGAGCCGCAAACGGCATAGACCGTCTGTGAGGCGACGCCGGCCTCCTTTGCAATTGAATCCAGAGACATGTTGGCGTAACCTTTTTCATTAAGCTGCCTGATGGCCGCCTGTATGATACGCTCCCTTGTGTGTGTGGCCTGTTCCTGCCGACGTGGGGAGTGATATGCCCGTTTGGGGGTCGTTTTTTCCTGGGCGCTCATGGCTTTTCCATAACTGTGTGGCCTGAATGGCGTTTTAAAGGATTAAAATTTATTTCATAATTACCGATTGAATATAATTTGTCAAATTTAAAAGGAGGACATGAAGAGAATTTTTTCAGAAGCTGAAGATGTTGGGAGGAGCCGCTTGACAGCGGAAATTATTTTCACTAGAAATTTTATTAATCAATAAGCATCGCCTGTTCGTGTGCTTCGGATGCCGTTCCGGCGCACGGAGGGCGTACGCGGCATAGCCGCGAAAAGAGGTCGTCATGCGTATCAGGATCAGAATGATCATGGCATTGATCGCTGGAGCCGCTCTTATGCTTCCCGCCGGGCGGACGGAGGCGCGCGATCTGACCTTCCAGACCCCTTATCAGGGGGATCATGTTCTCAATTCCGCGTTGTTCAAACCCTGGTTCAAGGCCCTTGAAAAAGAAAGCGGCGGCCGTCTGCGTATAGTTTTTCACAATGCTGGGGAGCTTGTTTCCACCCGGAATGTCCTGCCTTCGCTGATGCGCGGGCGGCTGGATATGGCCGGCGTCAATGCGCAGCATCAGGAAAGTCTGTTTCCCCACACCATGGCGTTTACCGCGCCGTATCTTACGCGCGACAGCATTCAGGCCAGTGCCTTGTGTCAGCGGGCGCTGACCACCCTGCCGGAGGTCGCGGCAGAATGGAACAAGGTGGGCAAGGCCCTTTTCGCCTGGGGGAGCGATCGCAGCGGACTCTTTTCCACAAAAGGACCCATTCTTTCACCTTCCGATCTTACGGGCAAGCGGGTTCTTATCTGGGCTCTGAGCCAGATGGATCAGGTGCGAAGCTGGGGCGGGATTCCCGTCCAGATTGCGCCCGGCGATACATACATGGCTCTTGAACGCGGACTGGGCGACGTCTTTTTCGGCCCCCTCCCCACAGGAGTTGCGTATGGGCTGCTGAAGCTGGAACGCGTGAAAGACGTGACCGTTCTGCCGGCAACGACGGTATTCCTTGCCTTTGTCGTGAACCATGATGTGTGGAATTCTCTGTCCGACAAGGATCGCGCCCTGATGGAAAAAAGCGCGGCGGGCAGGAGTGTGGAAGCAGGGCGTCTGCTGTATCAGCGCACGAATGAAGATATGGAGGCCATGCGTAAGGCGGGATGCTCCGTACATGTGCTGGACGCCGTGCAGTTCCAGGCCTTCAAGGCGGCCAACAGCACATTACTGGCCAACTGGTGGGTCAGCAAGCTTGAAAAGCTCGGCGTGTCCGACGCGAAGGCGTTTTTGCGTCTCGCTCAGGATATGGCCGGGGAAACTCCCGGCGCGGAAAAGGCGCAGGGCGGCATATAGGACCCCGGACGGGGCATACTCCTTCGGGAGCAACATTTAGCGCAGCGGCTGTTTCCGCTGCCGGACGACAACATGGAGTGCGGACATGGGACATCCTACAATTTATCCCACCGGCGTCACCGTCTTCAATCCTGAAAAGGCCTGGAACGGCTACACCATCCTTCCCGCCCCGGACAAGGGGGCTCTGCTCATCGGAATGAACGGGCATGAAATCCGCCTGTGGGAGAATGTGCAGGGTTTTCCGAACAAAATGTTCCCCGGCGGCATGCTCATGGGCAGTCGTGGAACCCGTCATCCCAAGTACGGCCTTCAGGATCAGCTGGATCTTATTCAGGTGGACTGGAGCGGCAATGTGGTCTGGGAATTCAACAAGGCCGAATTCATTGAGGACCCGGGGCAGAAACCTCAGTGGATGGCCCGCCAGCATCACGATTTCCAGCGCGAGGGCAGTACCACCGGATATTACGCCCCCGGTATGGAACCGAAAATAGATTCCGGCAATACGCTCATTCTCTGCCACCGCGACGCTCATGTTCCCTACATCAGCGATAAGCCTCTGGTGGACGACGTGATTTACGAAGTCAACTGGGAAGGCGAAATCGTCTGGGAATGGCAGTGTTCCGATCATGTGGAAGAAATGGGCTTCTCCGAAGAAGCGCGCAACGCCATGTGCCGCGACCCCAATTTCCGCGGCGGCAGTCTGATTGAAGAAGCTCCCGGCGTGGGCGACTGGATGCACGTCAATTCCATGTCCGTACTCGGCCCGAACAAGTGGTATGACGCGGGCGATGAACGCTTCCATCCCGACAACATCATCATCGACGGGCGCGAAACCAACATCATTCTGATCATCAGCAAGAAGACCGGCAAAATTGTCTGGCAGGTCGGCCCGGACTACAGCAAGCCTGAATTCAAGGCTCTCGGCTGGATCATCGGCCAGCATCACGCGCATATGATCCCCCGTGGTCTGCCCGGCGAAGGCAATATTCTGGTATACGACAACGGCGGCTGGGGCGGCTACGGCGCGCCCAATCCCGGCGCGCCTCACGGGGTGAAGGTGGCCCAGCGCGACTACTCCCGCATCCTTGAGTTTGACCCCGTCACCCTCAAGATCGTGTGGCAGTACACGCCGCATGAAGCGGGATTCCTCGTTCCTCTGGACGCCAGTCGTTTCTACAGCCCCTTCATCAGCTCCGCGCAGCGTCTGCCCAACGGCAACACGCTGATCACGGAAGGATCGGACGGACGTATCTTTGAAGTGACGGCCGATCATGAAATAGTGTGGGAATACATCTGCCCCTACAAGGGAACCGTGGGCATGCCCATGAACTGGGTGTATCGCGCCTATCGTGTGCCCTATGAATGGGTTCCTCAGGTCAATCATCCCGAACACGTGGAAATAAAGCCCATCAATGTGCATGAATGGCGCGTACCCGGAGCGGCTCCTCTGGGACCGCAGGAAGTGATGAAGGTGGAAGGTACCGTCGGATATTATGCCGAAGCCGGTACCTGCGTCGGCACCACAGACTGATGCGCCTCATAAAACTGTAACGGGAATTTCCCGCATTCAGCCGGGGGAGGGCGGCTCCCCCGGTCTCTTCCCCTTTTCGGGGCAAATTTTCGTTCCGCCCAATCGTCATGAACGGCAGAAACCGTCCCGATGCGGAACACCCTTCCTGTGAGTACAGGACTTCAAGGAACAGCAAGGAATATTCAATGAACATCATTCTGTACAAGGCGCCGAACTGTCTGCGCTGCAACATCGTCAAATCCTATCTGGAAGCCAACGGCATTCCCTACGAAAAATTCGACCTGGCCGACGACAAGGATATCGTCAACAAGTTTTACCGCGACAACCGCGCGCGTCTGTACCGCAACCCCGAAGGAGTGGAATTTCCCATGTTCCACGAAACAGAAGGAGATGTCATCCTTCAGGGTACCGGCGTTGTGCTGGCCTGGCTGCTGGCCGGGAATGCGCTTGACTCCTGCGTGACCCGCAGCGATCTTCTGCATGGCTGGATTTCCGGGCTGTACGTTTCCCAGTGCCCGGATGGACAGGAAGACAAATTCCTGGAACTCATCCGCCTGCTGTCCAGGGGAGGACTCCAGGTCTGCCTCCAGTCCGACGGACGTAAGGCCGATCTGCTGGAAAAGATTCTTTCCGAAGGGCTTGTTTCGCGGGTTATCCTGAATGTGCCCGGCCCGGCGGGGCTGTATCCGCAGGCTGTCGGCGGTTCTGTCGGCCCGGATTTTGCTGCGGAACTGAAAAAATCCGTGGAGCTGGTGAAGGCTCATCCCGATCATGTGATCCGCATCTGGCTGACGCCTCTTAAGGAAGCCGACGGCTCCCTGCGCTGGCCCACTCCCGCAGAAGCCGGAGAAGCGGCAAAAATGGTTGCGGATGCCTGCGGCGACATGATGCTGCCCATAGGTATTCAGGCCTGTGCGGAAGTTCCCGCCGGGATGGAAGCCCTCGACAATCTGCTTCCTTATCGCTCCAAAGTACGCAACGCGCTTCCCAAGGCTGAAATTCTCAAGAACGAGGCATGAAAGAAGGCCCCTTTTCCAAAGCCTGGAAAAGGGGCCTTACTCTCGGGCAAATAGCGGAGAACTGTCAGGAATTGATGGGCGTTTCGCTGAGCATGGACGCGGCAAAGGTTTTGAATACGTCGTCAAGCTCAAGCAGACCCAGGGCGCGACCGGCTTCCGTCACTACGGCGAAGTGACCCATATTGTCGGCAAAGCGACGCAGAATTTCCGGTAGCGGAGTGTGGGGAGCGACTTCCAGAACTCTGGTGTACATATGTTCGCGCACCGTATGTCCTCCCACCATGCGGCAGAGGGCATGAACGGCCCGATCCACGTCGATTTGGCGGCGGGACTCGAAAATTCCCGCTTTTTCAATGGCTCCGCCTATGGCGCGCAGAGCGCGGTGCGTGGAGAGCGTGCCGAGAAAGCGTCCGTTTTCATCCTCCACGATTCCGCAGGGGGAACCCGGATGTGTTTCGGCCCGTTCGAGAAGTTTTCGGACAGCCGAGGCAAGATCTTCATCGGGGTGAAGTCTGAGCAGGTCTTCCTGAGCAAGGTCCCAGGCACGCAAGAGATCCAGCATGGCGGCTCCTTTGGAATGGCTGCGCTTCTCTCCTTCCCCTGCGTTCCTGTATGAGAGGACGAAGCTGGTCGGACGGAGAGTCGTGTTTTCCGGATCAGGCAATGCGTGTCCGGCAGTGAGTAAAAATAGCGGATGGCTTCCGGGCTGTCCAGAGATGTGCCGGGCTGTGCGGTGAAAAAAGGCGCGTGTATTGCGCGCTCTTGTGCCGCATGCTATTTTCGGCGCAAGGTTCAGGTTCGGTTCTGTTTCGGTGCCGATTCTTCGGGGGGATCGGAAATCGTGGACATTCAACCAAACAAGAGGAAATGAAGATGCCTATGCGCATGACCATCATCGGCGCCGGGCCCGGCGGATATACCGCCGCGTTCGAGGCTGCGAAGGCCGGGGTGGAAGTAACCCTGGTGGAATCCACATGGCTGGGCGGCACCTGTCTCAACTGCGGCTGCATTCCAACCAAGACGCTGAAGGCTTCGGCAGAGGCTCTGGAAACCGCACACCGCGCGGCGGAGTTCGGCCTGGCCGGAACCTGTGAACTGAAAGCCGACATGCCCGCCATTGTGGCGCGCAAGCGTCGCGTGAGCGAAACGCTGCGCGGCGGGCTGGAAAAAACCTGTGCAAAACTCAAGGTCAGGGTTGTCATGGGGCGCGGCCAGGTTGTCAGCTCTTCCCTCGTCCGGGTGACCGGAGCGGATGGAAGCGTGGAAGACATCGCCGGGGACAAGGTGATCATCGCCACCGGCTCATCCACGCTGAATCTGCCCTCCCTGCCCGTGGATCATAAGTATATTCTCAACAGCGACGACGCTCTTGAACTCGATCATGTGCCTTCCAGCGTAATCATCGTGGGCGGGGGCGTCATCGGGACGGAGCTTGCCTTCATTTACCGCGCCTTCGGAAGCAAGGTTACGGTTGTGGAAGGTCAGACGCGCATCCTGCCCGTACCCAGCGTGGATAAGGACATGAGCGCGCTGATCCAGCGCGAGATGAAGAAGGCCGGCATTACTGCGGAACTGTGCCGCACAGTCAATTCGACGGAAATCCGTGACGGCAAGGTAATCGCGCATCTCGGGCCTTCCCCCTTCCTGCCGGAAGAAGCCATTCCCGCATCGGCCAGAAAGGAAGCTGCGCTGGAGGCGGAAGCCATTTTTGTTACCGTGGGACGCGTGCCCAATACGGAAGGGCTGGGGCTTGCCGAAGCCGGTATTGCTACGGACAAGCGCGGATACATTACTGTCAATGATGAGCTGGAAACCAGCGTGCCCGGCATATACGCCATCGGGGATATTCTCGGCCCTGCCCGTATCATGCTGGCACATATGGCCGTAGCGGAAGCCTTTGTTGCCGTAAAGAACTGCCTCGGCGCTCATGAAGCGGCAAAATATGACGTCGTTCCTTCCGGTATTTTCGCTTCGCCCGAAGTGGCGGACGTAGGCCTCACGGAAGAGCAGGCAAAGGAAAAGGGCTTTGACGTGGCTGTTTCCTCCTTCCAGTTCCGTGAACTGGGTAAGGCTCAGGCCATGGGGCAGCTCCCCGGCGTCTTCAAGCTGGTGGCGGACAAGGCCAGCGGCAAACTGCTCGGCGCGCATCTGGCCGGAGCCCATGCCACGGATCTCATCGCCGAAGCGACGCTTGCCCTGCAACTTGGGGCCTCCGTTCAGGATATTGCCCACACCATTCACGCCCATCCTACATTGGCGGAAGGCGTGTTTGAAGCCGCCCATATGTTCTAAGATCGTACAGCCTTTCCCGTTCTGCCGGAGCTAATCTCGGTGCGGAGGGGGAAAGGCTCGGGGCTGTGAGCATCCCCGTCCTTTTTATGCAGGAAAACATGCGCTAAACAACTGAACATCTTCCAAGGAGTTTTCCATGAAAGCCCTGTCCGATATCATTCTGCCCACCGATCTGCGTTACACCGACGAACATGTGTGGATTAAGAAAGACGGAGAAGAAGCCGTTGTCGGCATCAGCGATTTTGCTCAGGATCAGCTCGGGGAAGTCGTCTATGTGGATCTTCCCTCCGAAGGAGACAGCTTCTCCGCAGGAGACCCCTTTGGGGAAGTGGAATCCATCAAATCCGTCAACAAGCTGTTCATGCCCGTTACCGGCGAAGTGACCGCCGTGAACGGAGATCTTGACGGTACGCCTACGCTGCTCAACATAGGCTGCTACGATAAGGCCTGGCTGATCCGCATCAAGCCCGCCAATCCCGCCGATATCGACGCGCTGCTTGACGCCGACGCCTATAAGGCCGTTCTGGCGAAGTAAGCAGCAGACAGCTTAAGGCCCGCGACGGGCAATGAATCAGGCCCCGCCCTTCCTAAAGGAAGACGGGGCCTCTTTTCATTCCGCACACGGGGCGCACTGCGTCAGCCCCGGATACGCCTGCGCACGGCTTCGTCTGAAATTTTCGAGTATGCTCCGGGGGTAAGAGAAATGAGGCTGCTCCGTGAGGCCGGATCGCCACAGGGAATCTGTTGCGGTGCAGACACCCGACGGGCGGCTTGCAGGGCCGTGCCTGTAGCCGCGCAAGGATGCAGGCTCCGACGGAGACGTGAACGCTGCAAGCTGGAACATGGGGCCTGGGCGAACAGATATGTTCAAGAGCAAAACGCTTAGACGGGTACAACTGCTCCCGTGCGGACAGTCTGAAAAAGACTTCTTTTAAGGAAGAACGAGTTCAGGTATTCGGAGCTGCTGCACTTCGCAGAATGTCCGGAACGCGGAGCTTCAGGAAAGAAGGGAACGCCGCCTAGCATACGGGACATTATTGCCGCGTCACCGGAGAAAGAGGGCAGGCAAGGCAGCGGCTGTCGATAACGGCTTCCGCACGGTGCAGACAGTCGATGATGAGACGGAGCGTTGTGCCGTCGAGACTGTGCAGTCTGTCTTCCTCGAACAATGAGGCCAGAGCAAAGATAAGCGTCCGCAGATACAGAGCCGCTGCGCGCAGAGGGTACAGTTCCTGAAGGGTATTCAGCCGCAGTTCCAGAGCGCGGGCCGCCAGCGCGGCATCCTCCGTTTTCATGTGGGGCGGCTGAGCTTCCGTCAGGCGTTCGTCCAGTTGTGCAGCAAGATATTGCGCGTCTTCCGGAGGCAGGGAAGCAGCAAGACGGGCAAGAAGATCCGTTATCGGGGCGGAGGATTGCGTGCAGGAAGCGCAGTCATGGGGCGGGGAAAGGGGGGAAGATCCGGTCATATGCAAGCTCCCGTTGTTTGGGCATACCCGGATATGGATATGCCGGGAGCCCAAAACCGCCCCCAAAGCAGACGGCGGGCATATTCCCCGCAGTGCGGGTTTTGTATTAGCCGCACTCCCGGCAGATACGCGCAAAGACGCCAGGCGATGTTCGCTTGGCTTTGCGTATGCTGCCGGGAGAAAAATCCCGGTCTTTGGGGCATACTGTATGTATGCAGTGTTTTGGGCACTACAGCGGGGATCAAACAGGAAAGAGCCGGGGAAGTCAACGGAAAACATGGCCCTGCATGACGCGCACATTTCGGGAGGAACGGGCAGGGGCAAATTTCCGGAATCCGGAGCGGAGCAGGGGGCAGTCTCAGAGCTGACTCCGGCAAAGCTATACCGAAGTTCCGTTCCTGTAAGGTTCATGCTTGTTGGCTGCCGCTTTCGAGCGCAGCCTTTTTCATCTGTGGGAACTTTATTTTTGTATTTTTCAAATCATCAATTAGCATACAGATCCGTCTTTTATTTTTACATTTATGTGGATCGATTTTGGTAAATTTCATCTTTTTGTAAAAAGGGCAAAAAAGCGCGTCCCTTGACAAGATGAAAAATTTCGTGAAGTCAAAAAGAATGGTAGAGTACAAAGACTTAATTAAAAGATTAATTACAAAATGAGAAATGGGAGGATGTTATGGGCAATGTTTGGAAAAAAATGATTTTTATGGCGGGGAGCCTGACTTTCGGCGTTGCTGCTCTTGGTCTGGCGGCTTCTTCCGTCTGGGCCGGGGAAGTTGTGCTGTACTCCTCCAATCAGCCGGAACTGCTGGATGTCATCGCACAGGGCTTTAAGGAAAAGACCGGACATACCCTGACTTCCGTGCGCATGGGAACGGGCGAGGCCATGAAGCGTATTGCTGCGGAACGTGCGAATCCTCTTTGCGACGTGTTCTGGAGCGGAGATCTTTCCGTGCTGGATCATGCCAAGGCGGACTTTGCTTCCTACAAGTCGCCTGAAGCAGCCTCACTTGATGCGGGCATGGTGGAAAAGGATGCGCTGTGGACGGCTTCCAACACGCATCTCATGGTATTTATGGTGAATACCAGCCTCATACCGGAAGCGGAAGCCCCCAAGAGCTGGGCCGAGCTGCTTGATCCCCGCTGGAAGGGCAAGATTGTCATGGCCAACCCGGAAAAGTCCGGTACGGCATATGCTCAGGTGTACGGCGTGTACAAGATGTTCGGCGATGAAGGTCTGGCCAAGCTGGTGAACAACGCCACCATTCTGGACAGTTCCAGTCTGGTGTACAAGGGCACGGCGGAAGGGGAATTTCCTCTCGGCATCACCATGGAATACGCCGCGTTCCGCTATGTCGCGGGCGGCAACAAGGATGTGAAGCTCATCTATCCTTCCGACGGAGTGATTTCCGCACCCGAAGGGGCGGCCATGATCAAGGGCTGCAAGCATCCTGAAGAAGCAAAGCAGCTTATGGACTACCTTCTTTCCAAGGAAGTGGAGGATATGATCTTCAAGGAATACTATCGCCGTCCTGCCCGTCCCGACGCCATGGTCATTGAAGGTCTGCCCGCAACGGCCTCCCTTAATATTCTGAAGTCCTTCGATCCGGCGGAAGCCAGCGCGTTGCAGAAGACCATTCTGCCCAAGTGGAAGAAGCTGGTACTCAACAAGTAATACCTCATACCGGCGTATATCCTGCGGGCGCGGAAAAACCGCGCCCGATCTCATACGACCGCATACTGAAGATCGTCATGTCATCCCGCGTGCCACCGGAGAGAACCCATGCTTGTGGAATTGAAAGGTATTGTTAAGAAATTCGGACGGAATGTCGTCGTCAACCATGTGGATCTGACCATCGGGGACGGGGAGTTCTTCACGCTGCTCGGGCCGAGCGGTTGCGGCAAGACGACGCTGCTGCGCATGATCGCCGGTTTCAACGATCCCGATGAAGGCGATATTCTGTTTGACGGAGAATCCGTGCTGTCGCTTCCGGCACACAAACGGGATACGGGCATGGTATTTCAGAATTATGCTCTGTTTCCGCATCTGAGTGTGGCGGATAACGTGGCCTATGGACTGAAGGCACGGGGAATCAAGGGGCACGAACTGAAGGAACGTGTTGCAACCATTCTGGAGGCCGTGCAGCTCGGCGGTATGGAAGCGCGCTATCCTCGGCAGCTTTCCGGCGGGCAGCAGCAGCGCGTTGCGCTGGCCAGAGCGTTGGTCATCCGGCCGCGCGTGCTGCTCATGGACGAGCCGCTTTCCAACCTTGACGCCAAACTGCGCGTTTCCATGCGGGAAGAAATACGCCGTATTCAGCAGAACCTTGGTATCACCACCGTGTATGTGACCCACGATCAGGAAGAGGCCATGGCCGTTTCCGACAGAATCGCCATATTCTATGCCGGACATTTGCAGCAGGTGGCCAGCCCCGCGGCGATCTATTTTTCGCCTGCCAATCGATTCACGGCGGAATTCATGGGTTCCTGCAATATCCTTGAAACCTCCTGCATTGCCGTCGACGCCGCTTCCGGCATGGTCAGAGCCACGACAGGCGGCCGGGAATTCAGCTTCCTTGCCGAAAGGGCCGAGGCGGGAAAAGCTCTGCACATCATGCTGCGCCCGGACTGGATTGTCCCGGCAGAAGGGGATGCGATCAACCGCTTTGAGGGGACAGTCCGCGAAAGAATGTTTCTCGGCGACAGCATCGTGTATCGAGTTGAGGCGCTCGGGCAGACGCTGCGGGTAGACGTTCCTTCCCGAAACCGGGTGGAAATGCTTGCCCCCGGAGATGTCGTGGAATTGTGCTTTGCCCCAGAAAGCCCTGTGACGGTGCGCTCATGAACAGAATCTGCAGATTTTTTTCCGTATGGAACGTGGTGTTTCTGCTGGCCATAGTCGTGTTGTTTCTGCTGGTGGTGTACCCCATGTACTCCATCTTTCAGGCCAGCTTCATTTCTGCCGATACGGGCGCCTTCACGCTGGACAATTATCAGACTATCTTCACCACCCGCTTTTATCGCCGTTGCCTGTGGAACAGCGTGTTTCTCAGCGGTCTTGCCACGGTGTTCAGCGTGCTTATCGGCGTGCCCTTCGCCTTTTTCACCACTCGTTATCGGCTCCCTCATGCCAGCATCCTGAAAACGCTGGGAACCCTGCCGCTCATTCTGCCCACCTTCATCGGTGCTGAAGCCTGGCTGTTGCTGCTCGGGCGCAACGGTATACTCACCCAGATGTTTCACGCCATAGGACTGAACACCCCCAGTATTTACGGCTGGAAGGGTGTGGTGCTGGTGTACACGCTCCAGTTCTTCCCCTTTGTATTCCTCATGGTATCGGCGGCAATCAATTCCGTAGACCGCTCTCTGGAAGAATCGGCCCGCAATCTCGGCGCCACGCCCTGGCGGGTGTTCCGCACGGTGACGCTGCCCGTCGTTACTCCGGCCATTGCTTCCGGCGCGCTGATCGTTTTCTGCATGTCCGTGGAAAATTTCGGTGTGCCCACCATTATCGGCAATGATTATAAAGTGCTGGCGGAACAGGCCTACAGCGAGTTCGTCAGCGAAATGGGCGGCAATCCGTCCATGGCCGGTGCGCTCAGTACCGTGCTGGTTTTTGTAACCCTGCTGCTGACCGTATTGCAAAAAGTGTGGGTGGAGCGGAAAAATTACGCCATGTCCTCCCTGCGGCCCCCGGAAATTCTGCCGCTTTCCCCCTGGAAGACGCGGCTTGCCTGGCTTTTCTGTGCGGGGGTGGTGTTCATTTCCCTTGCGCCCTTCATGGTGGTGCTTGTGGCGGCGGTAACCAAGACCAACGGCCCGGTGATGTATTACGGGCAGTTCAGTCTGGATAATCTTGCACTTGCGCTTCAGGCGGCTCCGCGTCCCATCATCAACTCTTTCTTCCTGTCCACTACGGCCACGGTCATCGGCATGGTCTTCGGCATGGCGGTAAGTTACATCGTGGTGCGTCGACGCGGGGTCACGGGGTATACGCTGGATCTGGTCATGATGCTGCCGCTGGTCATCGCCGGATCGGTGCTGGGTATCGCTCTTGCCGCCACATACAACGACGGCCCCGTCGTGCTGACGGGAACCTGGGTGATTCTGGTGCTGGCCTATTTCGTGCGCAAGACGCCCTTCTCCATCAAGACCACTTCCGCACTGCTGCATCAGATTGACGCCTCGGTGGAAGAGGCCTCCATCAATCTCGGCGTGCCTCCTCTGCTTTCCTTCATGAAGGTGGTGATCCCCGTGATGCTGCCCGGGATCATTTCCGGCGCGATCATCATGTGGGTAACGACACTGGCCGAACTGAGTTCCACCATCGTGCTGTATTACGGCCCCTGGTCAACGATGACGGTGCAGGTGTTCCAGTATATCGGCAGTGGGGACTTCGGCCCGGCCTCGGCCTACGGAGCCATTCTCATCCTTTCGGTCATTCTGCCCCTTTTCCTGTTGAATAAATTCCTGGGGCGTGATCCCATGCAATCGCTGTAATTGTAACTGTTTCTGTTTTTTGAGGGCTTCGCAGATTGCTCAGGGAGCTTGCGAAGCCCTTTTTATGACCTTTGCTTTTCGGACAGCGGCGATTTCTCGGCAGGAAAGATAAGGAAAAAACGTATCCTCTGTGGGGCGGGTCCCTTCTCTTCAGGAGGAGCAGGGCCGTCGCCTGATTTCGGGCAGAAGATTCCTTTTATGGAGCCTCCCTCTCCTGAATCAGGCGGGAGAACTTTTTCCGTATCGGCGGAAAAGGTGCGTATGACCTGTCCGCTGACTGGAGAATCTCACTTGTTTTTTTCCATTCCGGCCTTGGTTCGTCGTGTGGGAACAGCGGAAAGGGGATCGTCCGGCCAGGGATGCTTGGGATATCTGCCGCGCATTTCAGCTCGTACTGCGGCATAGCCTCCGCGCCAGAATCCCGCAAGATCGCGGGTCACCTGAAGAGGCCTGCCCGCCGGGGAAAGCAGATGCACCGTAACAGGACAATGTCCCCCGGCTATGCGGGGAGTATGTTCCTGCCCGAACATTTCCTGAAGTTTTACCGCCAGTACCGGCCCTCCTTCGCTTCTGTAATCCAGAGCAGCGGACGATCCGGAAGGAACTGTCAGGCGCGGAGGAGCAAGTTCTTCCAGCCTGCGATCCAGCGGCCAGGGCAGGAGGGCTGTCAGAGCCCGGCCCAGTATGTCCGCCGTGAGCTGGGCAAGACGTGTCACGCCGTCCACAAAGGGAGAAAGCCAGTTGTCTTCCGTTTCCAGTGCGGAAAAAAGCGCGTCATCGCTGACGTCGGGCCAGCCGTCATCCGGGAAAAGCGTGTGCAGCAGCAGAACGCGGGCCTGCCACTGACGCAGATTGTCCGTCCACGGCAGACAGTCCGGCCCGGCTTCGCGCAGCCCGCGCAGCAGAGCGGCTTTTAGTACGGAAGGCGGCAAAGCGTTGAGAGAAAGGGGCGTTTCTTCCAGCGTCAGAGCGTCCAGACGCACGCGGCGTCGAGCCTGAACACTTTGGGAGGATTTGTCCCAGTCAAGACAATGCTCCTCCCGGATGCGAGCGCCGTGCAGTGTGCGCAAGTCATCCATAGTCAGGGGAGCGGCCGCGAATATGCGTCCGTCTCCGTTTTTGCTCTGTCTTGAGCTGAAATCCAGCGTCGCAACGGCAAGAAGCTCCTCACTGTTCAGAGCATCCCCCGGGGGAAGAGAGGCTCCCTGCCCGGAAGCCAGCAGATAGCCTGTACCCCGTCTGCGGGCGATGCGTTCAGGCCAGGCAAGAGAGAGCAGCATCCCCGCCTCGTTTTCCTCTTCCGGAGACGGAAGACGAAAGGGCGCGGAAGGGCCGGAGAGAGAGGGAAGAGCGAGTCTGTATATCTGTTCTGCACTGCGGCGCAACCGCGTCAGCTGTCTGTCTTTCAATGCGGCGAGTCTGAACCGTATGTCCGCCCCGGCACGTCCGTACAGAGGATCGCGTTCTTCCGTCAGTGCGGACAGGCAGGCCGCAAGAGGCAGGAAAGCGGGATCAATCTCCCATGCGCGGAGCGTCATATGCGCCAGTCTGGGATGCAGGGGAAGACGGGCCATATCCTTCCCGTGCGGAGTGATGACAAGGCGGCCGTATTCTTCTTTGGCGGCGCCGAGGGCAATGAGCGTTCGCTTTGCCGCTTCCAATGAGGCGGAGGGCGGAAGTGTCGGCAGGGGCAGCTCGGCAGGCGAGGCCCCCCAGACAAGCGCATCCAGAAGAAGGGGGGCAAGATCCGCATCCAGAATTTCCGGTCGGGCATGGGGAAGCAGCACTTCTCCGGCATGCCAGAGCCGGCAGCACAGACCTGGTTCCGTTCTTCCGGCGCGTCCTGCCCGCTGATCCGCTCCCGCCTGACTCACTCGTTCCGTTACAAGGCCCCCCATGCCTGTGGCGGGATTGAATCGTGCCGTGCGGGCCAGTCCCGCATCCACCACCATGCGTACGCCTTCTATGGTCAGACTGCTTTCCGCCAGAGCTGTGGACAGCACTACCTTGCGTCTGCCGACAGGCGCGGGGCTGATGGCCGCATCCTGTTCGGCTGGGGGGAGATTGCCGTGCAGGAGGTGAAGATCCGTATCAGGGGGAAGCGTTCCCAGATATTCCGCTACTCTGCGTATTTCAGCCGTACCGGGAAGAAAGGTCAGAATACTCCCTTTTTCTTCGTTCAGGAGGCGGCGTATGACCCGGGCCGTATGCCGCTCCAGTGCGGAGATTCCGTCCTTTTCCGCGGCGGGAATTGGGAGATTGCGTATGTCCACGGGCCACATGCGACCTTCGGCATGAATGAGAGGGATTTTTTCCCCGCACTGGCGTTCAAGAAAAGCGCACAGAGATTCTGCCTCAAGCGTGGCGGACATCAGCAGCAGACGCAAATCCGGGCGGAGCGCCTGTCGTGCTTCCAGACACAGTGCCAGACCAAGATCTCCCTGAAGGGAACGTTCGTGAAATTCATCAAAAATGACACAGGAAACGCCGGAAAGTTCGGGATCGCGCAGCAGGCGGCGGGTAAGTACGCCTTCCGTGAGCAGTTCAACCCTGGTAGAGGGAGAGACTTTGCTGTCCAGCCGGACGCGATACCCCACCGTCTGCCCGACCTCTTCTCCCAGTGTCCGGGCCATAAAGCCTGCTGCGGCGCGTGCCGCGATACGGCGCGGTTCAAGCGTCAGCACCGATCCGGGCAGGGAGTCCTCGCCGGAAACAAGGGCAAGGGGAATCCGTGTCGTCTTGCCGGAACCGGGGGGAGCGCAGAGTATGGCAATTCCACATGAGTTCAGAGCTTTTTTCAGCTCCGGTAAAACGCTGTCCACGGGAAACGTCCCGGAGAGGCCGGGAGAACAGGACTGGGAGGAGCCCCCGGAAAAGGGAGAAGAAACTGTATGGTCTGACATGGACAAGGCATAAAAAAAAGCCCGGTTCCATGCAAGGGCCGTTCCTCTGCGGGAATACGGAAGAAGGAAAGGAAAAGGGGCCGGAACGTGCGGTTCCGGCCCCGATGAGAGACAGCGTGTTCTGTCAGTTCAGAAATCAGGCCTTATGATCGGCCTGCTTTGCTGTGCTGAGAACCCGGAAGGACTGAATGGCCACAATGAGGGCCAGCGCGGAGAGCAGCACGGCAAAGACGAGCTGAAGTCCGTCGCGCATCATCAGAAAGTCCGGCGTGCCGAGTTTGCCGCAAAGTCCGATGATGGACTGTCCCAGCGCGCTCAGGGTGATGACGAGCATGGCGATCATGGGAATGACCAGCATCTTGCCGTTCCGCCCGGTACGCTTCATGAACACGCATACGGCGATGAGGGCAAGGGCGCCGAGCAGCTGGTTCGAGGCTCCGAACAGTGCCCAGATGTTCATGTACCCGCCCAGCGAGAGCAGGTATCCCAGAATCAGGGTAAGGAATGTGGCCACATATTTATTGGAGAGCGTTGCGCGCCAGCCGGCGTTTTCTCCGTCCGTGCGCCGGATCAGTTCCTGGAAGGAAAGGCGGCCGATACGCGCCACAGAGTCCAGAGAGGTAAGCGCGAAGGCGGAAACGGCCAGCGTAATCAGCGTGCGCGACGCATTTTCGGAAATCCCGAGGGTTCCGAGGAAGGCAGCCACACCATTGGCGAAAATGATGGGCGGCGTGCCTGCGGGCATGCCGTTGTTATACAGTGCGCCGACGGCAATGAGTGCGATGACGGCGAGGAAGCCTTCCAGCAGCATGGAACCGAAACCGATCAGACGCATGTCGCGTTCGCTGGCAAGCTGCTTGGATGTCGTGCCCGAAGAAACCAGACTGTGGAAGCCGGAAACGGCGCCGCAGGCAACGGTGACGAACAGAATGGGGAACAGGCTCATGCCGTTGACCGTGAACTCGGTATAGACGGGCAGGGAAATTGTGGGGTTGGCAACAATGATCCCGAGAGCGGCCGCTCCGATCATGAACAGCAGCAGGAAGGAGTTGAGATAGTCGCGCGGCTGGAGCAGGACCCATACCGGCGCTACGGACGCTATGTAGATATAGATGAAGACCAGATACAGCCACGGCATTTTGTGCAGGTGCATGGGAAAGGCGAGGCCCAGACCTATGCACAGGAAGAGCAGCGCAATGGCGATAATCTGGGTGAGTATTCCGCCCGGCTTCACCCTGTAAAGAATCATGGCGAACACAACGGCCGACGCGATGAACAGAACGGACGTGGTGGCGGTTGCTCCGTTGGCGTCGTTGAAGGAACCGTCGGCATTGAATCCGTTGAACGTGGAGGCCACGATATCCGAAAACGCCGCAATGACGAGGATGCAGAACAGCCAGCAGAACAGCAGGAACAGCACCTTGCCCAGTTCGCCGATATGTTCTTCGATAATCAGGCCCAGGCCTTTCCCCTTGCTGCGTACGGAGGCAAAGAGAGAGGAAAAGTCCTGTACCGCCCCGAAAAAGATGCTCCCGATGATGATCCAGACCAGAACCGGCCCCCAGCCGAACATGGCTGCAATAATGGGGCCGTTGATCGGGCCTGCTCCCGCGATGGACGCAAACTGATGCCCGAAGAGTACGGAGCGGGGTGCGGGCACATAGTCCACTCCGTCATTGCATTCCACAGCAGGGGTCACGCGTTTCGGGTCGACGCCCCATACGCGGCAGAGCCACCCGCCGTAAACGAAATAGGCGACAAGGAAAAGTATTCCCGCCACCGCCAGCATTGCCAAACCGCTCATATTCTCCTCTCCTGAAGAGAAAAATTCCGCACAGTCCCTCCCGAAAGCCTCGGCGCGGCCGGTTCTCCGTCTTTGCGGGCAGGATGATGCGGGTGAGAAGAGAAAGGTTATATTTACGGCTGCAGGGCGTCAAGAATGAACTGTACCCGGGGCGGATACTTTTCCTGTTACGGAAGAGCGCAGTCCCGGAAGCGGCGCAGAGCGCGCCGCTTGTCCGCATGCCCCGGGCAGACCCGTTCCAGCAGAGCATGAAAGAGCTGGCTGTGATCCATACGGCGCATGTGGCACAGCTCATGCAAAATAACATAATCTGCAAGATCGGGAGGCAGATTCATCAGGCTTGTGGCAAGGGTAATACGGTATCTTTCCCTGCTGCCTTCTCTGCGGCGGGCACAAGTGCCCCAGCGGCTTCCAAGCTCGCGCAGAAGAAGTTCCGGCATGGGGAGCGTATCCTTCAAGATACGGCAGACAAACAGATGAAGTTCTTCCGTACGGCGGGGCAGAAAGGCTTCCGCTTTTTTTCTGCGATAGCGTTGCAGAGCGCGGATCAGAGAGCGTTCCTCCATGGAGCCGCCCCGTATCAGCAGTTCTCCCTGCCGTCTTTCGATTCGGTGACGTGGCAGCCCCTCGTCGAGTATCCGCAGGGTCAGCCTTTCCCCCCGCTCAAATATTTCGACCCCGTCGCGACATGCACGGGGACCGCCGCTTTCTGCCAGTTCACGCTGTTTGCGTACAATCCATGCGCGTTTGCACAGAACAAAATCCAGTCCGAGACTTTCCGGAAGCGTACGCGGCATACGCAGAATTACGTCGCCTCCGGGACGCACTCTGAGCCGTAGGCTTGAAAAGTCGTCGCGTTCCAGCGTCAGAACGAGAGAGGGATATGAGTCATTCGAGGGAATCTCCACCCTGCGCGCGGAAATTTTCCGATTTTTTACTGAAGATTTGCCGAAGCGGGAAGAGCGTCCGGAAAAGAAAGATTCCATTCGGGGGAAACTGCTGCTGAAAGGCAGCTGGTTAATCGGCAAGCCAGGATCGGGCGGAGGGTAGCCAGAGACAGAGACAGGCCGCAAAAGCCAGAACGGCCCGGCACAGAGCAAAGACGGCATCCTCTGCGGGCAGATCCGGCGGAAGCCATGCCAGCCCTCCGAGCGGCCCCGTCAGGCAGAGTACGGTAAAAATAATGCGCATACTTTTCAGTCCGCGCCTGAACAGCAGCCAGGAAGAGGCAGCCAGAAGGAAGAAGTCCAGAGGATGAGCAAGTGCCCCTCCCGGTGTGCCCGACCCGTCCGCATAAGGAGATAGGGGCGAGGAGAATAATCCCAGCAGAGCAAGCGTCCATGCCAGAGCAAAGAAGACGCTCACGGAACGCGGCGGCATGCGCCGCGTGACGGGGGGCAACAAAAAGGCGGCAATACTCCAGGACACCCAGAGCAGAAGACAGCAGAGCGGCGCCTGAACATAATCCAGAAGCATGGGAACATAAAGAGGGTGGAAGGTCGGCAGAAAATGTCCGAGCATCCATGCCGCGGAAAAGAACAGCACGACGAAAAGTCCATAGCAGAGCAGGGTGGCGCGCAGACCTTCTCTTAGGAGATCGAGAGGCGCAGGTTCATGACCGTCATGCGTAT
The DNA here is from genome assembly GCA_019119045.1 of Candidatus Mailhella merdavium. Lineage (GTDB taxonomy): Bacteria > Desulfobacterota > Desulfovibrionia > Desulfovibrionales > Desulfovibrionaceae > Mailhella > Mailhella merdavium. The sequence continues at coordinate 3,354 of DWXS01000091.1, read as the reverse complement.
GCAGACTGGTGAACCCCGCAATCAGGGCCGGCGGGAGCAGACAGCCCAGCGCAACATGGAGAGCGAATATCTGCCATGCCGAATCGGCTTCAAAAGAACTGCGTTCGAGAGAGAGAAAGTCCGCGCAGCAGAGAGTCAGCCATACATAAAACACCAGAAGCGGCGGAAGTATGATCAATGTCACAACGGCGCGCGCAGCATCCTCGCCGTGATGTTCGGAATGTAAGAAAGTGTGCCCTCCTTCGGGTCGTCCTTGAGAAGTGCCCGGCTTTTCCGGAAGGGCGAGCAGTGAGGGGAATTGCCGCGAAGAAAGCGCGGACGCATCTGCCCCGGTCTGAGCCCCCTCAGGCCGGATTTGGGAACGTTCGGATGGAGAGGTCATGGGATCAGGCGTGCGTAAGGGTACGCAGCACATCCTCCTTTCCCACAACGCCGATAAGTTTGCCGTTTTCCACTACGGGCAGAGTATAGTATTTGTCTTCGGCCATCAGCGAGGCGATTTCTTCAATTGAGGCATCGGGCGAGACGGTGCGGATCTGGGAACACATGGCCTGTTCCACGGTGGTTGCCGTCATCTTGTTGACTTCTTCTTCGAATTTGCGGGGAGAAGAGAGGGGAATAATGGCGTCAAGAATGACGAAATAGGAGGGCATATGCAGCTGCTTGTGCTGGGCAACAAGATCGCTCTGGCAGATGACGCCGCGCAGGGTGCCGTCCTGTTCCACGACGGGAAGTCCGTTGAAGTGATGTTCAAGCATGATGCGGGCGGCTTCAGTGACTTTTGTGCCGACGGTGACGGAGATGGGGGAAGGTGTCATTATGTCGCGGGCGGTAAGCATGCTGTCTCCTTTTGCTTCTTCTTAAAGTAACGCGGGGCGGGGCGGAGTCAAGATCGGAGAATGTTCCCCCCGTTCCGGAAAAGAAGTAGAATTTCGTCTATGGTGGGCCCAATACGGGTCGTCGGAAAAGAAAACGGGTAACAGTTTGGAAAAACAGCATAAATAATCCCTGTGTAAAATTTTTTTCAAAAAAAATATATTTTCCTCTTCCCAAGCGGAAAAACGAACTTATCTATCATCGTGCCGGAAATGATGCCTCAGCAGATACTGCGGTGAGGCGCTTGTCCGATCGCTGCGTCCCGGCCGGGGCGCGAGGCCGGATGTGGCCGCGGGAATTCCCGCTTACCGGCTGATAACGTATTCCAAAATTGTTTGGGAGGATATGTGGCTATGAGTTTCAAGCCCCTCAACGACCGTGTGCTCGTGAAACGCCTTGAATCCGAAGAAAAGACCGCCGGCGGTCTGTTTATTCCCGATACCGCCAAGGAAAAGCCCTCTCGCGGTGAAGTCGTGGCCGTCGGCCCCGGCAAGTGCGACGAGTCCGGCAAGCGTATTGCCATGTCCGTGAAGGCTGGCGACAACGTGCTGTTCAACAAGTATGCCGGCACCGAAATCAAGCTTGACGGTGTTGAGCATCTGGTCATGCGCGAAGACGATATTCTGGCTATCATCGACTAAATTATACGAATTTTGAGGAGATAATATCATGTCCGCCAAAGAAATACTGTTTGATTCCAAAGCTCGTGACCGCATGGCTGTGGGCGTGGACAAGCTGGCCAACGCCGTGAAAGTCACCCTTGGCCCCAAGGGTCGTAACGTTCTTATTGAAAAGGCCTACGGTGCGCCCGTGATCACCAAGGACGGCGTGTCCGTGGCCAAGGAAATCGAACTTGAAGACAAGTTCGAAAATATGGGCGCTCAGCTCGTGCGCGAAGTTGCTTCCAAGACCAACGACGCCGCCGGCGACGGTACCACCACCGCCACCGTTCTGGCTCAGGCCATCTATCGCGAAGGCGTGAAGCTTGTGGCCGCCGGCCGCAATCCCATGCCCATCAAGCGCGGTATCGACAAGGCCGTCGACGCCATTATCAAGGAACTGGGCAACATTGCCAAGCCCACCCGTGATCAGAAGGAAATTGCCCAGGTTGGTACCATTTCCGCCAACGCCGACGCCACCATCGGCACCATCATTGCCGAAGCCATGAGCAAGGTCGGCAAGGAAGGCGTCATCACCGTGGAAGAAGCCAAGGGCCTCGAAACCACCCTGGAAACCGTGGAAGGGATGCAGTTCGACCGCGGCTATCTTTCTCCCTATTTCGTGACCGACACCGAAAAGCTGGTGTGCGACCTCGACAACCCCTATATCCTTCTGCAGGAGAAGAAGATCTCCAATATGAAGGAAATGCTGCCCGTGCTTGAACAGATCGCCAAGATGAATCGTCCTCTGCTCATCATTGCGGAAGACGTGGAAGGCGAAGCTCTGGCCACCCTCGTGGTGAACAAGCTGCGCGGCGTGCTTCAGGTTGCCGCCGTCAAGGCTCCCGGATTCGGCGATCGCCGTAAGGCCATGCTCGAAGATATCGCCATTCTGACCGGCGGTACCGTTGCTTCCGAAGATCGCGGCGTGAAGCTGGAAAACTTCACTCTGAACGACCTCGGCTCCGCAAAGCGCGTACACATCGACAAGGATAACACCACCATCGTCGACGGCGCCGGCAAGAGCGAAGACATCAAGGCCCGTGTGAAGCAGATCCGCGCTCAGGTGGAAGAAACCACCTCCGATTACGATCGTGAAAAGCTGCAGGAACGTCTGGCCAAACTGGTCGGCGGCGTAGCGGTGATCAAGGTCGGTGCGGCTACCGAAACCGAAATGAAGGAAAAGAAGGATCGCGTGCAGGATGCCCTGAACGCCACCCGCGCCGCCGTTGCCGAAGGTATCGTGCCTGGCGGCGGAACCGCCTTCATCCGTGCGGTCAAGGCTCTTGACGATGTGAAGGTTGCCGACGACGATGAAATCGCCGGTGTGAACATTGTTCGCCGCGCTGTGGAAGAACCCCTGCGTCAGATCGCTGCCAACGCGGGCTTTGAAGGCTCCGTGGTGGTGGAAAAGGTTCGTGCGGGCAAGGACGGCTTCGGCTTCAACGCCGCTACCGGCGAATACGAAGATCTGCTCAAGGCCGGCGTTATCGACCCGAAGCAGGTGGCCCGTTTTGCTTTGCAGCACGCCGCTTCCGTGGCTTCTCTGCTGCTGACCACCGAATGCGCTATTGCCGAAAAGCCCAAGAAGGAAGCTGCTCCGGCTGCTCCCGATATGGGCGGCATGGGCGGTATGGGCGGCATGTACTAAGCCGTACCGGGGCGGAGACAATTCCGCCCCCTCAGTCATAGATAAAAAAAGGGAACATCCTTTGCAGGATGTTCCCCCTTTTTGGTTAAGAAAACCCCCCGCTAGGCGGGGGGTTCAAAAAAGCTTTTAGCTTTGAGTATGTTATCAAACTCCTTTTGATTTGCTAAA
>DWXS01000090.1 GCA_019119045.1 Candidatus Mailhella merdavium | reverse complement strand
GCCTCCAAAGCCTGGCACAACATGAGGGTACTCTCCGTATCAAGCGTAGACGGTTTAAGCGCCCCTCCGGGATGATTATGTAATACAACCAGCCCGGTTGCCTTATACTTCAGGGTAATCTCCACGGCATCGCGAGCGGTTAATAAAACATGGCCGACGGAACCTTTATTGACTCTTTCAAAAGTAAGCAGTCTATTGCCATTGTCCAGAAGCGCAACCCAAACTTCCTCATGGGGAAGCCCTGCCAGCATGGCCATACCAAGCTGAGCAATATCACTTAATGTCACACTTTTTCTGGATTTTACCGCTTCAGTAAAATATCGGGCAATGATTTCCCGCAGCAGCGTCAAAAAAGTTTCCGTTGCCGGGCCACATCCGGGAATATCGTGAAGTTCCGCCGGATGAGACCCGAGGAGCCCTCGTATTCCGCCATATTTATCCAGTAATGTCTTGGCAAGCCCTTTCGTGTCGGAGCGCAGATGAACATATCCCAGCAAACTCTCAAGCAGCTCATATGTATAAGCTCCGCGGGGGTCCTTCATGATTCTGGCACGAAGACGCGCGCGGTGCCCCTCTGCCTGATTCTTCGGCGTTGTCACGTTCAATCTGTCCTTGTATGCTTTCGGGGAAATGTAAACAGCCGAACCAGCTCCGCAATAAGTTCTTCAAGCGCCTGCCCGGGCTGGAGTTGACCGCTTTTGACATTCCATTCGGCCTTGCTGAGAGCAGCAAATATCTTCGCAATGCCTCTGAAACCCAGATTGGCCGCCAGGCGACGTTTCAGACCGACGATATGTTGCGGTACATAGACATTTTCACCCGCCAGAAGTTGCCAGAGAATTCTGGCTTCCCTGGTCATCAGCGTCAGAAGAGGGAACAGCACACCGTCGCTGTTGTCCCCCTCCCGCAAAACAAGCTCCAGAGCTTTATCCAGCCGCCCATCCTGAATATGACGAATCAGATCGAATAATACCATATCAGGAACGTATGAAGCGATTTCTTTCGTATGCTCCGGCCTGACGACGCCGTCATCAACCAGCAGGGCAAGCTGCTCTACGACGGCTGAAATGGCTGCGGCATCGGGAGGAAGAATTTCTTCAAGAATCTCCAGCGTGTTGGGTTCCAGCGTCAGATTTCTGAATTTCGCTCTTTCCTGTAAGAAATTCCGAATTCCGCGTGAATCAAGAGAAGGAGAACGCCATATCCATCTCTTCTTGCCCGCAAACTCAAAACACTTTAACCTGGTCAGGTATGCAGGAAGTTTGGGCTGCCCTTTCTCCCATGCTCCCTCAAAAAAAAAGACCGGCATAATCCCAGGTCTGGGGATTCCCAAGGCTCCGGAAAGTTTTTTCCACACTTCGGCAGAAAGTATCTGCGCGTTGCGGATAAACAGTGTCTGCCTGGAACTTCCCAGCCCTTGAAGCGTCAATACATCCCAGAATTTTTCTCCTAACCCCTCATCTGCCCAGAAAACCGTCACAGGGCAGTCATTGTACCCGCAGGAAGCGAGCATGTCATGAACATGCTCGCGCGCCAGCAAGCTGTCCGGGCAGATACAAAAATAAAAACCTGGCTTGTCCATACATGACAACCATGTGATCCTGACCCTGTCTACCCCGGAAATTCCGGTATATTGTTTCCAGAGATGGAACGCTTCAAGACATGATTCCATCTTCCCGGACAGCCAGACAGGACGAATTAAAATTTAAGCTGCATCCGATCCACTGCCCGGCGCACAACTTCTCTCAGCAACTCCCGAATGGCGGTATGCTCACGCTGATTTTCAAAATAATCGGAATACACAACAAGCCCCGACTGCCAGACGACAGCGTTGCTTCCTCCTTCATGAAGAATCACCTCAAGCGACACTGTGGCAGCATTAAGCAGAGTAATGTCCTGCGTATTACTGACATAGGAGCCTACGGAAAATGACGGCATGCGGATTTCCATAGTGTAATCGGCTTCGCCGTTATCCTGCCATTCTGCAAGGTGGCGAAGAGTTATCTCGTCCCTCATCAGTGAGCGCAGATAATAGGGAATCCAGGGATACAGCGAGGACTGCTCAACATTGGTTATTTTCACCGTACTGAATCCGTTTCCCAGTACGCTGGCCGTCGAGGAACTGTCGCTTCCCTGCCACTGATATCCGCAGGCGGAGAAAAGCAGCATGAAAGACACAAACAGGAAGCGACATGCAGCCCTCGCGCAATAATCCCTGATCTTCATCAGTTTGCCACCACATTGACGAGCTTTCCGGGGACGACCACCACCTTCCGGACAGTCAAACCTTCCGTATGACGCAGCACGGCTTCATCCGCCAGAGCAAGCTTTTCCACATCCTCCCGTGATGCGTCCGCCGGCACCTCTATTTTGCCGCGCAACTTGCCGTTGACCTGAATAACAACCGTCACCATATCGCGCTTAAGCGCGCTTTCCTGCCACTGCGGCCAGCTTTCATCCGACAGAGAGGACTGATGCCCCAGATCTTCCCACAGTTCTTCACACAAATGCGGGGTAAAGGGATAAAGCAGCGTCAATACTGTGGCCATGGCTGAAGAAAGAGCCTCTTTGCCTTCCGCTGTGGAAATCAGCTCATCCTTGGAAAGATACAGCTCGTTCACCAGCTCCATGATTGAAGCAATAGCGGTATTGAACTGATACCGATTGCCGATATCTTCTCCCACTTTTTTCACGGTTGCATGTTCGCGCAGACGAAGCTCTCTCGCGGCATGGTTATCGGCACAGGAATCGGAAGAGGCACAGGCTTTTACGGCAGACAGATAGGGCCGCAGTTCTCCGAAAAGACGCCATACCCGATTAAGAAAGCGCGACGAGCCTTCAATGCCCGTATCGCTCCAGTCAAAATCACGTTCGGGCGGAGCGGCAAACAGGCAGAACAATCTGACCGTATCCGCTCCATATTTATTAATCATCTCGGTAGGATCGACCACATTACCCTTGGATTTCGACATCTTCGATCCGTCTTTGAGAACCATTCCCTGCGTCAGCAGATTACGGAAAGGCTCTGATAAATCGGAAGGATAGAAATCGAAATCCCGCAAAACCTTGGTGAAAAAGCGGGAATACAGCAAATGCAGAATGGCATGTTCGACGCCTCCTATATACTGATCGACAGGCAGCCAGTAGGAAAGCGCCTCTTTGTTAAAAGCCTGATCCTCATTGCGGGCATCCGTGAAACGGGCAAAGTACCACGACGATTCAACAAAGGTATCCATCGTATCCGTCTCGCGTTTCGCAGGCTTTCCACAGCGCGGACAGGTCGTATTCACAAAAGAATCCAGATGAGGCAGGGGAGAGCGTCCGTCGGGCAGGGGCTGGGCGTCCAGAGGCAGAAGTACAGGAAGATCTTTTTCCGGTACGGGAACCATACCGCATTCTTCGCAATAAACAACAGGAATAGGCGCGCCCCAGAATCTCTGACGGGAAATGTTCCAGTCACGGAGGCGCCAGTTGACGGTTTTCCCGCCCTTGCCCATTTTTTTCAGAGCGTCAATGATCAGGCCTTTTCCCTCTTCGTTTGGAGTGCCGTCAAACTCTCCGGAGTTTACCATTACCCCGGGGGCGGTCCAGGCTTCTTTCATTGTGGCGGGATCGAGCTTTTCCCCTTCCCCCTGAATGACCACGATCATATCAAGGCCGAATTTACGGGCGAAATCAAAATCCCGCTGATCATGTGCGGGAACAGCCATCACGGCCCCGGTACCATAATCGGCGAGGACAAAATTTCCCAGCCAGATGGGAATGCGACGCCCCGTAAAGGGATTGAGACAATATGCCCCCGTGAAGACCCCGTCTTTTTCGAGTGCTTCCGACTGACGATCCAGCCTGTCCATGTTGCGCGTTTTTTCGATAAAAGCTCGAATTTCCTTTTCGTTTTCTCTTCCTTTAATAAGAGAATCCACAAGAGGATGTTCCGGAGCCAGCGTCATGAACGTTACGCCGAACACAGTGTCGGGGCGAGTTGAAAACACCTTGATTTCCCCATCTCTTCCGTCGAGCGGGAAAACGATTTCAGCCCCTGTCGACTTTCCGATCCAGTTACGCTGCATGGAAAGCACGCGATCCGGCCATCCGCCTTCAAGTTTTTTCAAATCATCAAGCAATTCTTCCGCATATGCGGTAATACGGAAAAACCACTGTGTCAGTTCCTTCTGTTCCACCGGGGTATCGCAACGCCAGCAACGCCCTTCCTCAACCTGTTCGTTGGCCAGCACGGTATGACACTGAGGACACCAGTTCTGCGGGGCTTTTTTACGATAAACAAGACCCTTTTCCAGCCAGCGGAGGAAAAACTGCTGCTCCCACTTGTAATATTTGGGATGGCATGTCGCCAGTTCGCGCCGCCAGTCATAGGAATAGCCCAACCTTTTCAGTTGTGCCCGCATGTTGTCGATGTTGGCATAGGTCCACTTGGCGGGATGGATATTATGTTTGATTGCCGCGTTTTCTGCAGGCAGACCAAAAGCATCCCAGCCCATGGGGTGAAGAACATTATATCCCTGCATCCGGCGGAATCGGGCGACAACATCCCCGATGGAATAATTCCGGACATGCCCCATGTGAATATTGCCGGAAGGATAGGGAAACATCTCCAGAACATAATACTTGGGCCTTGAAGAATCCGGATCGCAGGAAAAGGACCGACGTTCGGTCCAAAGCTTCTGCCACTTTTCTTCTATAGACTGCGGGTCATATCGGGAGGAAAGAGCCATATGTTTCTATCCTTCAGGCAAAACTTTAAAATCAGGTTGTTGGTGAACTAGCTTCGGGAAAGAGGGCCGTTTTCCAGCCCCTTAACGGCAGCATCCAGCACACCGTTAATGAAGGACTGAGCCTTTTCTTCCCCATATTGCCGGTTAAGTTCCAGGGCCTCGTTTATAGCGACTTTGTGCGGAACATCGGGCCGGAAAAGCATCTCGTACAACGCCAGACGCAAAAGCGTAAGCTCCACTCGACCGACTCGCTCCAGACGCCAGTTTCGTGCATAGCGTCGAATCTGCTCATCCAGTTCGCTTCTCTTGCTCCATACGCCTTCCACGAGTTCCCAGGCAAAACCGCCGTCTTCGGCCTCTTCCTGGCCGGCCTGTCTCGGAGCTTCCCTGAAGGCGCGGCTGAGTTCCTCCAGACTTGTCGCATGCAGGAATTCCTGCCCGTACAAAACCTGAAAGGCAAGATTTCGCGAAACTCTGCGGGGCACGTTGCGAACGCCCATTAAAGCTGCTCCATAACGCGAATAGTTTCCAGAAGAGCAGAGGCAGCCTCCACGCCTTTATTCCCTCCTTTACTTCCAGCACGTTCAATGGCCTGCTCAAGATTATCCGTCGTCAACAGACCGAATCCGACAGGAATACCGTACTGGAGAGAAACATGGGCAATGCCCTTGGTGGATTCTGCGGAAACAAAATCAAAATGAGGCGTCGCACCGCGGATAACGGCTCCCAAGGCCAGCAATCCGTCATATTTACCGGAAGAAGCCAGCTTCTGGCAAACTACCGGCAGTTCAAACGCCCCGGGAACGCGAACCAAGGTCAGATTTTCCCGCTCTGCGCCGTGACGGGTCAGATAGTCAATAGCCCCGGAAACCAGACGATCCACAACAAAATCATTAAAACGTGTGGCAACAATGGCGATGCGAACGCCCTTCGCATCCATCATCCCTTCTATGCAGCGAATCTGTTCCATAAAAAACCTCCGATATCTCAGCCTTTGTGATGATGCATGCAGCAGAGCAAGTGCCCCATTTTTTCTTTTTTGGTCAGGAGATATTCTTCATTGTAATCCCCTGCCTCAAGTTCTATGGGAACACGTTCAACAATCTCAATTCCATAGCCTTCAAGGCCGATAATCTTTTTGGGGTTGTTTGTCAGCAAACGCAAGCGGTGAGCCCCCAGATCCACAAGAATTTGCGCGCCGACGCCATAATCGCGTAAATCCGGGGCAAAGCCCAGGCGGATATTGGCTTCAACAGTATCCAATCCCTGATCTTGCAGCGCGTATGCTCTGATTTTATTCGCAAGGCCGATGCCGCGTCCTTCCTGACGCATGTAGAGAATCAGGCCCCGCCCTTCTTTTTCAACCTGCCGCATGGCAGCGGCCAGCTGATCTCCGCAGTCACAACGCAGAGAACCGAAGGCATCTCCCGTCAGACATTCGCTGTGTACTCTTGTCAGAACGGGCTCGCCGTCGGCAACATTCCCTTTTACCAAAGCCACATGAGTCAGATTATCCAGAGAATTTTCATAGGCGTAAATACGAAATTCTCCGTATTTGGTCGGCATCTTGGCTTCAGCTATACGACGAACGGCAACCTGACCGCGATCCATCCTGTACTTGATGATATCTTTGATCGTGGCGATATGCAGGCCGTGTTTCTCCGCAAAAATTTCAAGATCGGGCATACGGGCCATTTCGCCGTCATCACGCATGATTTCACAGATGACCGCAGCGGGCTTGATACCTGCGAGTTTGGCAAGATCAACGCTTCCCTCTGTCTGACCGGCGCGCATCAGTACGCCGCCGGGATGGGCGCGGAGAGGAAATATATGGCCCGGCGTCACCAGATCTTCCGCCCTGGCATTGTCCGCCACGGCGGTCTGGATAGTCCTGGCCCGGTCAGCAGCGGAAATTCCGGTTGTTACGCCTTCCCGCGCTTCGATGGAAACCGTAAAGTTTGTGCCGAATCTCGATCCGTTGCGCTTCGTCATCAGGGGAAGATTCAGCTTATCCGCCATTTCGGGCGACATGGGCAGACAAATAAGACCGCGTCCATAGGTAGCCATGAAATTAATGGCTTCCGGCGTGACGAATTCCGCCGCTATGGTCAGATCCCCTTCATTCTCACGATCTTCATCATCGACAAGAATTATCATCTTGCCTTCGCGAAGATCTTTAATTGCTGTTTCCGTACTGCAAATAGGCATAACTTATCCTCATCAGGCGACAACTTGAGCCGACGGCTAGAAACCGTTCTCCCGTAAAAACTCCACGCTCAAACGGCTTGTCCCTCTCTGCCCTTCTTGTACATCATGATTTCCCGGCAGGAAATAGGTCAACATCTGCCCCACATACTTGCCAAGTATATCCGTTTCCATATTCATCATCTGCCCGGTACGCCAGTACTGCGCTGCCGTTGAGTTCCAGGTCTCCGGAATGATATTGACTTCCAGCCATCCGGAACCGCAGTTGTTCACTGTGAGACTGATGCCTCCGAGAGTGATCGAACCTTTTGGAATAACCTGCCGACTCCATTCATCGGAAAATGAAAAACGACAGCAACGGGAACGGCCGCGTTCGGCTACACTCTCAAGACGCGCAAGCGTATCGACATGCCCGCTGACGAGATGTCCACCCAGGCGATCCCCAAGAGCAAGAGCTCTTTCCAGGTTTACTCTGTCTCCTCTGGAAAGAGTGCCCAGCATGGTACAGGACAATGTTTCTTCCGAAGCATAGGCACGAAAAGAGGTTCCTTCCCACCCCTCCACACTGAGACATGCTCCGTTGACGGCGACGGATTCCCCTTTAAGGGGTCTTTCCCAGACAAATTGAGGAGACACCAGAAGGCTGAGTTGTCCTCCAGATACCATTGCGGACGTTACAATTCCCAGCCCCTGGACTAATCCGGTAAACATGCGGCCTCCATCCCACAGACATAGCGGAGATGGCAATCTCCCCCCATCTTCTGCATGGAGACCAGGCGAAGATTCAGTGTTTCTTCCATACTGCCGCATACGCGACCGCAAAACAGAGAAGGAGCATCCTCATCCCCCAGAACACGCGGGGCAAGATGAAGTCGAAAATCGTCCACAAGGCCGTTTTCCAAAAGATTGGTGGCCAGACGAGAGCCTCCTTCGCAGAGTACATAGGGACAGCTCTCCTGCTCTCGCAGAAGTTGCAACATCTGGAGAAGATCAAGACCGTGTCCGCGCTCATCCGGCTCCAGCCCGTATACATGCACGCCCTTTTCCCGAAGGGCCTGTGCGCTGGGAGAAGCAGCCTGAGCCGCAGTCGAAAAAAAGATACAGTCCTCCGGACGCTGCTGCAGAATATTGAGATTTGCTTCGGGAGAAGGAAGTCGCCGCGTCGGGATAACAGCCCGCGGTTGTCTGTCCGCACTTTCCGTTCTGGCCGTGAGTAGAGGATTGTCGGTAAAAAGCGTATTTGACCCTACAAGTACCGCACCGCCGGCAATTCCGACTCCCTCCCGGAGACGCATGACTGTCTCATGCGAGACAGCATTGCTTATGGACTCCGGTTTTCCCGTGCGGGAAGCGATATGCCCATCCAGAGTGGAAGCCATTTTCAAAATGACATACGGACGATCTGTTGTCTGCCAGGTGATGAAATCCAGCATACTCAGACGGCAGTCATCTTCAAGCACCCCGGTTTCCACGCTCACTCCTGCGGCAAGAAGGGTCTCGATACCGCCGCGGGCTTCAGGATTGATGTCCCGCATACCGACAACAACATGCCTGATACCAGCCGCCAGCACAGCTTCCACACAGGGAGGAGTCTTCCCGTAGTGATTACACGGTTCGAGCGTCACGACCAGGGAGCATTCCGAGGGGTCCACTCCATTGCGGGCCGCATCAGCGAGACAGGCTATTTCTGCATGGGCTTCACCATATGCCGCATGCCATCCGCGGGCGACAATACGTCCGTCCCGCACCAGTACCGCTCCCACAGTGGGATTGGGGGCAGTATGCCAGCGTCCCCGTTCCGCGCACGCAAGAGCTTCTTTCATAAAAGGCGCAAAACGTGACTCGCTCATAACTTTTCTCCAGAAATACCCATGAAGTCCGATATGCCCCCCGCCGGGGAGACCTCATCGGAAATATCAATATGTTCATCACGCTCCAGGGGAAGCGTGCCCACCTGAACGCCGGCCTCTTTAAGCATGGCATCCGCCATTTCGTCCGGGTAGCTCTCCGCATGCCAGATACTGTGTATGCCACAGTTTATCAACATTTTTGTACAGATGAGACATGGCCTCGTCGTACAGTACAGTTCCGCCCCGGCCAGCGATATCCCATATACGGCGGCCTGTATGATGACATTTTGCTCTGCATGAAGTCCACGACAGATCTCATGTCGCTGGCCGGAAGGAATGCCCAGTTGCTGACGCAGACATCCGGTTTCCAGACAATGGGGAATTCCAGCGGGGGCTCCGTTATACCCGGTAGCAAGTATTCTTTTATCCTTCACGACCACAGCCCCAACCTTCCGGCGCAGGCAGGTCGAGCGCTCCGCAACCAGATGCGCTATGCGCATAAAGTATTGCGGCCATGATAAACGCTGTCGAGTCACCATACGCATCCCCCTTGGAGGATCTCCCCTGTCAAAACATCCCTTCCGGCCGAAAGCAGCGCCTACCACGCAAAGAGCGGGAACTGCTCGGCAAACTGTTTCACATCCCTGCAAATGGCATGTAAATACCTTTCATCTTGATAGTGCGCAAGCACATCAATAATCCACTCGGCGACTTTTTCCATTTCGGCCTCCTTCATACCCCGTGTCGTGAGCGCGGGCGTACCGATTCTGACGCCGGAAGTAACAAAGGGGGAACGGGTTTCAAAGGGAACCGTATTTTTATTAACCGTGATTCCTGCAAGGTCAAGCGCATGTTCTGCATCTTTGCCCGTAATTTCCTTGCGGGTGAGATCCAGCAGCATCAAATGATTGTCTGTCCCGCCGGACACCAGATCGTAACCTGCGCCTTTAAGGCATGACGCAAGACATTCAGCATTGCGAAGCACTTGCTGCTGATAGACCTTGAATTTCGGCTTGAGAGCTTCGCCAAAGGCCACGGCCTTTGCCGCGATGACGTGCATAAGCGGCCCGCCCTGGATACCGGGAAAGATCTGACTGTTAAAACGCTTTTCCACGTCTTCGACATCTGCGCTCCGGGCAAGAATCATGCCGCCGCGGGGGCCGCGCAAGGTCTTGTGCGTCGTCGTAGTGGTAACGTGGGCATGGGGAATAGGCGAAGGGTGCAGATCCGTTGCCACCAGACCAGCGATGTGCGCCATATCCACCATCAATCTGGCCCCAACTTCGTCCGCTATCTGACGAAAACGGGCAAAATCTATAATCCTCGGATAGGCACTCGCTCCTGCGACAATCATCGCGGGCTTATGCTCCCGCGCCAGCCGGGATACGGCCTCATAATCAATTAATCCGCTTTCCCGATCCACGCCGTAAGAAATGATATTAAAAAGACGGCCGGAAAAATTTACGGGACTACCGTGCGTCAGATGACCGCCATGCGAAAGATCCATCCCCAAAACGGTATCGCCGGGTTTAAGAAAAGCAAAGTATGCGGCCATGTTGGCCTGACTTCCCGCATGAGGCTGAACATTGACATAATCACAGGAAAAAAGACGCTTTGCTCTGTCCCGCGCCAAATTTTCCGCTACGTCGACATATTCGCAGCCGCCATAGTAACGCTTTCCCGGATAGCCTTCGGCATATTTGTGGGTCAGTACGCTTCCCTGGGCTTCGCGAACCGCAGAGGACACAAAGTTTTCTGAAGCAATAAGCTCAAGCTTTCCCATCTGCCGACGGCTTTCATTAAAAATTGCCTCGGCAATTTCCGGATCCTGAAGAATCAATTCCTGCATGACGCACAATCCTCTGTAAGGTAAGTCTCAATCTTCAAAGCGTTTATACACAACGCTTGCGTTTGTGCCGCCGAAACCGAACGCATTGACCATAGCGTATTCCGGATCGAGCTTTTGAGGACCGGAACTCATATAATTGAGATCGCACTCGGGATCGGGAGTTTCCAGATTGATGGTTCCCGGCACAATACCGCTTTGCAGCGCAAGAACGGTAAACACGCTTGCAGCCCCTCCGGCCGCACCGAGCATATGTCCGATCTGAGACTTGCTCGCGCAAATGGCTATATCGTAGGCATGGTCGCCAAATACGGTCTTGATCGCACGGGTTTCTCCCGCGTCATTGGCATGAGTGGATGTGCCATGCGCACTGATATGATTGATTTTTTCCGGAGAAACACCGGCATCCTTCAAAGCTCTACGCATTGCCGATGCCGCTCCGGCTCCGGATTCCAGAGGCGCAACCATATGATAGGCGTCATCAGAGGCCCCGAAGCCGACGATTTCAGCATAGATTTTTGCGCCTCGGGCCTTAGCGGAATCAAGGCTCTCGAGCAGCAACATGGCTGCGCCTTCTCCCATGACAAAGCCTGCTCTGGTGAGATCAAAGGGACGGGAGGCTTTCTGTGGAGTATCGTCATACTGGGTACACAGGGCCTTCATGGACGTAAAGCCGGAAATACCCATCGGGGTAATGGTTGCCTCCATCCCGCCGGTAATCACCGCATCACAGCGGCCGAGAAGAATTTCGGAATAGGCATGACCTATGGCATGCAACGAAGAAGCACATGCGCTGGTCAAGACCATATTCGGCCCTTTTGCGCCGGTGTTTATCGCTACCTGCCCCGGAGCCATGTTCGAAATCAGCATGGGAATGAAAAAGGGAGAAATTCTCGAAGGGCCGGCTTCCATGAGTTTTGAATGAAAGACTTCAATGGTATGCAGACCGCCAAGTCCGACACCGAGAATAACTCCGGTTTGTTCGGCATTGTTTTCATCCACACGGTATCCTGAATCCTTCATCAGCTGCTCTGCACCGCAGACAGCAAACTGGACGAAACGATCCATCCGCCTGCAAACCTTGGCAGGGATGACGTCCTCCGGATGAAAATTTTTTACCTCGCCGGCAATCTGGGTGTCATATCCGGTAGAATCAAAAAGTGTGATTCGGTCAATACCGGACTTGCCTGCCAACAGAGCATCCCAGCTGCTTGCAACATCAAGACCCAAAGGGGTAATGGCGGAAATGCCCGTGATGACGACACGTCTGCGTTCCATATCTGCTCCTTGCTCGCAATGGACGGTAAGGACGGAGGCTCGCCCTGGAACAGGGCGTGCCGCCATAAAAAAACGGACGACCATACAGGAGAAGCTGCGGAAGCAGATTCTTCTCGGGATGCAGGTCGCCCGCGAAACGGGGTACAGCCGTGCCCCGTCTTACTTTTGCTTGCTTTCGATATAGCTGATGGCGTCTTTGACCTTGAGAATCTTCTGGGCATCCTCATCGGCAATTTCAACACCGAACTCTTCTTCCATAGCCATGATAAGTTCCGTAAGGTCAAGAGAGTCGGCACCGAGATCTTCCACAAAAGAAGCTTCCGGCTTTACTTCTTCTTCGGATACGCCAAGCTG
Source organism: Candidatus Mailhella merdavium (assembly GCA_019119045.1). Lineage (GTDB taxonomy): Bacteria > Desulfobacterota > Desulfovibrionia > Desulfovibrionales > Desulfovibrionaceae > Mailhella > Mailhella merdavium. The sequence continues at coordinate 36,438 of DWXS01000090.1, read as the reverse complement.
ATCCTTGATGATCTGTTTGATTTTTTCTTCAACAGACATGATTCCTCCAAAGGCCAGTGTTAGAGAGGTTAGCAGTAAAGGCCGCCGTTAACGGCCAGTACCTGTCCGGTAATATACGACGCTTTGTCCGAGGCCAAAAAGGCCACGGCATCCGCAACGTCCTGTGCCGATCCCAGACGCCCCAGCGGAATTGCTTTGGCATAGGCGTCCCGGGCTTCTTCGGAAAGCGCAGCTGTCATATCCGTCTCAATGAAGCCCGGAGCAACAGCATTAACAGTAACAGAACGCGGCGCAAGTTCCTTCGCAGCCGACTTGGTCATGCCGATCAATCCCGCCTTTGCAGCGCTGTAATTGATTTGGCCGGCATTTCCCATTTGTCCGACTACAGAGGAAATATTGATAATTCTTCCATGGCGCTGCCTGGTCATGATTTTGGCGGCTTCCCGCAGACAAAGAAAAGCTCCTCTCAGGTTGATTGCAAGAACTTTGTCAAAATCATCGTCCTTCATTCTGAGCATGAGCCCATCTTTCGTGATACCTGCATTATTGACAAGTACAGCAAGATCCACCTTATCCCGGATCTCATCGCGAAAAAGCGCGGCAACAGAGTCGGAATCGCCGACATCCAATTTGAAGGCGCGGGCAAGACCGCCGGCTTCCGTGATATCCCGTACTGTCTGCTCCGCCTCTTCAGGTTTACTGATATAGGTCAGGAATACCTGATAACCTGCATCCGCAAGAGTACGGGCCACAGCACGACCAATACCACGAGAGCCGCCGGTAACCAAGGCCGTGGAAAGAAGCTCACTCATATTGTCTGCCTCACGGAAAAATATTACGGCTGAAAAAAACAAATATCAATGGCAGAGTGCGTATTCATGCCAGCAATGCGGCTCCCCAGGTGATACCGCCCCCGAATGTCGACAACAAGACCTTCATACCAGGCTTCAGACGCCCCTGGGTACGAGCATCATCAAGAGCCAGAGGAAGCGTTGCCGCCGAAGTATTTGCATAATCCTGAACATTGACGAAAACTTTACTCTCATCAATGCCGAGCCTGCTTCCGACAGCTTCGATAATACGCAGATTTGCCTGATGAGCAATGAATAGATCGATATCGTCGACAGTCATCCCGTGACGTTCGAGCATGGCCCGACTTTCCGCAGCCATACTCCGCACGGCATGTCGAAAGACTTCCCTTCCCTGCATTGTCAGAAAAAAGTCGTCCGGGAGCATATCTCCCTTCTTCACTTCCATGGCGGAGCCGCCGCCCATCACAATGAGGTTGTGAAGCGAGCCGTCAGAGCAGCAGGAGCAGTCCTGAACCCCCCACAGACTTCCAGCGGATGAGCCGCGTAAAACGACGGCCCCCGCCCCATCGCCGAACAAAATGCAGGTACTGCGGTCGGAAAAGTCAATACGTCGACTCAACGCTTCTGCACCGATAAGCAGGACAACGCCGTCGGGCCGCAGAGCCAGCACGGAGCGCGCAAGTTCAAGGCCATATAAAAATCCGGAACATGCGGCGTTGAAATCCATGCACATCACATGCGCCCCCTGCCCGTCGCCTTTGGCGGAAAGACCGAGCCTTCCGGCAACAAGGCATGCCGTACTGGGACAAAAATAATCAGGGGAGCAGGTAGCTACAAAAATATGCGTCAACTCTTCAGGTGAAACCCCCGCGTCTGCAAGAGCAGCATGGGCGGCCTCCATGGCCGCGTCTGACGCATTGGCCCCACTTTCAAGAATATGACGCTGCCGGATACCGGTTCGGGACAGAATCCATTCGTCCGACGTATCCACCAGTTTTTCGAGGTCGTGATTGGTCAGAATTTTATCGGGAACATAACTTCCCAAGCCGCAGATATGACAGGAGTTCGCCATACAAGCTCACACGGAACGGGCATAACGGGTCAATTCTTCGTTGGCGCTGATGGCTTTAACCAGTCGCTCATGAGTGCCCTTTGTCACATAAGCGTGCGCCATGGCGGTTGCACTTGTCAGGGCCTTCACATTAGAGGCGCCATGACAGACAATGGCCACCCCCTGCAATCCCAGCAGAGGGGCACCGCCATATTCCGCATAATCAACGACTTTCGCAAATCTTTTGAAAGCCTTTTTCGCAAGAAACGTACCGATTTTCGGGAGCAGACCGGAATTGAGCAGTTCACGCTTCAGGACATGCGTCAGGGAAGAACCTAGCCCCTCGCTCAACTTCAGTGCGACATTTCCTACAAAACCGTCGCAAACAACAACGTCAACATTCCCTGTAAAGAGATCTCGTCCCTCGACGTTTCCGAGAAAATTGATGTCCTGAGTCAATTTAAGCAGTTCATAACTGCTTTTTACCAGGGAATTGCCCTTTCCTTCCTCCTCGCCGATGCTCAGAATACCGACACGGGGATTCTCATAACCGAGAATATCCTGAGCGAAGGTTGCCCCCATCAGCGCAAACTGGAAAATATGATGAGGTCGACATTCAACATTCGCCCCAACATCAAGCAGCAGCACCGGCTTTTTCTCTGTAGGCAGTATGGTGGCCAGAGCGGGACGCTCCACCCCGGGGATACGCCCGAGAATAAACATGCCGCAGGCAACCGCCGCTCCGGAATGACCGGCGCTGACGATAGCGTCTGCTTTTCCCTGCTTAACCAGACGGCATGCAACCTGAATGGATGAATCTTTCTTGGTGCGAAGAATCTCCGAAGGCTTTTCCCTCATTTCCACCACTTGCGAAGCAGGAACGATTTCAAACAATTCTTCGTCCCGCTCCGTAGCGGGAAGCGCGGCCAGGGCATCCCGAACCGCGCTTTCCACACCAACAAGAAGTACTTTGGCTCCACATTCGCGGGCTGCCTGTAAAGCGCCGGGAACCACGACGGAGGGACCGAAGTCTCCTCCCATGGCATCAATGGCGATGACAGACCTGTTCATCATCCCTACTGCTCGTCGGCGGCGGCTTCTATCTGACGGCCTCTGTACTGACCGCAGGAGGGGCAAACAGTGTGCGGCGTGGTGGGAGCGCCACAGGAGCAATAAATCACGGTGGGCTTGGTTACGCGATCATGAGAACGACGCATTCCCTTTCTGGAACGGGATTTCTTGTTTTGCTGAACAGCCATGTCAGTCTCCTTGAAGCAGGGCTTAACCCTTGGTTTTTATCTTGAGATATTTTAGCGGAGCAAGACGGGGATCGCCTTCCTGTCCGCCGCAAGCGCAAGGGCCATTGTTCAGGTTCGCACCGCAGGAAGAACAGACCCCCTTGCAGTCAGGCCTGCACAAAGGCTTGATCGGCATGACAAGGGACAGTTCTTCCCACAGCAGTTTCCCCAAATCCAGAACCGCAACGCCATGTTCAAAAAAAATGGCGTCGGATTCAGGAAAAACAAAGCTCTCGCTCTCCGCGTCGCCACTGTTGTCCTCCTGTTCATCAACAGGAGACTCGAACTCGTCGAACGAGCAGTCTATGACGACGCCGGCATCTTCTGCACAACGGTCACAAGGCACAACAAGTTCTCCGGAAAGATGCCCTCTCACCAGACAGCCCCCTGCCTGCGGAAGCAAAAAGACTTCTGCCCGCAGCGGGCGGACTATGCGGAATTTCATTCCGAATTCGCGCATAGGGTCGCTCCAGAGAGTCTGGTCGTCGACAACCAGAGACATCCCGTCGGAGGGAATCTCGTTCAATGCCACATGCAGTTCCGCCATGCCGACTCCTCGTTATCTTCGGCCTTTTGACTGAAGAAAACTTAAAGAACGAGAAAATCTATAGATACATTTTCATGATGTCAAGAAAATTACTTGATCATCCATAAATTAAGGTTAACTCTTGAGAGCTTTGATGAAGCCTTCTCGAGAACGGAGTATTACCGCATCAGGTACGGCAAAGGAAAGACGGAAATATCCCGGCCCGCCAAAGCCGGATCCCGGCACGGCAAGCACAAGCTGTTCTTTCAGACGTTCTACAAAGGCCAGATCGCCCCCACCCGGAGCTTTCGGAAAAAAGTAGAACGTACCTTTGGGCATCGTGAATTCATATCCGGCTTCCGTCAGGATATCCGCCAGCATATTCCGCCGCTTTGTATAAATGGCAAGAGCTTCGTCGGTGGAAGTTCCAAGGGCGGCGGCCATCAGATACTGACCGACCACAGGCGGATTCACATAGCCCAGCGTGCGATTGGAGAGAATAAGTCCGGCCATGAGCGTTTCCCGTCCTTCCAGACGCGGCGAAATAGCCACATAGCCCACGCGCTCTCCTGCCAGTCCGTAATTTTTGGAAAACGAACTCACCACAACGGCATAAGGAGAAAGAGGAAGGACTGCCGGCACTTCACAGCCATCATAAGCCAGAAAGCGATACGGCTCATCAGAAATAAGATAAATGGGACGACCGTGCTTCTGCCCCCCCTCTTCCAGAATTGCCGCGAGCTTGCGCATATCCTCGATACTGTAAATCGCTCCGGACGGGTTATTCGGCGAATTGACAATCAAAGCACGTGTTTTGGGGGTAATTGCGGCCGCTACGGCATCCATGTCCGGACCGAAATCATCTTTTCGGCAGGGAACTGTTTTCAACACTCCGCCATGGTTGGCAACATAAAATCCATACTCCACAAAATACGGAGCAATGGCGAGAACCTCATCCCCCGGCTCCAGCACAGTATGGAAAAAGGCATTAAGAGCCCCGGCCGCACCACAGCTCAACATGACTTCATTTCTGGTCAGTTCAACTTTCTGCTGTTCTCCGAGCCATGCCGCCAGCTTATCCAGAGCCCAGGGGAATCCGGCATTGGACATGTACCCGAGGCTGGCCGGCTCACGCGATTTGACGGCCAGAGAGCGAAACTCCTCCGATACCTGTACGGGAGGGGCAAGATCGGGATTTCCGAGACTGAAATCGCAGACGGCATCTTCTCCAAATTTCTTTTTAAGTTCATTGCCAGCCTCGAACATGCGACGGATCATCGAACCGCCCGCAAGACTCTTTGCCATTTGCGCCGAAACAAGATTCATGAACAAAACTCCTTCAGTCTCGATATACCTTATGATGCGGCCGCATCAAAAAGAACGCAACACATCGGCCAGTCGTTCCATCCACAGTTCTACGAACGAAGCCGCGTCAGCAAGCCCCCGCACATCGGTACGACAATGAAAACCGGCCTCTTCAATTCTGCTCCGCCATGACTGCCCATGTCCGCCTGCCATATCATGCCTGGCGTGTCTGCCGCTCACGGAAAGCAAAGGCATCAGCCAGAGTTCTTTTGCCTCCCGGACGGGCTTGAGAAGAGCCAGAGTATCGTCCAGAGGAAGAACTCCCTTCATACAGGCTACATGGACAGAATCGTCAAATCTGCGCACATGATCCGCAAGCATGCTGTATAAGGCCGTTGCCCCGTGTCTGCTGCTGCCGTGCCCCATGCAGACAACAGGCTCCCGTCCCGTACGGAATGTGTTGACGTGATTGACAAGGGCAATCGCCGCCTTTTCTCCATCTGCGGGAGAAAAAAGCAACGGCAGGCCTACCCGGATATCACAACCGAGTTCGCGGCGCGCCAGCTCGACATCCTCCAGAACGCCATCGTACTCCATCCCGGGAATCAGATGGAGCGACTGCACGGCAATTTCGTCATAACGTTCAAAGGCCATACGACGCAAGGCCTTAAGGACGGAATCCGACTTCATGCGGGCTTCGGCAATGCGTTCGCGCAGACTTTCCGAAGTAAAGGCCCATCGTGCTGGCAGATGAAAACGGTTCTGCGCCACAAGCTGTACCTGCCTGAGTGTTGCCGCGCTTTGCGGATTTCCGGCTCCGTACGCCACAAGCAGAATACCCCGTTTGTGTTCAGCCCTGCTCCTCTGTTCCGCATATCCGGCATGACCGGCTTCCGCTCTGATTTTTTCCAGAGGCGCATTTTCTTCAGTCCAGATGCGGACACCTTTTTCCTTGAGCAATGCGGCGAACAGTCCGTCGCCCTCACGCAAAACATGACGAAAGGAACCGTCATAGACGGAACCGCAGCCGCACGACGGAGAACGAGCTTTCAATATGGCCTCATGACAGCCGTGTGCCTGGGCAAAATTCAAAGCAAGCTGCGCTCCCGCCCGAAAGCCCAGCGTATGATCTTTTCCTTCTGCATCGACAACGCAATCCTCCCTGATTTCACAGGCAGGACGAGGGATGCCGAGGCAGCCGAGATATTCCGGGCAGACAGGAATCGCAGCCCCCTGGCTGACGAGTTCCCGGATAACAGGATGGGGTCTGCTTGCGCCATCATAACGGCAGGCTTCGCCAGCCAGACATGCGCTGACCAAAAAAGGTGCTTTCACAATTCAACCGCTCTGACAAATCAAGGACAACGGACAGCCCCATGCTCCCGGCATGCCCCATTGTCCTCAGATACGAATATAATGAGGAATGCGACAAGCAGACGGGGCTGTCATTTTGCCGTATTAGCAGCGCTCCAGATCAGCCTTATTCCTCAAAAACAACGTCCACCTGCTCCGAAGCCGGGTCTTCACGGGAAACAATTTCCCCGATTTTCCAGGCACGGCTGTTCAACACATGGGCTCTTTTCAATACCTCTTCCGCATCGCCGCTGTCTACGATTATAATATATCCGATGCCTGTATTAAATATCTGCATCATTTCCGGCCAGCTCAGCTTTCCCTGTTCCTTCAGCCATTCGAATACCGGAGGAATATCCCACGAACCAAAAGTGATTTTTGCAGACACCTTTTCAGGAAGCACACGGGGAATATTGTCATAAAATCCGCCGCCCGTAACATGAACCATGCCCTTCGCCTTAATTCCCTGAAGCAGCTTTCCCAGAATTTTTGTATAAATAATGGTGGGCTCGAGCAAAACGTCCCGGAAGCTCCGATCTGTTCCAGGGAATATGTCGTCTGCAGTGGCGCCGCTTGCTTCAAACAATTTGCGAACCAGGGTATATCCGTTGGAATGAACGCCCGAAGAGGCCAGACCTATCACGACATCGCCAACGGCAACCTTCGATCCGTCCACAATATCAGCCATATCGGCAATTCCCACGCAAAAACCGGCCAAATCGTAATCACCGGAAGCGTACATACCTGGCATTTCGGCTGTTTCTCCGCCAAGCAGGGCGCATTCTCCGCGTCGACAGCCTTCAGCCACACCGCCGATTATGGATTCCGCCTGTTCGACATTCAATTCGCCGGTTGCGAAATAATCAAGAAAAAATAAGGGTTTCGCCCCTTGAACCAGAATATCGTTGACGCTCATCGCCACAAGATCGATACCTACGGTATCATGTTTGTCAAACAGGGACGCGAGCTTCAGTTTCGTCCCCACACCATCAGTGGATGATACAAGAACAGGGCTTTTCATTCCTTCAAGCTCAGGCCGGAACAAGCCGCCGAAGCCGCCGATATCTGAGACAACTCCAGGAATGCGGGTGGAAGCCACCAGCGATTTTATTCGGGAAACCAGCTCATTACCGGCATTGATATTGACCCCGGCGTCGGTGTATGCTTGAGAACGGGACGAACTCATGAAGCTTGACTCCTTGATTTATGGTTCATGTATTAATAGACGCTTCCCGACCTTTTGCCAATAGCTGGACGGAGGACTCCAATGCGAAAAAAACTTTCTTCCTGCACATTCTTTCAGGATCTGCTTCTTGTCGCCCTGCTTGTTCCCGGCATAGCCTCAGCCGCAGAAGAGAGCAAAACTCCTTCGCAGGATTCCGATATCGTCATGGGAACCTCGTCGTCCGGAATCTATCAATACTATGATACGGAACGGAACGAATGGGTATCCGGCGTAACGACCCCTCCGGATGAAAGCCAGAGTTCTTCAACTATGCCGGGGAATGTTCCCCTCATCGTCGCACCAGAAATAAAACTTCCCTACTCCGGCAACTACCCTGTTCCCCTGTCCTTACAGAATGGAAGCAATCAATGAAGCGGGCATCCCTCTGGCGGGAAAGAAAGAACGGACGGGCCCAGTGCCTGGTATGCAGACATTTCTGCCGTCTCTTGCCCGGGGAGTGGGGTCTCTGCGGCGTGCGCGGATGCCGGCGGATAAACGGACAAGCTGAAATATTCACGCTTGTCGAAACGCATGCCGCTGCCGTTCATGTTGATCCCATAGAAAAAAAACCGCTGTTTCATTACCTCCCCGGGAGCAGAACGCTCTCACTGGGAACGCCGGGCTGCAATTTCGATTGCGCATGGTGTCAAAATGCCGATATTTCACGCCCCGCTTTATTTACACGCCGCAGCCTTCCTGCAAATGATTCTGCTCCTGACGATCTGGAACAACGAGACGCTTTCTGCAGAAAAGGCCCGGCAATAACAGCGACAGAACTCGTCCGAGCCGCAAAAGAAGAACATTGTTCCAGCATCGCCTTCACCTATACCGAACCGACCATATTCTTCGAACTCATGTGCGCGTGTGCCGAGCAGGCCGGACACTCCGGGCTTGGTCGGGTGCTGGTCAGCAACGGATATCAGAGTCCGAAATGCCTTGAAATCCTCGCGCCGCTGATTGACGCCGCAAACATAGATCTGAAGGCATTTTCCGATGACAGCTATCGCAGGTACTGCGGCGCAGCCTTACACGGAGTTCTTGACAACCTCATTCTTATGCGCCGTCTCGGATGGTGGCTGGAAATTACAACGCTGGTCATACCGGGCATTAATGATTCCCCCGAAGAAACTGCGCGGATTGCACGATTTATCCATAAACATCTTGGCGCAGACACCCCGTGGCATATCTCTGCCTTTTTTCCGCGTCGCGCCCTGCTGGACATAGCTCCGACTTCCCCGGAATGTCTGGAAAAAATCAGAGAAACTGGCGAAAAATGCGGACTCCGTTATGTATATACGGGCAACACGCCTTTTCGGGAAACAAACACGCGCTGCCCCGTCTGCGGAGAAATCGTCATACGTCGCAGGGCATATCAGATTCTTTCCCCGGATGTTAACGGCATTTGTCCACATTGCGGCGCCACTCTTTCCGGGGTATGGCAGACAACGACAGCCCGTGAACCACAGGGAGAACCAAGGTGATTTATGTATATACCGGCGATGGTAAAGGCAAAACTTCTGCCTGCCTCGGCCAGATCATGCGCGCTAAGGGAAGAGGACTGAAGGCTGCCTTTATCCAGTTCATGAAGCAGGATGGCGAGGCTGGGGAACAAATATTTCTTAAAGAGCTGCTTGGAGACAATTTCAAAGCGGCAGGAAAAGGGTTTTTCCGAAAGGAAGAAGAACGCCCGGAACATCGGGAAGCGGCCGGTCTTGCGCTTGCCTGGACCCGGGACAAAATGGGGAAGGTAGACGTTCTGGTCGCTGACGAAATTCTTTATGCTCTCGGGAAAGGGCTTGTTTTAGAAGAAGAACTTAAAGCATTACTTGAATTATCAAAAAAAAGTAATACCCATTTCATTCTTTCGGGGCGCGGCTTTCCTCCTCATCTTACACAGGACGTAGATCTGATCACAGAAATGAAAGAAGTAAAGCACCCATGGCATGAAGGAAAAAAAGCCGTTCCAGGCCTCGATTTTTAACTCGGGATTCCGAATCATGAGCAAACACTCCGATAATCCTTTTTCCTCCCTTAAAGCATCAAACTATCCTGATGCCAGAAAAAAAGCCGTCAGAGCCTCTCTTGGTGAGGAACGGAAAGAAAAGAAGACCTCCGCGGACGAAGATATGGAACTTTTTCTGACAGCCATGAGTCGCGTTGAAAAACTCCCCTCCGAAGCAGGACGGAAATCTTCGCCCTCGTCAAAGCACAAAGCCGCGTCCGGCAGCCGTCCGCATCAGGATACGAAGACCGTAGCCAGTTCCTCCCCCGGCATATCAGGTACAGAGAAGAAAAGCAGCTCTGTCGAAGCTCTTCCGACGGAAACGTCAGACGAGGCATCCTTTCCCTTTGCCGACATGGCCGACACCTGGCAGAAAAGGAAAACTCTTTCTGCATCTTCAAGCTCCGCCGCCGACACAGAAAAAACGCGGCCGGAAAAAAAAGAGCCTCCGCAAGCAGTGTTCACCGCTTCCGGACATCAATCAGATGACGAAGAGGATACACGCGATTTTCTCAGCGCAATGAAGGGAATCACCCCGCTCGAAGGCAAGGGCAGAGCGGTGACACCCGATCCGGCGTCGCCGGAAACTCCCTATGTCGCTCCTTCCAATCCGCTTCAGGATATTGTGGAAGGAAAAGTGGAATTTGCTCTGAGCGGTACTGATGAATTTATGGAAGGTCATGTTGTCGGTCTTGATCTGCTGACAGTAGGAAAGTTACAGGCAGGGCAGCTCAGTCCCGAGGCCCATATAGATCTTCACGGCCTCAACAGCGAACAGGCCTTTCACAATCTGGTCGGATTTTTCCGCAACGCATATTATAAAGGTGTACGAACAGCTCTCGTCGTAACAGGCAGGGGACTCAATTCCCCCGACGGAAACCCGGTACTCCGGGCCAAAATGCGCCACTGGCTCACACAGGAGCCATTCCGAAGAATAGTCCTGGCTTTCTGCACTGCCCGCAGGGAAGACGGCGGAACAGGAGCATTATATGTATTACTCCGAAAATACAGAAAAAACTCAGGAAAAGTCTATTGGGACGCGCTTCCTGCGGATCCCGATCTCTTTATTTAGGCGGCAGGATCAGGGCCAGTTCGTCCCCGGTCTCGTCCTTGCCGGTAAAAAGCCGTTGCTTTTCACTTGAAGAGCCATGATTGCTTGGCTATAGTGACGGACGCAACTTTGATAGAAACCGAGGCATGACCGCCGTGAGGTCATGGAGTTTTTCTCCCCACAACATATCCCGGAATTCATAAAAATCCGGACATCAATTGGAGCGTCGCCATGCAAGCACCGGAAAAAAATCTTGCCTTTGATCTGGTTCGCGTCACAGAATCGGCAGCCCTTTCGGCAGCCCGCTGGCTGGGGAAAGGCGATAAGGAAGCGGGAGACGGTGCTGCTGTCGATGCCATGCGGCTCTCCTTCAACAGCCTTGGGCTGGACGGTATCGTCATCATTGGAGAAGGTGAAAAAGACAAGGCGCCCATGCTGTATAACGGAGAAAAGGTCGGCGACGGAGACGGCCCGGCAGTCGATGTTGCCGTAGATCCTGTGGAGGGAACCAGACTTCTGGCCAACGGTCGCCCCAACGCCATTTCCGTGGTGGGCGTATGCAGCAAGGGCTGCATGTATAACCCCGGCCCGAGCTTCTATATGCAGAAAATAGTTGTCGGACGCGAGGCACGGGATGTCATCGATATTGACGCTCCCGTAAAGGACAACCTCTCTCATGTAGCAAAAGCTCTGGGCAAAGATATCAACGATCTGGTTGTCTTTGTTCTGGATAAACCGCGCCATGCGAAGCTTATCGAAGAAATACGCGCCGCAGGGGCCAGGATTCAGCTTCATACGGACGGAGACGTCGCCGGGGCGCTGATGGTTGCCGACCCCCGCTCTGATGTCGATGTCATGATGGGCACGGGGGGGACTCCCGAAGGGGTCATCGCGGCCTGCGCCATCAAGGGCGTCGGCGGCCAGATGCTGTGTCGCCTGGATCCTCAGTCCTATGTGGAAAAAGAAAATATAGAGCGGGCCGGCGTCGATATCCGCGAGATACTTTCGGTAGAAAGCATTATCCGCGCCGACGACGCATTTTTTGCCGCCACCGGAATTTCCGGAGGAGACTTCCTGCGCGGGGTGCAGTATACCGGGAACGGGGCTATTACCCATTCTCTCGCCATCAGAGCAAAAACCGGAACGTTTCGTTATATAGAATCGCACCATAACTGGACTCGTCTCATGCAGTTCAGCGCGGTTCAGTACGATTAATATAAAACGGCGAGTCCTCCCCGATAAAACGGAGGATATGAGGACTGCTCCCTATTCACGGACTTATTGAAAGACGATCAGGTGATACCTATGAATACAGTCCCCACCGCCCTGCTTTTTCCCGGTCAGGGCGCCCAGGCCAACGGCATGGGACGCAATCTTGCGGAAAACTTTCCCGAAGCCATGGAACTGTGGAAAAAGGCCGAACAGCTCAGCGGTCTGGATCTGAGAGCCATTTACTGGGAAAGTGACGACGATATACTCATGGCGGAAACAAGAAGTCTTCAGCCTGCCATTACCGTGGTCAATCTCGCTCTCTGGCTTTACCTGCACAGTCACATCACGCCCTTCTGTGCCGCCGGGCACAGTCTGGGCGAGTTCAGCGCGCTGGCTGCGGCAAAAGTGCTTGACGTGGACAAGGTGCTGGAGCTTGTATCCCTGCGCGGCCGCCTGATGGCCGATGCAGATCCGGATCACGTCGGAACCATGTACGCCATTCTCCGCCTCACGCTGGAGGAAGTGGAAGAAGCCGCGCGAATTGCATCGGAAAAGACAGGTAAACTTGTTCGCGTCGCTAACCGCAATACCCCCGGTCAGTTTGCTGTCAGCGGTCATAAAGAAGCCGTGGAAGAACTTCTGGAACAGCTTAAGGGAAATAAGGGAAAAGCCATTCCTCTCGCCGTCAGCGGCGCATTCCACACGCCTCTCATGGCGGAAGCTTCCACAGAATTTTCCCGTCTGCTTGATAAAATGGACTGGCACGATGCAGCGTTTCCCGTGTACTGCAACGTCAGCGGCGAGGCCCTGAGCGGAGCGGAGCAACTCCATGCCGCCATGCGCCGGCAGATGACCTCTTCCGTATATTGGATTGATATTATTTCCAATCAATGGAAGGACGGTGTCCGTCGCTGGATAGAATTCGGCCCCAAAGGCGTGCTGACCCGCATGGTACGCCCCATTCTTGTTGCCGCGAATGTACCCGACGGTTCCTATACCACGGAACATATTCCCAATAAGGAAGCAGCCGATACCTTTATTCAGTCGCAGACTGCTGAATGAACATACTCCGGGACGGATGAGGAAACCGTTTCTCATCCTGCCCGGGGTTGTTTTTCAATTCTTCATTACACTAACACTGACATGCTCGAGGAAGGAGCCTTCCGATATGCGCGATATTCTTCTTTTGCAGGCCAATCTGCGCGCCATTGTCACAGACTTCGGCTGGGACTGGCCCGAAAAAGCCGTTCTGGAACATCCCAAGGACGAAAAGCATGGAGATGTGGCCTCCAATCTCGCTCTGGTTCTGACGCGGCAGGCCGGTATGCCGCCCCGTCAACTGGCAGACAAAATCGCGTCCGAACTCCTTTCCCGCATGAACGGAGAGATCGCCGTTGAAATAGCCGGCCCGGGCTTTCTCAACATCACGTTTTCTCCGGCATTCTGGCAGGAGGGAATAGGACAGGTCGAATCCGAGGGCAAGAAATTCGGTTCTTCCGATACCGGGAAAGGCCGTAAAATTCTGCTTGAGTTCGTCTCCGCCAATCCGACAGGCCCGTTGCACATAGGGCACGGTCGCGGAGCCGCTGTTGGCGATTCCATGGCTCGTCTGTTGCGCTTTGCCGGCTATGACGTGACCACCGAATACTATACGAACGATGCCGGACGGCAAATGCGTTTGCTCGGCGTCTCCGTATTTCTCCGAATGAGGGAACTTTGCGGACTCCCTGTAGAATGGCCTGAAGACTACTATCATGGCGACTATATTCGGGATATTGCAAGGGAAATGCTGGAGAAAAATCCCTCTCTGCCCGATATGCCGGAAGATGAGGCGAAGGAAGCCTGCTATGAATATGCCATGAATTCCATCATGGACGGCATCAAGCAGGATTTGCGCACGTTCCGGGTATCGCATCAGAACTGGTTTTCGGAAAAAAGTCTGGTCGATGCCGGTAAGGTGGAAGAAACGCTCAATGATCTCAAAAAACGGGGTCTGGCATACGAGAAGGATGGGGCACTCTGGTTTGCCACCATGCAGTTCGGCGACGACAAGGATCGCGTTCTGCGTAAAAGCGACGGACTGCTGACCTACTTTTCCTCGGATATAGCCTATCATGCCAACAAATTTCAGCGCGGATATGAAGAACTGATAGACGTTCTGGGTGCGGATCATCACGGATATGTCGCGCGTATGAAGGCGGCAATCAGCGCAATGGGACATGACCCCGACAAGGATTTCAGCGTTACGCTGATCCAGCTTGTCAATCTGCTGCGCGGAGGCGAACAGGTTGCCATGTCCACAAGATCAGGGGAATTTGTGACGCTGGCCGAAGTGCTGGATGAAGTCGGCGTTGACGCTGCGCGCTTCATGTTCCTTTCACGAAAAAGCGACAGCCCTCTGGATTTTGATCTGGAACTGGTCAAAAAACGCAGCCTGGATAACCCCGTCTACTATGTCCAGTATGCCCATGCCAGAATCTCCGCCCTGCTCCGTCGGGCAGAAGATAAAGGTCTGATCCTGCCCGCGCAGTCTGATGCATCTCTGCTGACTAAGCTTGATCGTGCCGAAGATATTATGCTGCTGCGGACCATGGAACGCTTCCGCGATGCCGTTGAAGAAGGGGCTCTTGCGCGCGCAGCACACGGCATAAGCTTCTACCTGATGGATCTCGCAGGCCGTCTGCACAGCTACTACGCCAATACGCCGGTGCTGGCCGGAGAAGACGGAGAGCTTGTTCAGGCAAGGCTTGCCCTCCTGCGTGCCGTACGTCAGGTTCTGGCAAACGGCCTCGAATTGCTGGGTGTGAGCGCACCGGACAGTATGTAATATGGCCAACGCAGTCTACCGTAACTCATCTTCAACCCCCAAGAACCGCGAACATGATCGCGGCAGAGGCAATGTGCGCGCAACAAGCTCCGTTGAGAGTGAAGCCCGCGCACTGTTGCTCTCCCGACACGACGACACAGAGGAAACAAAGACCCCCCCGGAAGAAAAACAAAACGAAAGTCCCTCCCTTCAGGAGAATTCCTCCGCTTCCGCATCAGCTCCTTCCTCCGGCGATAATGCGGAACCGACAGTACGGGAACGACTCCGGATGACCATGGAAACTCCCAGAGCTTCCAATCGGTTCCATTCCCGGGATGCACGACAAGGCGAACGCAAACAGGGAGAGCTTCGGGACGCCTCAAAAGGGTGGCCTCTGAATTTGACTCCTTCCCTTATACTCATGTTTGTCGTCTTTGAACTGGTAACGCTGAGTTTTTTCTTTTTGTTCGGCCTGATTGTGGGTAAGGGAACAGTTCCTCCCCCGCAGCAGGCAGAACTCGAGCAGATTTTACCGGAGGAAGTTGCAGAAAACAGTCCGTCTCAGGAAATTCTGCCGCAGGAAGCTCTTCGCTTCATGACGAATCTGAAAACGGATGAGTCGACGGAAGAACAGCCACAGAATGTACAGACTAGTGCAACGGGCAATGGGGAAGCACAAAGCAAGAAAGAAACTTCCATTCTTGCCGACGACAGCAACTTATATGACTTTGTGATCAGAGTTGCAGCGTTCAAAAATGAAGAACAGGCTGACGCACTGCGCGCACGTCTGGAAGGTGCAGGAATGCGCACACGCCTCCAAAAAGAAAAAGCCCAAAAGGGAACATGGCATTTTGTTCTTGTTCTTTTCCGCGGAACTGAAGTGAAAATGAACAAACTGCGCGAAACATTCCCCTCCTTCGGCGTGCGTGATTCTATTCTTGTTTCAAAAACACCTGTAGAATAGCAATCGGATGCTGTAAGATTCGCAAGACGTCTGTGCTTATTCTGAATAGTTGATAATTTGAAAGAGGGATGTTTTTCCAAAACATCCCTCTTTTTACGTTTATAAGCCTTAACGTTGTTATATCTTATAAAACAGCCCTCATTGCCTTATTCCTCGATAGTGTTTTTTCTCGATCCCGGGCGAGACGCTGGCATTGCAGTTCCCGCAAATACATTCCGGAGGCCTCTCCCAGCCCCTTTTTTTCAGGAGGAAGTCGAACGCTCAAGATACTTTTCAGAGCCGAATCGGCCTTGTCCTGTAGAGCCTTGCCGCTGTCTGCACCTGCAAGAGCCCAGAATTCCTTATGAAAACCCTTGGAGTATGCTTCCCATACAATATCGCGTAGCGTTGCGGGACGAAGTTTTTCCAGCATCCCGGCCTTCATATGCAGGTGGGCAGCCAACGCTCCTGCCCGGATGAAGAGTCGGGGTAGTTTCAGGCGCATACCCAAAGCGTATGCAGCTCTCTCTCCACGGCTTTCATGTCCGTAATGGTGCGGCAGCAGATTTCGATCAGTATCAGTTTTTCCAAGATCGTGGCAAAGCCCCATCCACACGGCGATCTTCTTACGTTCCGAAGGCAGTAATGTCTGCCCGGCAATGGAATCCATAACGTCACAGGTATGCTCCAGAACCGAATTATCGTGCCACGGAGCGGGGCCTGCGGGAATGTCGGAACTGCCCGCAAGCTCGGCAAACCAGGGTTGAAGGCAATTTCCTTTTTCCAGCGTGTAGAGAAAACGTGACGGCAGAGGCGCGGCAAGAGCTTTCAGCAACTCCCCCCCAACTCTTTCCGGAGGAAGAGCGTCAAGCATTCCCTGGCCTGCTACTTCCCTCATCTGTTCCAGAGCCTCCTCTGTCGGCGAAAAATCCGGCAACTCCGCCGCCAGACGGGCCAGACGATATACTCGTGCGGGGTCTGCAAAAAAAGCCCGTGACGAGGCAGGGCGCAAAAGACCGTTTTGCAAATCGGTCAATGCCTGCGGATGGCTAAGCAAACGCCCATCCTCATCCATAAGCATGGCATTGATTGTCAAATCCCGTCGCAGAAGATCCCGATCAGGATTCCCTCCTTCCAGAGGACAAAATTCCATACCGTTTGAAACCCATGTCGGGGGATGCTCATTCGTCTTGCGGGCTTTGGGAAAGCATTGTACAAACTCCTCTTCCGAACCGCAAAATGCAAAATCCATATCCCGAACGGCTCTTCCGAGGAGCATGTCACGTACGGCACCGCCTGCAAGAAACAAGGATATCATTCCGTGAACTCCGTTCTCAGACTATTGCACCGCGGGTGGAAAGAGCTTGACGGCAGAGAAATCTCCGCGCCGTTTTCTCCCGCGCAACTTGCAGTTTCTCCACTTGGTCCCCCCACCTGTTTCGAAAAAAGCTCCGAAGATTCAGCATGGCTGGAAGCTCCATTTCCGAATCTTCCGTCCCCATTGTACTTGGCCGGAGATACGACTTCAAGCCTTGACCTCGCTCACGCTCTGGCAGAGGCAGGAGCGTTGCCGGAGTGGGGAAGCGTCATAACGCTCACCCAAAGCAGAGGAAGAGGACAGTTGCGAAGAAACTGGATATCTCCGCAGGGCAACATGTACGCCGCCGTACGCTTGCCCATGGAAGGAGTCTTTTCCTCCGATGCTGCCGCTCTTGCCGTGGGCGTTTTGCTTGTAAGCGGCCTTGAAAAGGCCGGGGCCGAAGTTTTTCTGAAGTGGCCCAACGATATTATTCAGATATCAACCGGGACTGGCATCCGCTCATCCGAAAAAATCGGCGGTATCCTGCTGGAAGAGAGGAACGGAACCCTTCTGGCCGGAATAGGCATCAATGTAGCCTCTGCTCCTGAAGCGTCCCGTCTGCGAGAATCTCACGCCGTTCCTGCGGGAACACTGCGCTTTCCACCTCTTCATCCCCTGCAGACGCCTTCCGACAAGAGCCTTGGTCAGGTTTTCACATTATGGGCCTTGCTTGTGGAGCATATTTTTTTCTGCTACAAGCAAAAAATATCTTCAGCCGGAACCGCTTCCGACAATGAAGACTGGTGGTTTGACATGGCAAGCGCCCGTCTTGCCTTCCGGCAGGAGCCGGTACGACTTGTCGATGCGCAGTCCGCAGAAGGAGAGGAAATTCCACATCTGGTTGATGGACTGCTTGAAGGGATCAACAGAGACGGCGCTCTGTGCCTCATAACGAATCAAGGCCGGAAAATTTTCATTGGCGGCTCGCTCGTGCCCATGCGCGGAGCTGGCACAAAGAGGTAAAAATGGCATTTCAAACGATGGAAGAGCTGGGGGCATTTCTCAAAAATAAGCCCATACTCGTTGCGAACCGCGGTATTCCGGCACGGCGCATCTGCCGCTCAATCCGCGAACGTTTTCATGCTGTAGCCGTTATGACGGCTACCGATGTCGACAAAACGTCCCCTGCCGCTTCCTCGGCTCAGGAACTCATGCTGCTGGGAGCAGATCCCAATGCCTATCTGGATCTCGATCTGATTATCAGCAAGGCAAAAAAACGCGGCATCGTCGCCATTCATCCCGGCTGGGGATTTGCCTCCGAAGATGAAAGTTTTCCTCGCAAATGTGCAGAAGCGGGGATCATCTTCATCGGTTCCACAGCCGAATCCATGAACCTTCTCGGCAATAAGGTTCAGGCCCGTCAACTGGCCATGAATCTGGGGGTGCCTGTAGTCCCGGGATCTGAAGGAGCCGTCGACATAGCCGAAGCCCGCGCCATCATCCGGGAAATGGGCCTTCCTGCCATGCTGAAAGCCGAAGGCGGAGGAGGAGGACGGGGTATCTTCGTCATCCGGAACGAGGAAGAACTGGAAGACGCCTTCCTCAAGGCCTCGACCATGGCACAGGCATCTTTCGGAAATCCGCGTCTGTTTGTGGAAAAATATCTCGAGCATGTCCGGCATATAGAGATTCAGGTCATCGCGGATGCCTATGGAAATGTTTTTGCCTTTGACGAACGCGACTGTTCCATTCAACGCAACCATCAGAAGCTGATAGAAATCACGCCTTCTCCCTGGGTTGGCCTGACCGAAGAATTGCGGGCCCGCCTCAAGGAATATGCCTGCCAGCTGGTCAAAGCCGTCGGCTATCAGTCTCTGGCGACCGTAGAATTTCTGATTACCCAAGACGGCACGCCGTACATGATCGAGGTCAATACGCGCCTCCAGGTGGAACACGGCATCACGGAATGCCGTTACGGCATAGATCTCGTGGAACAGCAGATCGCTGTGGCGTTCGGCGTTCCGCTCGCACTGACCCATGAAAATACCCGTCCTTCCTGCACGGCAATGCAGGTACGGATCAACTGCGAAGATCCTCAGAAAAACTTTTCACCCAATGCCGGACGAATCAGACGCTACGTCTCGCCTGGCGGGCCCGGCATTCGTCTGGACTCAAACCTCTCCGCCGGTTATGAATTTCCCTCAAACTACGACTCGGCCGGGGCCCTGCTCATCGCATACGGCTCCGGGTGGGACAAGGTGCGCGGCATCATGGAACGCGCACTGGACGAATACAGCATCGGCGGTCTGAAAACGACCATTCCCTTCTATCGTCATATTCTGAACAACAAGGCCTTCTGCGACGCGGCATTCGATACCAGCTTCGTTGCCGATACGCCGGAACTCATGGACTTTCAGGATATGCCCCATGAAGGTGAACGCCTGACCCGTCTTGTGGCGGAAATTTCCGCCAGAGGCTATAATCCCTATGTCCAGCTCGGGGAATACCGCACGGCAGACACGCCGCGTCTGCCTGAATTCAAGCCGGTATTACCTTCCATTCCTTCGGCCCCCAGAAAAGATCCTTCCCCCTATCCGCGTGAAGATCGTGCTGCGCTGCTTTCCTTCCTGCGGGATTCCGGCAAGGTTCACCTGACGGATACAACGACGAGAGACGGTACCCAATCCAATAACGGCAACCGTTTTCGCCTTGCGGAAGATCAGCTTGTCGGCCCCTATCTTGACAGCTGCAACTTCTTTTCTCTGGAAAACGGCGGCGGCGCGCACTTCCATGTGGCCATGATGGCCAACATGACCTATCCCTTCAGTGAAGCTGCTGCATGGAATCGTTTTGCGCCCAAAACGCTGAAGCAAATTCTGGTACGTTCCACCAACGTACTGGGCTATACGCCCCAGCCCAAAAACCTGATGCAGATAACGGGAGAAATGATCTGCGACCATTATCAGGTTGTCCGCTGCTTTGATTTTCTTAATGACATACGAAACATGCGCCCGATAGCGGAAGTCGTCATGTCGCGGCGCGACGTCGTCTTCGAGCCGGCCCTTTCTCTGTCATGGGCAAAGGGCTTCACCGTCGAGCATTATCTCGGCGTCACGGAAGCAACGCTCGATATGGTGGCTTCCATCATGGGAGCAGGTCAAAACGAGGCCGCACGCAACATCATCCTTGGGCTTAAGGATATGGCAGGTCTCTGCCCCCCGCGCTTCATGAAGGAGCTGGTCGGAGCTTTGCGTCGTCGCTGGCCGGAACTGGTTCTGCACTATCACCGCCACTACACGGACGGATTGTTCGTTCCCAGTGTCGGAGCAGCCGCCCAGGCAGGAGCGCATATTCTCGACGTGCAGCTTGGTGCCTCTGTCCGGTCGTACGGACAGGGAGACGCTCTTTCCACCATTGCCTATCTCGAAGAAGAGCTTGGTCTGGAGACAATGGTCAACAAGGAAATGTTGCGTCAGGCAAACTTTGTGGTCAAACAGATCATGCCGTTCTACGATCGCTACTGTTCGCCCTATTTCCTCGGCATAGACCATGACGTCGTGAGGCACGGAATGCCCGGCGGAGCCACTTCCTCATCGCAGGAAGGGGCCATGAAGCAGGGCTATATCCACCTTCTCCCCTATATGCTTCGTTTCCTCTCCGGAATACGGCAGATTGTGCGCTACCACGATGTGACCCCCGGATCTCAGATAACGTGGAACACCGCGTTCCTTGCCGTCACCGGCGCATGGAAAAGAGGCGGCGAAGAAGCCGTCCGGCAACTGCTGGATACTCTGGAGCAGCAGATTTCAACGCCTGAAGAGCGTATGACTCCTGAATTCAGAGAAAAACGTCTGTGCCTGTATCAGGACTGTAACGATGCCTTCAGAAATCTTCTGCTCGGCAAATTCGGCAGACTTCCTCTCGGTTTTCCTGAAGACTGGGTCTATCAGAGCGCTTTCGGGGAACGCTGGAAAACGGCAATAGAAGAAAGAACTGAAGATTGCCCGCTTGATCACCTTGCGCCCCTCGATCTCAAGACAGAGGTGGAAACCTGCGCAGATATCATCAAGCGTCCTCTTAATGATGAGGAAAAGGTCTTGTACCTCAATCATCCCGGCGATGCCGTCAAGACCATGCAATTTGTGGCGCAATTCGGAGATCCCAATAATCTTCCGCTCCATGTATGGTTTGAAGGTCTCCGCCCCGGCCAGGAAATGCAGTTCACCGATTCCGACGGAAAACCGCACGAAATGACCATATTCAGTATCAGCCCGGTTTCCGAACAGGGTACGATTATGGTACGCTATCGTTATGACTCGGAACTGCTTTCCCACGAAATAAAGGTGGCAAACGCTACCGGAGGAGCATCGCAGTCCATCCCCATGGCGGAACCGGGTAACCCGCTTCACGTTGCCGCTCCCTCGAACGGCGATTTGTGGGTCGTGTACGTCAAGCCCGGAGATCTGGTCAAAGCCGGTCAGGAACTCTTTAATATTTCCATCATGAAACAGGAAAAGGCGGTCCTGGCCACAGTTGACGGAATCGTCAAAAATGTGTTCAAAACAGCAGATTACAAGACAACGAGAAAAATGGTTCCGGTTCGTGAAGGCGAACTTATTGTCGAACTGGGACGTGCGCCGAACTTCTGTGTGAATCCGGCCTGCGCAAAGCCCCTGCCCTCTTCATCCGTCCTGTATTGTCCATGGTGTGGTCACAAGGTGAATGAATAACATGAGTTGGCACAGACACCCGTCATAACAATGACGTCCGCTCTACAGAGGGGTTACAATCCACCGAAGTCCGACCGAATGTATTGCAGCAGAATAGGTCGAGACTATTCGGCTTCATTCTAACCAGAACTTTCATGGCAAATTTCCATATCTGGAGGAACACGATGGGTAAAACCGGCAGCACGAAAAATATGGGAGCAACGGCATCAAGCGAAGAGCTGCAGAAAAAGCTTGTCTTGACCGGCGCCGACATCATGACCATAGGTGATATTGCCGAAACCATTGTCGGCGGCAAAAACTTCAATACTGCCCATATCCACGAAATTCCCGGTGTCAGCACTCCGCAGTTCCGCGCCATTTCATCCATATGCTTCCACAAGCTGCTGGATGAAACCTCCGTCAATGCAGCCCTTGTACGTTCCCTTGTTGAACGGGAATATGCCCGGATTGACTGGAATGATCCCGAAATCAATCAGGATTCCGAGTTTCTGCAAAAACTGGTTCGCAATCTCGGTAAGGAAATCCGCAGCGCAACGGAGGAACAGAAGGATGCAACCCGTATCCGCCTGAGAACCTTCGTCAATAACGTGGTGGAAGGCTTTGCCACCTCTCAGGAAGGCATCGACCAGCTACGCAAACGCTCCGTTCTGGTACAGGCAGCCATTCTGTCCGTCCCCCTGCCTTCGGATGTTCATGACGCGGTGCGTCAAGCCTATCTCGATATCTGTGCGGAAGCGGGGGAAAAGGATGTTCCGGTTGCGGTACGCTCCTCCGCCGCAGGAGAAGACTCCCGGAAAAAAGCCTTCGCCGGACTTCAGGATACCTATCTCAATATGGTCGGCGAAGATAATGTTGTTCAAGCCTACCACTGGGATTGCGCATCGGCATACAACCTGCGCTCCATGACCTACAGAAGGGAAGCTATCCGTGACGGCATAACCAGAGCTGAAGCAACAGGGGACGAATCTCTTGCCCTGCAGGCGAAACAGGAATGGGCGATAGAACACACGTCTCTTTCCGTCTGTATCATGCGCATGATCAATCCGGTCATCGCCGGAACGGCCTTCAGTGCGGATACGGCGTCAGGTTGCCGTGGAACAAGCCGCAAGGATCTTGTAAGCATCGACGCCAGTTACGGCCTGGGAGAATCCATCGTCGGCGGTATGGTTACGCCGGACAAATATTATGTATTTCAGCGTGACGACGGCGCCGAAGTCGTCATCAGAAATCTTGGCTGCAAGGACAAAAAAATAGTCTATGACGCCAAGGGCGGAACCAAGCGCGTAAGTGTTCCAGAAAAAGAAGTTTACAAGTGGGCCCTCTCCATCGCTCAGGCAGAAGACATTGCCCGCTCCGTCCGCACCATCAGCAAGGCCTACGGCGGCATGATCATGGACACAGAGTTCTGCTTCGATGCCAAGGGGCAGCTGTGGTTCGTTCAGGCCAGGCCGGAAACACGCTGGAATGAAGAATTCGAGCTGCATCCGGATACCATCTTCATGCGGCGGCTTGAAGTGGATCAAAAAGCCGCGGCTCAGGCGGAAGTTCTGCTCGAAGGCAACGGAGCTTCCCGTGGAGCTGGACAGGGAACTGTTCGTTTTCTCCGCTCTGCCCTTGAACTGAACAAGGTAGCCAAAGGCGATATTCTGGCGGCCGAACGTACCGACCCGGATATGGTTCCCGGCATGCGTGTAGCCGCAGCCATCATGGCCGACGTGGGAGGGGACACCAGCCACGCCGCCATCACTTCCCGTGAGCTGGGAATTGCCGCGGTTATCGGCATTCAACGCCTTGAAACCCTGCGGGCTCTCGACGGCCAGGAAGTGACCGTCGACGGAACCAGAGGCCGCGTCTACCGTGGCCTTCTCCCCCTGCATGATGTCGGCGGAGAGATGAATCTTGCGGCTCTCCCTGCCACGAAGACCCATGTAGGCCTTGTTCTGGCCGACGTAAATCAGGCCTTGTTCCTGTCCCGGCTGCGGAATGTGGCCGACTTTGAAGTCGGCCTGCTGCGGGCGGAATTCATGCTCGGCAACGTCGGTGTTCATCCTCAGGCCCTGGAAGCCTTTGACGCGGGGACACTGCAGGGCATTATGGAAGACAAACTGGCCGAAATGGATAACGCCCTGACCAAAACGGTACAGGAACAGTTGGCGTCCGGCCTTGTCGTCCTTGATCTCAAACTGCGTGAATATGTCAGTCATGTTACCGGACTGGCGGCAGAAATAGAAAAAACAGCCGCTTCCGAACCTCATAATACGGAAGAGGTTCTTGCCCAGCAGCGCAAACTCCGCGAGCTGGATCACAAGCTGGACGAATATGTCGAAAATGCTGTGCGCTATCAGGATATCCTGAAGACATCCGTCAAGCTGGCTGAACACGTCCGAATCATCTTCGGATATGAAGAAGAACTTGCCTTGCTTAATGGAACACCGGAGGAAATCCAGGCCAGACGCGACGCCATCACAAAAGAAGTCGACGCGCTGTGCGACAAGGTCTCCGAAGATGAAATCGTACGCAATGCCTTCCAGCATATTGCCGAACTGAGACGTGAAGTAGGCCTGAAATGTGGCCTGATCAAAGAAATGGATGAGCTTCGTGCTGTTCCGCAAAAAATCGAAGAAATCATCCGGGCGCGCGGTTATCACTCCGGCAAGGAACATTATATTCAAACGCTGGCTCAGGGGCTTGCGCTCTTTGCCATGGCATTCTACGGCAAACCCATTACCTACCGTACCACCGACTTCAAATCCAACGAATATCGCAACCTTCTGGGCGGTAACCTGTTTGAACAGCATGAAGATAACCCGATGCTGGGATATCGCGGCGTTTCCCGCCAAATCCATGATTGGGAAATTGAAGCGTTCAAACTGGCCCGCGGGGTGTACGGCGGGAGCAATCTCCAAATCATGCTGCCTTTTGTCCGTACTCTGGAAGAAGCGCGCTCCATGCGTCGGTATCTTGAAAGCGTCCATAATCTGAAAAGCGGACAGGACGGCCTGAAGATTATTCAGATGTCCGAAATTCCGTCCAATGCCATTCTGGCTCGCCATTTCCTGGAAGAGTTTGACGGCTTTTCCATCGGCTCCAACGATATGACCCAGATGGTGCTGGCGACGGACCGTGATAATGCAAGCCTCTCCCATATCTATGATGAGGAAGATCCCGCTGTGGTATGGGCGCTGCTCACGACCATTTTCACCGGTTTGAAATATGGCAAAAAAGTCGGATTCTGCGGACAGGGGGTGTCAAACAGTCCCATTCTGCGTGGTCTCGTTGCCATTGCGGGTATTTCTTCTGCGTCAGTCGTCCCTGACACATATTACAAGACAAAGCTCGAAATTGCCGCTGTGGAAAAGGAAAACATCCCCGCTTCCAAACTGGGACAATGGCTGTCCGACCAGCATTTCGCCCATTTGCGCGCTTTGATGGAAGAACATGGATTCGGGCATATACTCAAAAAATACAAAACAGGCCCGGAAGTTCACGAGTGGTATGAAGGCGAATCCAAACGCCTGCATGAAAATCTGCGGAAAAGCATGGGAACCCCCAAGGAAGCCGAATGCCGCAAAGAAATGCAAAACTTCCGCTCTCTGTTCCACAAGCCTGCGATTTATGCCGCCTGGCCATGGGATGAAACGGTATGTGATGCGCTGCATCAGGCAGGATTCAACAGTTTCGAAGAACATGCCGAGGCGCTTGAAAGCTGGCGGGCGACCCACTAGCTTCCAATAAGCATAATCATTGATTCATTCTACTTTAAGGCCAAAGCCGGCGAATACTTTTCGCCGGCTTTGGCCAAATTTTTCGTGTGCAACGCTCACGAACATCACCCGTAACAGAATGAAGACAGGAAATAATACTCGTAAAAAACGCTCCAGCATCTCCGGAAATTCAGACAGAAAAAGCGCAGTCTGACATGCGCACAAGCTTCTTTACAGGACTGCCGCAAACGCTGAAAATCCCTGTTACGGATGTCCTTCAGACAAATTATACCACTCTAGCGAGGTCAACATGGACTTTTTCGATATTATCCATACCAGACGCAGTATACGAAAATTTTCTCCAGAACCTGTTCCTTCCGCAGATATAGAAAAAATTTTACGGGCAGGCATGGTCTCCCCTACTGCGACAAACTCACAGAGCTGGCGTTTTGTTGTGATAGATGATCGCAATATACTGGATACTATCCCTCAGATTCATCCGTATGCAAAGTCTGTCTCCGATGCCGCCGTTGCCATCGTTGTATGCGGAGATACAGAAGCTGGACGGGCCCCCGGATTCTGGCCCCAAGATGCGGCTGCAGCAACGCAGACAATGATGCTGGCCGCCCGCGCTCTCGGATTGGGAAGTCTGTGGTGCGGTATTCACCCAAACCAGGACAGAGAAATTGCCTTCAGTAACTTACTGGGACTCCCGAGCAATATACGCCCCTTTGCTCTCCTGATTTTGGGATACGCTTTGCAACCATTCACGCGCGAAGATCGTTTTGATGAATCAAAAGTTCATCATAATCACTGGTGAAAGTATCGCGCAAAGAAACAGAAAAATTATTGAACGAATCAGGTAACTGTTTATTCTAAATGTATAAATTGAAAATCGACAATATATATCGATTTTTTTCGAAGAAAAAAATTGAAAAAAACAAAATCTGTACATCTATTTTTTATTTAAAATAAAGCACTATAAACTACTATATCCCTTATCAGCATTGATAATTAACACCTATACAAAATATCAAAATCCGGCAGAAAGTTATTTACTCTCTGCCGGATTTATTACAACTATGATTCAGTTTTTACCTCTACTTCACCCAAAAGCAGAGATATCTACCTGGTACTCTCCCAAAATACTATTTTTCAGGTTGACCGACCTTAAGTTTCAAATAGTTGTTATAGATATCTTCCAACACTTCAGGATGAGCAAGCGTTGTTGTATCTCCCAGGCTGTCCAAAGAATCTCCCGATGCAATTTTACGCAACAAACGGCGAACGGTTTTTCCAGAAAGAGTCTTGGGGAGTTCCGCAACGAACTGTATTTGCTCCGGACTGGCCAGAGCGCCAATCTGACTGCGTACCCAGCTGCGAAGCTCCTTACGCAGGGCTTCCGACCACTCCACTTCCTTTTTCACAGCAACATAGGCATAAATTGCTTCGCCCTTGATCTCGTGAGGCATGGGTACTACAGCGGCCTCCCCTACTGCGGGATGCGCAATGAGAACGGATTCAATTTCCGACGTGCTGAGCCTGTGGCCCGACACATTGATGGCGTCATCCATGCGGCCGAGGATCCAGTAGTTCCCGTCTTCATCGATCCGGGCACCGTCGCCGGTAAGATAATTGCCGGGGAATCTGTTAAAGTAACTTTTGAATTTTTCCGGATTCTGAAACACACCGATCATCAGACCGGGCCACGGCTTTCGGATAACAAGATGACCGCCCTCCTGGGCGCAGTCTTCGGAACCGTCTCCGGATATGATTGCCGGTTCTATCCCCGGAAGAGGTTTGGTGACGGAGCCGGGCTTGATATGGGTGGCGTACGGCAGGGGGGAAAGCATAATACCGCCGCTTTCCGTCTGCCACCATGTATCGACAATAGGCAGTTCGCCCTTACCTATATAGGTATGATACCACATCCATGCTTCCGGATTCAGAGGCTCACCTACAGAACCGAGGATACGCAGGGAAGACAGATCATAGTGATTCGTCCACTCCACCCCCTGACGCATAAGACTGCGGATAACCGTAGGGGCCGTATACAGGATATTGACCCTGAATTTTTCCACAATACGCCAGTAGCGATCGGGACGTGGCCAGGTGGGCGTTCCTTCAAACATGATAGTCGTCGCCCCGAGGGAGAGCGGGCCGTACACCAGATAACTGTGCCCGGTAATCCACCCGCAGTCGGCAGTACACCAATAGACATCCGTATCCTTGAGATCAAAAACCCACTGAGCCGTATGAGCTGCGTACGTCAGATATCCCCCTGTCGAGTGAATCACCCCGGTAGGACGTCCGGTACTTCCAGAAGTATGCAGAATGAACAGGGGATCTTCGGAGTCCATGGAAACACAGGGAAAATCTGCGTCCAACGTAAAGTCATCCAGCAGATCCTGCCACCAGATATCGCGCCCCTTCAGCATATTGACTTCCGTATTCGCCCGGTTGACGACGAGAACCTTCTCCACGCTGGGGCAATGGTTCAATATGCGATCGAGATTGCTTTTTAGCGGCTTGGGTTCTCCTCCGCGCATAACGGCATCGGCAGTGATAACCAGTCTGGCGCCGGAGTCATGAATACGGCTCTGCACACCTCCGTCCGCATATCCCGTAAAAATATTGGTATGTATGGCGCCTATGCGGGCGCATGCCAGCATGGCAACCACCAGCTCGGGAATCATGGGCAGATATAGAGCAACACGATCCCCCTTTTTTATATTAAGCGCATTAAGGGCGGCAGCAACCCGACATACGTCGGTATACAGCATCTGATAGGTATAGGCGCGAACTTCCATTTCCCGTTCGCCCTGCCAGATTAATGCAGCCTTATTACGACGATCTGAAATAATATGCCTGTCGACACAGTTATACGCGGCGTTCAACCGCCCCCCGATGAACCATCGTACACGCGGCTCATAGAAATCCGTGTCCTGTACTTTGTCCCAGGGCTTAAACCAGTGCAACAGCGCACGAGCTCTCTCCGCCCAGAAACTGTCGTTATCAGTCCGGGCCAGCTCACACAGTGCGTCGTATTCGCGGCGGCTGCGGATTCTGGCCACGTCCTTGCCGTGGCGGGGAGGAAGATAGCTTCGCTCCTCATGGAGGAGGCTCTTAATGCGATCCTGAGACATGGGTAATCCTTGTCGACTAAAGGGGTAAAGAAAACGTCACAGACCATCCGGGACATGAACAAGAATGTAGAGACCTGAAATCTACCGCACCATGTCTGGAAAACAGGCATTCATGTCTCGCCCGGCAGATGTAAAGTTACCGGAAGCTCCTGTTCAAAACAGCAGTTGCCGCTCACAGCAACAGAATAATGAACCTGCCAGATTGGAAACTATAAGGAATGCTAGCGTGTGCTGCTTCCAGCGTCAACACAAAAAGACTGATTGAGCTGACAACCAAAAAGGCATCCTCAAGGCCTGCTAATCTTTTAAAGCAAGGCCCATCAAGGAATAAACAAGAAGAGCTGCAGCAAAATCTGATGCAATTTTTCCTGATCGCGGTGCCAATTCAACAACATCGAAGCCCAGAAGTCTGCGCCCTTCGACTGCTTTTTCCGCAAGCTTAAGCGCCTGATACCACCCAAGCCCCCCCGGAACGGGAGTCCCCGTCTCTTCAATAACAGAGGGATCAAGACCGTCCACATCAAACGTGATAAACACATTTTCCGGAAAATCAGCAGGAACAGGCTGTTCGGGAAGACCATTCTGCATAAGGAAGGGGGCGTCCCAGGAAGAAACCCCAAACTGACGACGCGCCTGCAATTCTTCCCGGCAGAAAATGCGGTTGCCGAACTGAACAAGCGGCAGAGCAAGGTCGTCAACAGCACGCCGCATCACACAGGCATGGCTCCATCTGCTGCCCTCGTAACTGTCACGCAGATCGGCGTGCGCGTCGAACTGAATCACTCCAAACCTGCCGAAACGCTCTTTCAACGCCTTCAATGCGCCGTATGTCAAAGAATGCTCTCCGCCGAGAAGTACGGGAAGACCTCCCATATCAAGAACACGGGCCGTAGCAGCCTGAATGCGCTCCATAACCGTTTCAGGTTCTCCGTCGCATTCGACCGGAACATGCGTGAATATTCCTCGTTCTCCGGGCGCGCGTCCGTCCGACAGGATGAGTTCGAGCTGATCAGAGGCGTTCAGAATGGCTTCCGGGCCGTTTGCCGTTCCTTCTCCATAGCTGACGCTGGCTTCATAAGGAACGGGAATGACATGATATAAGCATTGTTCTGCCGATCTGGACGGAACTTCGGACGAAAGAAAACGACGGACATATTCTCTTGTCATGGTTACTCCGAAAATTTAGTGCGATACTCCATCTATTTTTCATATATATGACACGTCGATATTGTTATTCCGTGTCAGCACTCCAAAATTTCATATTCGGCTTTGCCATCTCCAGTTCATCAATACGGATATCCACACTTTGCGGCCCCATTGCCCAGGGAGCAACCTGATACGGCGGAAAGTGAATACGCAGGCCGTCCGGCAAAAGAACAAAGGTCTGAAAATTGCTCTCAACCGGCTCCGTACCGGCCTGAAGCATATCGTCCGGTATAGACTCTTCCTCTCCACCAGACTCCGCGCCGAGACGTTGTCTGGATATTCTGGTGAACTCCAGTATCGCCCGCTCGGGATCAAGGAATAAATCTTCCAGCAGAACAGGATATCCTGTTTCCACATCATAGTTGCTGGAAACAAGGTTAAGCTGACCATGGGCTCCGCCGGTATAGCTCCACACGGTCCAAAGTATGGACTGCACTATCCGGGAGGGGCGTGTAAGTTCATAGGAGACCATCAGCTCACAGGGAATTCCGTCCCCTTCATCATCCTGCGGCAATAATGCGCCGAGTTCCTTTGCATTTTTTTCAAATTCATCTACAACGCCGCGAACAAAGCTTTCTGATTCCTCGTCAATTCTTGAAATCCCCGTAACCGGCCACGAAGCTTTGATATTTACCTGTTGATCCTGACGTTCCAGCGTACGGATTTCAATATCCTCCCCCACGGCTGTATCCGGCGGACATATGAAAAAGAATCCAATTCCAAGAATAAAAACACCATGAAAAAAAGCCCGGCGAAAAGACATGAGCGCCCCCAAACAGGAAAATATGGGCTGTTTGTACGCGACTTAATACGAAATGCAAGCTTTCCGCATGTCATTTTTACAGAAAAACCGCATTTGTACACATAGCCAATGTCTTCATTATCAGGTATGGTCAACTTCTCCTCATGAACAGGGCGAACAACGCCGAATTTCCAGTTTCCTATCAATCATGCGGACATTTGTCTGCTGGAATCCGATGGAGGTACATGGAGCATGACTCTTGATCCCAAAAAATTTGCCGACTGGGAAATCGCACTGGATGCAGAAAAAAATATGCCCGATATCTATGAAATCGGACGCCGGCTCGGCCTTGAGGACAAAGAGCTGTTACCTTACGGACACTCCATGGGCAAAATCGATGCCGACGCCGTTATGCGTCGTCTGGCGCACAAACCGGACGGAAAGTACGTCGATGTGACAGCCATTACTCCTACTCCCCTCGGGGAGGGCAAATCGACAACGACGATCGGCCTCGTACAGGGCTTGGGAAAGCGCGGAAAAAAAGCCGTTGCCGCAATTCGTCAACCCTCTGGAGGGCCCACCATGGGAACAAAGGGTTCCGCGGCGGGCGGGGGACGTTCCCAGTGTATTCCTCTTACTCAGTATTCTCTGGGATTCACAGGAGACATCAACGCGGTGACGAATGCCCACAATCTGGCCATGGTGGCTCTCTCCGCCCGTATGCAGCATGAACGCAATTATGATGACGAAACGCTCGTGCGTCTTTCCGGCCAGCCCAGACTGAATATTGATCCTACCCGCATACAGATGGGGTGGGTTATGGATTTCTGCTGTCAGTCCCTGCGACATATCATCATGGGCATGGGCGGACGCAGCGACGGATATATGATGCAGTCCCACTTCGATATTTCCGTTTCATCGGAAGTCATGGCCATACTTGCCGTTGCCAAAAATCTGGCCGATTTCAGAGAACGGATGGGACGTATCGTGGTTGCCTACAACCGGGAGGGCAAGCCTGTCACCACGGCAGATCTGCGCGTGGACGGCGCCATGACGGCATGGATGCTTGAAGCGCTGAAGCCCAACCTGATCCAGACGCTGGAAGGCCAGCCCGTTCTTGTTCACGCAGGTCCCTTTGCCAATATCGCACTGGGGCAAAGCTCCGTCATCGCCGATCTCATAGGCCTGAAACTCTCTGAATATCTTGTGACAGAATCAGGCTTTGGTGCGGATATCGGCTATGAAAAATTCTGGAACCTCAAGTGTCATTACAGCGGACTAACGCCGGATGCCGCAGTGATTGTAGCAACCATACGAGCATTGAAAAGCCATGGCGGAGCGCCGGCCCCCGTCCCGGGACGCCCCCTTCCAGAAGAATACAGAACAGAAAATGTGGGCTTTGTCGAAAAGGGATGCTGCAACCTGCTCCATCATATTGAGACGGTCAAAAAATCCGGAGTTTCCCCTGTCGTCTGCCTCAATGCCTTCACCGGAGACAGTAAAGACGAAATCGCCGCCGTCCGGAAAATCTGTGAAGCCGCAGGCGCACGGGTTGCCCTGTCTTCCCACTGGGAACACGGCGGAGATGGCGCAGTGGAGCTTGCAGACGCAGTCATCGAAGCCTGCCGGGAAAAAACGGACTTCCGCCCCTTGTACGACTGGAGCCAGCCGCTTGAAAAGCGCATCGAACTCATCGCAAAAGAAGTCTATGGTGCCGATGGCGTCGATTATACCGCTGAATCCCGTACAAAGCTTGCCCAGCTGCAAAGTAGAGACGATGTTTCTTCGCTCGGGGTCTGCATGGCAAAAACCCATCTTTCCCTGTCGGACAATCCCTCTCAAAAAGGTGTTCCAACAGGCTGGAGACTGAAAATACGGGATATACTTCTGTTCGGGGGAGCAGGACTCGTCGTGCCTGTCACGGGAACAATTTCCCTCATGCCCGGTACCGGTTCAAGCCCCGCTTATCGAAATATTGATGTCAATGTACACACAGGGCAGGTAACAGGTATCTTCTGATTGAACTTGACTAAAATATAATCAGGAACTATTTGCATTTCATTCCTGATTATTGAGGAGCATGTTATGGAAGAAAAAGTTCTTGATGCAATGAAAAAAGCAGGGAAGCCTGTTCGTCCCGGCGACATAGCCAAGGAACTCGGAGTAGACAGCAAAGAAGTATCCAAGGCCATCGACGCACTGAAAAAAGCAGGAAAAGTACACTCGCCCAAACGTTGCTATTACGAGCCCACCGCATAGCACAGAATCCCTAGGGGGACAATCTCGAATATGGTAAATATGGGAACAGCGTTCCCCATGTAGTGTCTGACAAGTTTTGTCATTTATCCGTTCACTTCATAAGAAAAACGCGTGGATATGCAAACATGTCCACGCGTTTTTCTTATGAATCAACTAGTTGATACCACACTGCATACAGTGCCGTATCAATTCCGCGCTATTCAGGTTTATCAAACCCATATTTTTCCAGAACCGTACGTCCTGCCGGGCTAAGCACAAAGTCAACAAACTCCTGTGCAAGTTTTGCATGAGGAGAAGCCGACACAACGGCAATGGGATACAATACCGGCTGATGGCCTTCCATTTTCATGACCACGCGAACTTTTTCACCGGCCTGTCTGGCATCTGTCCCATAGACGAAACCGGCGTCCACTTCACCCCGCGAGACATAATCCAGCACCTGCCGCACGCTTTGCCCAAAGATATACCTGGGTTGAAGCGTTTCCCACAATCCTGCATTCGTCAAGGAGTCCCGCGTATATCTCCCCGCAGGAACCGACTCTGGATTTCCGACGGCAATGCGTTCAGCCTTCTGCAAATCTTTTACGGAACTGATGTTCATACTGCTGTCGGCAGGTACAATCATCACCAGAGAATTATTGGCAAAATCCTTACGCGTTGCGGGATCTATCAGTTTTTCTTCCTGCGCCTTATCCATGGTCTCCTGATCGGCAGAAGCAAAAATATCGGCCGGGGCCCCTTCTCTTATTTGCTGAAGCAAAGGGTTCGAAGCCGCAAAATTGGTAGATACGGTGACTCCGGGATGCGTTTTCTCAAAGTTCCCTTTTAATTCGGTGAAGGCATTGGTCAGACTCGCGGCGGCGGAAACGGTCAATTCCTCAGCCACAGCCCACGATGACCAACATGTCAGAAAAAGCCCACATAAAACCAGCACCTTTTTGTTCATGTTCTTCTCCCGTGATATTTCCTGATTAAGTGAACATACGACAACTATATTCGAGAAAAAGTCCTCCGCAACACAGTCACCACTTTTTATTCATCCGTGACGCCTTTCCCCTGCCTGTAATTAATGGTATATATAATATCACACGCAAGCTGCCATCTTCCTCCCATCAACAGAATGTCATGAGCGAAACAAGCCCCCAAAACAATTCACATTATGTTGCTTCTCTGGCATCCCTGCCGGGAATCGAACATCTTTCCGCTCCTGAACTTGACCGCCTGGAACAGGCATTCAGAACCAGAGCGGAAAGAGCCGGTCGCCCTGAACATAAGGTATCAAGACTCAGACTCTGGCTGCTTTTCATTTTACTGCGCCATGCCGCGCTCCGTCTGGGGGAAGCTCTCGCGCTTAACGATGAAACCGATATTGATCTCTCCGGCGGGCTTGTGCATGTACGCGGCCAGCATGCACGTTCCATTCCCTTGCCACATGCCTTAATCCCCGTTCTTCGGCGTTTTTTCAGCCAGGCTCAGCTTTCCTCTCTGCGCGGAACCCTTTGCGGACTGGATCCCGGTTTTGTTCGCCGCAATTTCTATGCCCGCGCGAGAGAATGTGGCCTCTCCCCCGCCCTGGCCTCCCCTAAAGCCATACGACAGGCCAGAGCAGTAGAGCTGATAGAAGGAGGAATGCCTCTCCCTGCCGTACAGAATTTTCTCGGCCAGCCAAGTCTGGAGAGTACCGGCGAGCTTCTGGATTATGATGAAGCTGATATCAAAGCCATTACCAGCCACTATCTACGCAAGGAAGCCAAGCTCAAAACCAGCGCACGAAACGTTTTTCCCGGGATAGTACGCAATATTCAGCAAAGCGGCTTCATGGCAGAAGTAGAATTAAAAAGTTTCAGCGGACTTAATGTTGTTGCAGTCATTACACAGGAAAGTCTGGAAAATCTTCAGATTGCTGTCGGTAAGACTGTGATTGCCACAGTCAAGGCTCCGCTTGTGCTTATTTCACGCGACGAAAAAAAGGTGAAAAGCAGTGCCCGCAACAAATTTTCCGGGAAAGTATCATCTCTGATACGTTCGGACGTTCTTTGTGAAGTTGTCGTCGAACTTCAAGAAGGCAGTCAGGTTTGCGCTCTGGTCACAACCATCAGTGCGGATGAGCTGGATCTTGCCGTTCATACGCCGGTTACAGTACTGTTTAAAGCTTTTTCAGTTGTTCTTTCCGTTGCCTGACACATCAGGCAACCGCCTGCTCCGGACATCTTTCTGAACATACATTTTCATATGAGTAATCGGCTGTGTCCAGCAGTTTTTCCAGTGCGGAGGACGCGGAACGTGTTCCGAATGTTCCTCTGAAAGGCATGACTCTGCTTATGCGCCCGTGTTCATAAAGAGCCAGTTGATCCGCAAAGACTTCTACGTCTGCCGGATCGTGCGTTATCACCAGAGCCGGCACTCCAGATTTCTCCAATATGGCTCGAAGCTCCTGTCGAACCCTTCCCCGCAGCAAGGGATCCAGTGCGCTGAAAGGTTCATCAAGGAGCAGAAGCTGAGGCTCCGCAGCCAGAGCCCGGGCCAAGGCTACCCGCTGTTTTTGTCCGCCGGAAAGCGTATTCGGCATATGAGAAGCCAGGTTGCCGATTCCGAGAAATTCAAGATGCTCCATCACTTTCCGTCGGATTTGAGTTCTCCCGAAAAATGAGCATTTTTCCAGACCAAAGGCCACATTCGAGGCTACATCCAGATGAGGAAATAAGGCAAAATCCTGAAACATATATCCGATACGTCGTTGACGCGCAGGCACATTAATTTTCCTTGACGAGTCAAACAACACATGCCCCATCAGCTTGATAGATCCCTCATCCGGGGTGAGCAGACCGGCAATCGAACGCAGCGTCAACGTCTTTCCTGACCCCGAAGGCCCAAATAAAACCGCAAAGCGACAGTCATCGGGCAAAGACAGTTGAAGCTCGAGATGAAATGCGTCACTCGCCGTACCAAGCCGTTTTCTGATATTCATATCTATCATGAACGTCTCCTGCCCACCAGAAGTTCCGCTATCGCAAGCACGCTCATACACAACAGCGACGTTACAATGACGAGTTCCGTTGCCCGCCTGTCATCGCCTGCCTGAAAAGCATCATAGATTGCAAGAGCTAAGGTCTGTGTTTTACCGGGAATGTTTCCGGCAATCATAAGGGTCGCGCCGAACTCTCCCATTCCTCTGGCAAAAGCCAGCATTGTGCCCGCAAACAAGCCCCGCCAGGCAAGCGGAAGGGATACGCGAAAAAAAACCCTGCATTCGGAAGCTCCGAGTGTGCGGGCGGCATCCTCAAGCGAGTGATCAACCCCGTCCAGAGCAGCGCGGGCAGATTTGTAAACAAGAGGGAAAACCACAACTGTAGCAGCCGCTACGGCTCCTTTCCACGAAAACATGAGATTGATGCCGCAATCCATGAGCCATGGGCCGATCAGCCCTCTCCTGCCCACCAACAGAATCAAATAATATCCGAGAACGGTAGGAGGCAATACCATAGGAAGAGTACAGACAGCATCCATTGCCGCCCGCATTGCGCCGCCTCGACGGCTCATGACCCAGGCTAAACCAACGCCAAAAACAAAAGAAAAAAAGGTAGCCAGTCCTGCAACGCGCAGAGACAACAAAAGAGGCGTCGAAAGATCAATTCCTAACGTGGAAAACGATAACCTGTTAATATAACGCCGAATTCAGTGCAATTTTCTCCATATGGGACACAGGCCGGCTCTTTGTTCTATATTTTATGTATTAAATGAGACTTCTTTTCAGGGCAATGCTGTCA
>DWXS01000089.1 GCA_019119045.1 Candidatus Mailhella merdavium | reverse complement strand
ATTATTCTTTCGAGTATCGCATGAGAAATAACCTCGAACACGGGGGAGTCCTGGCCCGTTTCTCAGGAATCCGAATTTTTTCAGCAATATTTGTCCCATAATGTAAATTATGTAAACTTTTATATGAAAATACAATCTATTCAACAGGTTGTATTCCGACATATACGACAGTCCGTCCCGAGGAACTTGCCCGCGTCCGCTGTTTGCGCTACTTCTTGGCCAAGAGGGTCGTACCTATGACAAACATATATAAAGTTCTGGCTGCGATTACATGTGCCGCTGCCCTGTTCATGCCGCGTCCGGCCGCTCATGCGCTGCCGCGAAGCATGGCGGATCTGGAAAATATTCCGGACATGCTCACTCAAACCGGCATAGGCTACGGGGATATCCCCTCTATCAATAATTATGAGATAATCCCCATGAATGAGGCTCTGATGAGCCTTGATCCCAATGAGCCGGTATTTATTGTGCCTCTTCCCGATGCGGTTCATATTTATCCGCAGAAGATACTGGTATGGCACGAAATCGTAAACGAAGTGATTAAGGGAGAACCTTATTGCATTTCCTATTCTCCCATCAGCGGTGCACTTGCTGTTTATTATGCGAGAGCGGATCAGCAGAATCTGATTTTTGATCCTGACGGGCGTCTTTTTAATAGCAACAGCATCATGATAGATCGCAATACCGGCAGTTTGTGGTCGCAAATCTGGGGTATGGCCTTTGACGGCCCTTTAAAGGGCACTGGACTGAATATCCTCCCCTGCTACTGGACAACATGGAAATATGCCCGTGAAGTGTATCGGGACGTGGAAAATGTTAAAATAATGCAGACGCCGCGCGGAGGCTTCAGAGATTATAACAGGGATCCTTATGGAACCTATCTTATTTCTGAAAAGAATTATTATAACGACGAAAGGATAGTATACCCGATCCAGAATTTAGACAGCCGCATGTATCCGAAAACTCAGATAATCGGCCTTGAAATAGAAAAAAATCTCATAGCGATTGACGTAAATTATGTGCGGGAACAAAAAGTCGTGAACTTTTTCTCCGGCCTTGTTCCTCTCGTCGCCCTGTACGATGCAGATCTTGATGTTGCCCGTATATTTGTCCGCAATATCTGGGACGGCAAGCCCCCTGCCCTTTTTGCCTGGCGGGACGGTCAGATTCAGGACATCATGACAAGGAGCGTATGGAACGCGCAGGGGCAATGTGTGGAGGGAAATCTCAAAGGCGCATCCATGGCTGAAAAATTCGGCATATATGCCTTCTGGTTTGCCTGGGCTGCGCTCAACCCTGAGACAGATACCGTACCTGGGTCTTCCGTCGTGCCGGACAGCGCCCTTGAGTTCGGGGATGCCATCGGCAGTGTTCTGCCGTAGTTTCTTGCTCCGTTGCCGAATTTTCCGGCACGAAGCCATTTTCTTTCCGTATCAGCCGCCGAGCCGCGCCCCGGCCAGACGGAAGTATGTTGTACTTTGCCCAGGTGATGAAATCCTGCAAGGTGAGAAAATATCCTGAAAAGCCGTGTTGCAGATGAATTTGAGTTCCATCTTCAGGCGTTCCCGATAGGCGGCGGACTCAATTCCCCCCTACTCTTCTCGGTAGGTAGCCGATTGCGTCGATTTTTCGCTGACGGTTACGCTGTAAAGCTCCACAGGAGACTCTGCAAGAAAGGGTGCCATTTTTTTCCAGATATATCTGGCAAGATTTTCAGAGGACGGGTTTATAGCGTCAAATGGTGCAGTTTCATTCAGCACCCGGTGATCAAGCTCCGCCAGAACACTCCGGAACAGCTTTTTCAACTCCGCAAAATCCATGGCCAGTTCCGTATCGGGGGTCAGCTTCTCACCCCGTACTGTAAGCTCGGCTCCATAATTGTGGCCGTGCATGTTTTCGCATTTTCCCTGATAGTGCCGCAATGCGTGCGCAGCAGAAAATTCTTCTCGCACAGTAAGATACCAGACAGACTTTTTCACCTTCATTCTCCGTCTCAAATTTTCTCGGGTTGCCGGCTTTTCACCCACTCATCAATATCTTTGTGAAATTGCGGGCCGGACTGCACTCTCCAGCGGGAATCCAGTTCCATGACACAGTATTTTCCGTCAACTGTGAAGTGTATCTGAACCTGTGATCCGCCTTTATGTTTTTCCAGTATGGCTTGAAATTCCAGCACGTCTTTCTGACTTGTACAGTGGGGAGGATACGGAATCAGGACAGGATGTTCGCTTTCTGCGCAGGCATCCAGCAGAGGTCTTGCAGAATCTCCCAGAAGCTTGACCTCTCTTGCGCTGTCCTCCATCTCCTCATCTTCGTCAAAATCGTTTTCGTTTTCTTTCTGATCCACAGTTGCGGTCAGCTCTATCAGTGCCCGATCCGCATTGAGAATTTCCCGCAGGGATGCGTAGGTCTTGGGGAAGAAGATGACTTCGCCGTGTCCGGTAAGGTCTTCGATCTGGACAAAGGCCATTTTTTCCCCTTTTTTCGTGACTATCTCACGAATGGCCGTCACAAGCACCCCTACGCGAACCTGCCCCCGGGCATCGCGTATGTCTTCCAGCGTGTTCAGGCCAAGACGCTGCATGTCGCGGCGAAACGGCTGCAACGGGTGACTCGTCAGATAAAAGCCGAGGGATTCCTTTTCAAAAGCAAGACGTTGATCATCATTCCATTCTGGCATGTCTTTTTCCGGACAGTCAAAGCCCAGCCCGACCAAAGGTCGTTCTTCCCGAACAGGGGCAAGGCTCAGCAAGGATACCTGGCTGGAAAGTTTCTCCTTCTGTTTCTTCTGCGCCCGGGATACCGCCAGATCAAGCCCGGCAAGAAGTCCCGCACGGCTGACGCCGAAACAGTCGCAGGCTCCGCCTTTTATCAGACTTTCAAGAACACGTTTGGTGACTTTGCGCAGATTGACTCTCATGCAGAGGTCAAGCAGGGATTTATACTCTCCCCCCTGAGTCCGTGCATTGATGATTTCGTTTATGGCTTCGTCGCCCACATTCTTGATTCCGCCGAGGCCATAGATGATAGCTTCTCCGTATGCTGAAAAGGCCCGGTAGCTGCGCTGCACATCCGGCGGCAGAACCTCGATTCCCATATCGCGGCATGCGGCAATATATTTCAAGATTTTGTCCTGATTCCCTATTTCCGAACTCAACAGGGCCGCCATGAATTCAACCTTAAAGTAAAGCTTGAGGTATGCGGTGTGATAGGAAATAAGGGCGTAGGCTGCGCTGTGAGCCTTGTTGAATCCATATTCGGCAAACTTTTCCATCAGATCGAAGATTTCATTTGCCTTGTTTTCCGGAACGTTGCGCGAGAGTGCGCCTTCCAGGAAGATACCGCGCTGCTTGGCCATTTCTTCCGGCTTTTTCTTGCCCATGGCCCGGCGCAGCAGATCTGCACCTCCCAGCGTATATTTTGCCGTGATCTGTGCAATCTGCATCACCTGTTCCTGATAGACGATCACACCGTAGGTGTCCTTCAGGCAGTTTTCCAGTTCTGGAAGAGGATAGGTTACTTCGATTTCCCCGTGTTTGCGTTTGATGAACTCATCTACCATGCCGGAATTGAGCGGTCCCGGACGATACAGTGCCAGCATGGCTATGAGATCTTCAAAACAGTTGGGCTTGAGCATGCGCAGATATTTGCGCATGCCGGTGCTTTCCACCTGAAAGATGCCGTCGGTATCTCCTTTGGTGTACAGATCGTAAACGTTCAGATCGTTCAGCGGGAGATTGTCGAGATCGGGAATTTCCTTCCCCTGCTTTTCAATATTCTCCAGCGCACGATGGATGAGCGTCATCGTGCGAAGCCCAAGAAAGTCGAACTTGACCAGACCGACTTTTTCCACATTTTTCATGTCGAACTGGGCAACAAGTTCGTCCTTTTTCCCTTTAAAAAGCGGCAAATAGTCATCCATGTCCAGATCCGCCACCACAACGCCTGCCGCATGGGTAGAGGCATGACGGGACAGACCTTCCAGACGCATGGAAATGTCGAAAAGTTTTTTGATGGCAGGGTCGTTCTTATACAGATCGGCAAGTTCCGGCACTTCGGCCAGAGCTTTCTTGAGCGTGATTTTGAGATCCGTCGGTATAAGCTTGGCGATGCGCGTCGTATCGCTGAACGACATGCCCAGCGCCCTGCCGACATCCCGTACCACGGCCTTTGCCTTCATTTTTCCGAAGGTCGCAATCTGTGAAACCTTGCTTTTGCCGTATTTATGGGTGACATATTCAAGAACTTCCAGCCGCCTGTCTTCGCAGAAGTCCACATCGATATCAGGCATGCTGATACGTTCAATATTCAGGAACCGTTCAAAGAAAAGATGATACGGCAGAGGATCAAGGTTGGTAATGCGCAAAGACCAGGCCACAACGGAACCGGCTGCCGAACCGCGTCCCGGCCCTACGGGAATGCCGTTGTTCTTTGCCCAGTTGATGAAGTCCTGCACAATGAGAAAATATCCCGGAAAGCCCATGTCGCAGATGACCTTGAGTTCCATTTCCAGGCGTTCCCGATAAACGGCCGGATCAATCTTCTCTCTGTCGGGATGTTTGCGCAGCCTCTGTTCAAGCCCCTCCCGTGCCAGACGGCAGAATTCCTGATCCAGCGTCATGCCTTCCGGCAAATCATACACGGGAAAATGGTAAGGGGGCGCGTGCATCTGGATTTCCAGCCCGGCACACAGTTCCGCTATTTTAAGCGTATTGGTAATGGCTTCCGGAACATGAGAAAAGGAAACCTGCATTTCTTCCGCTGACTTATAGTACAAGTCTTTGGCGTCAAATCTCATGCGCTTTGCATCATCCACTTTTGCCTGAGTCTGGATGCAGAGAAGGATATCGTGTGCTTCCACATCCTCCGCTTCGAGATAGTGGCAGTCATTGGTCGCCACCAGAGGAAGCCCTGTTGCGTCCGCCAGTTCCAGCAATTTTTCATTGAGCCTGCCCTGCTGCGGGAGGGTGTTGGACTGGACTTCGAGATAAAAGCGTCCCGGATAAATGGAGGAATATTCTTTCGTCAATGCAATGGCGTCTTCAAAGGTCCCGCCTCCCGGGATAAAACGATTTTCTCCCAGCAAAGTACGCGGAATTTCTCCGGCGAGACAGGCGGAAAGCGCAATTATCCCTTCACTGTGACGGCGCAGAATCTCCTTATCCACCCGCGGCTTGTAGTGAAAGCCCTTAAGCCAGCTCTTGCTTACAAGATGCAGGAGGTTTTGATATCCGATATTGTTTTGGGCAAGAAGAATAAGATGGTGACGCACCCTGGCGAACTCGGAAGTGCAGTCGGTGTGATCGCGGGTGACATAAACTTCGCACCCCATAATGGGATGAATCCCCACATCGTGGCAGGCATTGTAAAAATAGGCTGCCCCGAACATGTTTCCATGATCGGTAATGGCTGCGGCCGGCATGCCGAAGTCCTTGGCTTTTTTGCACAGGTCTTCGATTCGTATTGCTCCGTCCAGCAGACTGTATTCTGTGTGGCAATGCAGGTGAACAAATTCGGACATGAACAAATTTCCCATTAGCAGATTTCAATTCCCGAACGCCGGCAAGAGTAGCATAAGCCACACTCAGGCACAATCTTCAGCTGCGGCGGGAGAATGCCCCCTCTTGCGCTGCACAATGGGGACAGGTATCATCAGCCCCCTGTTTTTAAGGAGCGTCGTATGATCGAAGATATCATGAACAGCCGATGGGGCGGATATATCGTCATGGCTGTTCTCATGGGGGCCATTGCGCTGCTTCTGCGTGTGCTGTACGGGCCGCGGGGCCTGTTCCGTGACCCGAAGTGGGATGAGGAAAATCAGCGTATCCGTTCGGAAGAAAAGCTAAAACGTCAATGGAAGGAAGAACGTTTCCAGCTTGATATGCACTATCCTCCGGCGCGCGATATTTCTCCCGCTCCCGGACATCGTCTTTCTCTGGAAGAACACTGCTCGCTTTTTCGTCACTATGCAGCCTCTTTTATTACCGCAAAGGAGGAGGATGCACCTCTCCGCCTGAAGGAAGTTCATTCCCTTCGTGTTTTTGATCATGCAAAGCGCATTGTTCAATCAGAACATTTTTCGGAAAATATTGCCAGAGCCGGACTGCTCGCCGCGTTGTATCATGACTGCGGACGTTTTCCCCAGTACCGGCAGTATCGAACTTTTGCAGACGCCTTGTCCGTCAACCATGCGAGGCTCAGTCTCGACACATTAAAAAAAGAACATTTTCTGATCGGCGAAGAAAAAGAAGTACGTTCCCTTGTTCAGACAGCCGTTCTGCTGCATAACAAAAGCTCTCTGCCTGCAAAATTGCTCCCTGAAGCGCGTCTCGTGACGGATATGGTGCGTGATGCCGACAAGCTGGACATCATCTCCATCATGGTATCGCATTTTTCTCAGGCCCTTCCGGAAAACGATGCGGTATTTCTTCATGTCAAAGACAGTCCGGAACTGTGTTCGCCGGAAGTGGTGCAATGCGTACTTGCCGGACGTGTCGTATCCTACAGAGAGCTTCATTATGTCAACGACTTTCGCCTGCTGCTCGGAACCTGGATGCATGAACTGCACTTTGCCGCTACCTGGAAAGAACTGCAAAAACGCGGAGATATGGAGAAGGTTCTCAGCAATCTGCCGGATACGCCGGAGCTTCGTTCCGCCGTCCTCTATTTGAAGAATCTGATGTATTCTCAGGGGAAAAAATATTCTTCCGAGACAGTGTGAGGAGAGTCCGAATGAGAATACTTGCCCTGGGAGATGTGGTCGGAAAGCCCGGAAGAGCGGCATTGAAAAAACACGTTCCTCTGCTGCGCCAGGAGCTGGCCATTGATTTTGCCTTTGCCAACGGTGAAAACGCCGCGGGTGGGATCGGGCTGACCACCGATACGCTGAATGAAATTCTCTCCTGCGGCATAGATGCCGTCACAGGGGGAAATCATATATGGAAACATCGTGAACTTTATGCGCGTCTGAACAGCGATCAGCGTGTACTGCGGCCGGAAAACTATCCGGACGCTCCGGGACACGGGCACGCCGTTTATACGCTTGCCGACGGTCGGGAGATTGCCCTGTGCAATCTTCAGGGTCTGACCTACATGACCCCCCTGCCCTGTCCTTTTCAGGCAGCTTTCGACTGGGTCGAGGATCTGAATAAAAATAGCGGCACAAAAATCAGGCTGATTGATTTTCATGCCGAAGCCACAAGCGAAAAAAAGACTCTGGGGCTTGCGCTGGACGGTATGGTCAGCGCGGTACTGGGCACACACACTCATGTGCAGTGTGCCGACGCGCAGATTCTTCCCAAGGGCACAGCCTATCTGACGGATCTCGGAATGTGTGGAGTCGAGGTTTCCTCGCTGGGAATGGATGCCTCCATTACCCTTGAACGCTTTCTGACAAAACGTCCGGCGTCGTTCAAGGCTGCGGTCGGACAGGCCTCGCTTAATGGAGCCTTTCTTGATATAGACGACGAGACCGGACTGGCCAGGGAAATACGGTTGATACGGGTGGACACGCCGGAGAATATCCGTGCAGGGACAACGGTATGACAGCCACGCGCTGTACGTCACAATCTGTTTCAACAAAAGATTATCAACTCTTTCAACAGGTGGGTTTTACATGCGCAGGCTGATGGCTGCAAACTGGAAGATGTATAAAACCTCTGCCGAAGCAAAAGACACCCTTCTGCTTCTGGCCGAACTGCTGGGAAACCGCAGCCCCGAGGGGCGGGAGGTTCTCGTTTTTGCCCCGTTCACCGCGCTGGAGGCCAGCGCCGAGGCAATGCGCGCCCTCCATGGAGGCCATGTCGGCGCACAGAATATGTATCCGGCCATGGAAGGCGCCTTTACCGGAGAAATTTCCCCTGCCATGATCCTTGCCAGCGGGGCGTCATGGGTGCTGATCGGACATTCCGAACGCAGGCACCTGCTGGGGGAAAGCGACGAATTCATAGGCCGCAAGGTTCGTCTGGCCTTGCAAACAGGACTCAATGTCATGCTGTGCGTAGGAGAAACGCTGGAGGAACGGGAACAGGGA
Organism: Candidatus Mailhella merdavium; assembly: GCA_019119045.1. Taxonomy (GTDB): domain Bacteria; phylum Desulfobacterota; class Desulfovibrionia; order Desulfovibrionales; family Desulfovibrionaceae; genus Mailhella; species Mailhella merdavium. The sequence goes on along the minus strand of DWXS01000089.1, from coordinate 45,531 downwards.
GCCCTTGCCGGGGTTCTGCAACGCCAGATTTCCCTTGCGCTGGAAGGCATCGAAAAAGAAGCAATGCCGCATCTGGCAGTAGCTTACGAGCCGGTATGGGCCATAGGAACGGGGAAAAGCGCAAGTTCTGCCGACATAGAGGAAGCGCATGCCCTGCTGAATCAGCTGCTGGAAAAACATTTCGAAACAACGCGCGAAATCCCTGTTTTGTATGGCGGAAGCGTCAAACCGGAGAATGCACATTCAATTCTTGCCCTTGACAATGTGGACGGTGTACTGGTAGGAGGTGCTTCTTTACAGGCTGAAAGTTTTAGCAGGATCGTCACGGCCTGACCTTGTTAAGGAGTTTGTTGTGCAGACCATTATTCTGACGCTTCATGTCATTGTCTGCGTTGTACTGATTATTCTGGTACTGCTGCAGTCCGGGCGTGAAGGTATGGGCGTAATTTTTGGCGGTAGTGGCAATTCCTCGGTATTCGGCAGCACCGGAGCAGGAGGCGTCCTTGTCAAACTGACAACGTTTCTTGCCGTACTGTTCATTGCCACATCTCTTGGATACAATCTGATGACCCGTCCCATGAATGATCAGGGGTCTTCGATTATTGATATCCAGTTTGAGGAAATCCCGGCTCCTGCCGCTGAAACTCCTGCGGAAACAACCCCGGCCGCAGCACCTGCGACGGCCGCTGATACGACTGCTGCAACTCCTGCCCCCGCAGCCACGACGGAAACCCCGGCCGCAACAGCTGCGACGGAAGCAGCTCCGGCAACGGAAACCCCGGCCGCTGTTCCTCAGGAAGCTGCACAGCAGCCTTCTGCTCAGGATACTGCCGCTTCCGAACAGGGTTCCGCCTCCTGATATATTCTATATACAGAAAGTTAAACACGATAACCTGAGCATGGGCATCCATGGTCAGGTTATTTTTTTTTGAAGGGATATGTCTTTTCCGTCAGGACAGGTCTTCAATTCCTCCGGCAGCAAGGAGAGCTGGAACATTTTTATTTTGAAACTGCTCCCGGACGCAAGTGATGCGAGACGACACTGTGATGCCGGAGCCTCAAGATACTTGAGGGGCAGTCCCCTCGGCCGCCCGCAGGGCCGCGTCTGTCGTCCGCAGGAGGTGCAGGCATGGACGGCAGAGTGAATCCTGGAATCTGGAATGCAGAGATCTGGGTAGCAGATATTTTCAGGAGCAAAATACGCTAAAGCGCGACTTGCCAGCCGCTGCCTCCTGTGACACAAAAAGACATACAATACCCTATACTCCCGGATGATACCATGAAAATAACAAAGAGGCCCGGCATCCCTCAGGATGACAGCCTTTCTCTTCCTCCGGAGGAAGAGACCCGACGTTCGCCCGAAGAGCAGAAAGCACGGGAGCTTCGTCGCCGACGCATCGAACTGACGGCAGCCCTGATCACCGTTCTGATTGTCATCATCAGCTCATGGTGGCAGCTTGCCTACCTTGAAGGCGACTCCTGGATATTCATGGTACTGCTCAACATCAATATTATTCTGATGCTGGTGGTGCTTTTTCTTGTTTCCCGCAGCGTCGTCAAACTTTTTCTTGAGCGCAAAAGAAAGATTTTCGGTTCACGTCTGCGCACGCGTCTGGTGCTTGCGTTCATTTCCATATCATTTGTCCCCGTTTTAATTATTTTTCTTGCGGCCAACCGTGTTGTGGTCACCAGCGTTGATTACTGGTTTAAATCACAGGTTGAAAATTCCATGCAGGCCGCGCTGCAAATAGGACAGAATTTTTATGCGGCTGCTGCGGAACGGCTTCACACCAATGCGGAAATTCTGCTGGAAGAATTGCGAAACCTTCCTCCGGACAGTACTCGATATGACGAACTGCTCATCCGTCACCAGCGGCAAAGCGGTCTTGTGCTTGTAGGCTTCATTCAGCGTGTGCCTTCCAGCCCTCCCACCTATGTAGAACGTCACTGGCATGCGCAAGAAAGCTTCATCCCCGTATGGCAGAACGCCAGAAGAAGATTCAACTGGGAGCAGACTTCACGCACAGGCTTCGATTCCGTTCTGTGGTCGGAACCTTCAGGGGACTATGTACTGTGCAGCATACCTGTACCTGGTTCTGAAGGGCTTTTTCTGGTGACTGCGGAAACCATAGGCAAGGGACTCCTGACCGAACTTGAAAAAATCAGTCAGGGTTTTGAGGAATACAGCCAGTTGAAAAACCTGAAGCGTCCGCTTCGGCTTTCCTTTTCCCTCGTGCTGGGGCTGTTGAGCCTGGTCGTTATCTTCGGTGCGGTATGGGTTGCCTTCCGCCTTTCCCGACAGCTTACGGAGCCTATTCTTGCGCTGTCGCGCGGGACGGTCAAACTTGCGCGGGGAGAACTGGACGATCCTGTCCAGGATTCGGGAAAAGACGAGCTGGGCCAGCTTGTCGCCTCATTCAACCGCATGGCGCAGGACGTCAAGGAAAGCCGCGAACGTCTGACCAATCTCAATACGCTTCTTGAAGAACGCAGCCGTATTCTTGAAGCCAGAAACCAATATATTGAAACCGTTCTGGAAAATATTGCCACAGGCGTCGTTACGCTTGACGCTCACGGCAATATCCAGACCATGAACAAGGCCGCCTGCACCATATTTGCAACCAATGCAAAACGCTGGAAGGGAAAAAATCCTTCGCTTTCACTCCAGCCGGAATATGCTAGACTGCTCCATTCCATGTACGAATCCTTACGGAGACACCCTGAACGTCCCTGGCAGCAGGGTCTGGATTTCGTCCGCGGCGGGCGTCATTGGAAGCTTCTGCTTCATGTCGTTGTTCTTCCGGGACAAATAGAGGACAGCGACGAGTTCAGCAGCGTTGTTGCCGTTATTGAAGACATTACCGAACTTGCCCGCATGCAGCGTTTTGCAGCATGGCAGGAAGTGGCAAAACGCATTGCACACGAGATAAAAAATCCGCTGACGCCGATCAAACTTTCGGCGCAACGTCTGGAGCGGAAATTTTCATCCAGAATCAACGATCCGGCCTTTGCGCAGTCAATAGGGCTGATTGTCAAGGAAGTTGAAAGAATGCAGAGTATGGTGGCGGAATTTTCTTCCTTTGCCGCCATTCCCGAAGTCAGCCTGAGCGCAGGAAATCTTTATCCTTTACTTGAAGAACTCGTACTGATGTTCCGCACCAGTCATCCGCGGATTGACTGGCAGCTGGATATCCCTTCTCCCCTTCCGGACATGCCGCTGGACTCGGAGGCCATGCACCGCGTCCTGCTCAATCTCATGGGGAACGCGGCAGAAGCTCTGGGGGGGGAACAGGCACAGGCGGGAGCAAGGGTTGTCATTCGGGCATATCTGGATTCCAAACAGGAAAATCTGTACGTTGAAATAGAAGATAACGGCCCGGGACTGCCTGAAGAAGACGCCGCCAGACTGTTCGAGCCGTATTATTCACGCAAACAGGGCGGCACGGGGCTTGGTCTTTCCATCGTCCGGGCACTGGTACAGGATCATGGGGGCAGTATCGTGGCGGAAAATGCCCCGGAAGGCGGAGCCGTCATCCGAATGGAATTTCCGCTGGTCTGAGATCATGTTCTGTCGGGCCGCACACGGCGGAAGACGATCCCGCCCGGGAACAGTTCTGCTTCCAGCCCCCCGCCGAACTGAAAACGCCTGTCGTGACGTTTTTCGCGTAAAGCCCGATCTAGAGCTAAAAGAACCGAATGACGATTCTGCCCTCCCCTGCTGCCGACATTCTGAGAGTTTCTCAAGCTGTCCAGAACATGCAGATACCAGCGCAGGCGGACGCTTTCCGGCAAATTCTGCAGAAATTCCCTGCGCAGCAGAATCCCATCCCCATCTGCAGGCTCCGCCTTTTCAAACAGCTCTTCCAGATGCGCAAGCCAGAACAGTTCGTCCTGTCGGGCGGATCGCCAGAGTCGACGTGCTGAATCAAGAAAGGAAGGATTTTCCGCCTTCAGAAGCGGCATAACATCAAGGCGGATACGATTGCGGCGGCCGATTCGTTCCGAATTGGTGGCGTCTTCACGCCAGGGGATGCCATGGCGTTCCAGCAGGCTGCGCAATGTGGATTTTTCTTCCATAAGCAGGGGACGCAGCAAAGGAAGAGCCGATGTCGGGTCACATCCGCGCATGCCGCCCAGGGCAGGCCATCCTGTTCCGCGTATCAGGCGCATGAGAATATCTTCGGCAAGATCGTCGGCATGATGGGCCAGCAGAACCCAGTCAGCCTGAACAGCTTTTGCCGTTTCACGCAAAAACATTCTGCGCGCGGTGCGTCCTGCCTCTTCTTCTCCCGTTCCTTCCTGCTTTGCCCATATCCGGATATTTTCCTTATGTTCATGAAGAGGAACACCCCATGCTGCGCACAGCCTGCGGACATGCGCGGCGTCCTGCCCGCTTTCCGGACGGAGACCATGATCGAGGTGTGCGGCAAATACATGGAATCGTTCAAGAGGACGCAAAGCCAGCAGCAGACAAAGCAGCGCCGTAGAATCCAGCCCTCCGGAAAAGGCCAGCAGGAGCCTTTTTCCCTGCCAGTCAACGCCCAATTCCTCTTTCACAAAGCTCCGCACGCGCAGCGCAAGCAGGGCTCCGTTTCGATCAAGCCCGCGAAGTCCCTCCTCCGGACGAAAACTCTTCTCATGAGTATTGTTTGCGCCATTCATCAAGAAACAGTAACCCCGCTTCCAGGCTGTCCAGTTCTCCACTCTGAGAACGAAGTCTGGCTATGACATCATCAAAGGAAGCCTGTTCCGGCAATCCCAGACGTATGAGAAGCGCGGCGATGTCTTTCCGCATTTCAGCGGAAAGCTCCTTCGGCCATTCGTATGTTGCACGCGGCGTCGGCCAGTCCGTACGGCGCGCTCTGATAAAATCAAGCATGGCTCTCATTCTGTGCTGGTACGTATGCTCCTTAAGCACGCGTTCCCGGCCTCTTTTCGCAACGGCTTCCCGTTCCTGCGGGTGAGCCAGATAAAAATCAATGGCCTGTTCCATTTCTTCCGGGCTGGAAAAAACGGCAAGTTCCGCCTTATCCCCTTCAAGACAAAACAGTTCCGGCATGAGGGAGCGCCTGTCCACAAGCTGAAAAGCTTCCATAGCGGCCAGCTCAAAGGTTCGCGGATTTACGAAATCTCCGTCGCTGACTATGGAATCCGCCTTGAGAGAGGAATGCAGATTGATGTTGATTTTTGCGGCGTTATAAATGAGTACGGATTCTTCCGCACTGGTGCGCGCCCCCCCTCTCTGGACACGCGACGCCAGCAGAGCGTCTCCTTCCCAGTCCGAACCCCATATTTTAAAATCACGATGCAGCAAAGCGCGGAAAGCCACGCGCCGATTCGGATAGCCTGCCCCGAGAAAGGATAAATCGGAGCCGTATTCATGACGCTGGGCCGGTGTCAGCTCCAGCTTTTTATGAAATTCCGGCAAAGCCGCCATGGGAAGATACATGGCATTTGCAACTCCCGCATCCTTCAGCAGGGAAAGAAAGGGCTCTTTCTGAATAACAAAGAAAAAATCATACAGAGGCGCAAAAACCCGCCAGTAGGAAAATATCCGGTAATCTTCAACAAACCACATCGCGCTTGGAATGCCATCCTTCCGCAGACGTTGAAGAAGCTGCCTGCTCATGGGAGCCTGCGCAAGAGCAAGCACGAGATCCGGCTGAAAATGTTCCACACGGGCATAAACAGCCTGCCCCAGAAGATTGAGGAAAGATGCCTCCAGTTGTTCCACTCTGTTTTCGTTGACCCGCAGTTTCCGCAAGGCTGTATGAGCCTCGTAAAACGCAGGGGCCTCAAAAACATCCACCACATGACCGAGATCGCCGAGAGCCGCGGCGCAATAACGACCAATGGGAAGAGAGCCTCCGTACAGGGGCAGAACAACAAGAATGCGCAGAGGCTGTTCCATACGGTATGTCCTTTTCTGAGACAGGAAACTGAATCAGGCTTTACAGGTGTTATCCATAATCATGCGGGGCATGTATACCTTTTCCGTATCGTGACGACGCATTCAGGGCATAATGGGAGGGAACACCCAGTCTTCTTCCCTGTACAGGGACTGCGCGGAACCGGTTCCGCGCGAAGTCCCGATTCCGAGATACTCCGCCAGCTGCGTTCTTAATGCTCCGCGCAGTTCTGCGTCGCGCCCGGGCGCGCCGAACAGGTCTTTCCAGGTTTGCCCCATTTCATCAAAAACAGAGGATAAAATCCGGACAGCTCCGGAAACAAGCTTTTCAGGGCGTCCGTGTCCGGCAAGATAGGCCAGAAGCGCAGCTTCGGAAAAGGCATTGCGGCAGGACGCCCCATATTCGCATTCGGAGCTTTCCACACAGGGAGCGCAGGCCGGAGCAACTTGCAGAACGGTATGTCCTGCCCCATAAGGCCCGGTTTCCCAGGCCCAGGCAGACGAACAATAAAGCCCGAGAACAGGAACTCCGAGGTGTGCGGCAAAGTGTGCGGTTCCGGTATCGGGGGAGAGCAGAAGATCCAGCCCCGTAAGTGCGTCCTTCAGAGCGGCCCAGTCCGTTTTTCCGGTGAGATCCTGACACTTCTCGACAATGGCGCCGGGCAGAAGACGTTTGAGACTGCGCGCCGCCGCATGTTCGCGAGAGGTTCCGAACAGATAGACGGGAACTTTATCAGTACCTCCAAGGCGGTCGACCTGTATGCGTATCAGCTGCGCCAGTATCTCAGGAGGCGCAGAACGCCGGATAACCTGCCCTGCAAGAACAACGCCGAGCCCCTTTCCTCCGGGAGAAGCATCCAGATTAACCTGCGAGGGGGGGCAGGGATTCGGGGCAAGAGAAGCCCAGAAATCCGAAATATGAAGCGGAGAGCAGCGGCGATGTCTCATCCAGCGAAAGGCCATACGCATCCAGCGACAACGCAGGGCCTGTCCGTCATACATGGAATAGCCTCTGACGATTTCGTGAGGAAACATGGTTGCGACACTTTTACATAACCCGGCATTATTTAATGTATAGACCGTATCGAAGTGTTCGTTCCGAAGTTCCTCGAGAACTGTCCGTCCTTCCGTCAGGACAGTCCGGGCGTCACAGCCGTGCGCAGGCAGGGCATGTATCCCGCAATACGGATATACAAGACGGGCCAACTCCGCCAGGCTCCGATCCACGCATATATGGACTTCCCCTTCTGCCAGAAGGGAAAGAACCAGACGCTTGCTTTGAATAATATCACCAAAACGCGCCAGCTGGAGAATAAGCTGTTTCTTCATGGCATAAAGTATCCCGAAATTCTGATGTGGGCAAGCGTCGCTTCTGTGCGCTTCCCATTACAAATGGGCCATGCTATACAACGCAAATGCGTTATTATCCACTTTTTCTTGATCTGACACAGGCCAGGTGTCTTGTAATCGGCGCAGGCCAGGTAGGACGCCGCAAAATTGCCACATTGCTGGAGTGCGGAGTTGACGATCTGCTTGTTCTCGATCCCTTTGTTGCACCCTCCGTATTCAGCGCAAATTTTGAAAGTCCGCATGTCCGTTTTGAACAGCGCACCTTCTCTGAAGGAGATCTTGACGGAAAAACGCTGATTTTTGCCTGCACTTCCTCAAGGGAGGTCAACAAGACTGTCGCTGCGGCATGTCGTGCCAGAAATCTGCCCTGCAACAGTATCGACGCTCCACGCGAAGGAACCTTCATCATCCCTTCCTGTATTGAAAAAGCTCCCCTGACCGTCGCGCTCTCCACAGGAGGAGCCAGTCCGGCGCTTGCCAGAGTCATGCGGCAGGATCTTGAAACTTGGCTTGGTGAGGGCTATGTTCCGCAGGCGCGTTTTCTGGAAAAACTGCGCCCCCTCCTTCTCGGCGCAGGGCTCGGAAGTGAAAATAATGCCAGAATTTTCAGGGAACTCAGCGCCCCGGAATTTCGGAGCGCATTTCACACTGCTGTGAAGACGGGGGAATATGCGGACGTTCTGCGCATGATACAGGCCGTTGTTCCCCCTGCTCTCCACACCTCACTCAAGGAGTTGTTGAATGGACTGGACTGAAGTCCTTTTTCTTCTGACCCTTCTGCTTTATGCCGTCGCCTCTGTCGCGCTTCTTGCCGGATATATCGGGTGCAACAGCAGGGCAAAAACAGCCGCGTCCGTCATCAGTCTGGCCGCCTTTGCCATCCATAGCGTCCTTCTGGCCGCAGTAATGTCGGGCGCATGGGAAAGCACAGGCCGAAGCTGGTATCTGCTGCCGCTGTCCTGGGCCTTTGTCGGAATCGGCGTCATTATGTGGCAATGGCAGAAAACAACGGTACAACTCCTTTTTATTCCTCCGGTCGCCTTCATTCTGCTCATGGTCGCCCTGCTGTCCGGTACAAACGGCATCGGCAGCACACAGGCCATGACGGGCCCCATATTTACGCTGCATCTTATCAGCGTTTCCATAGGACTCGGTCTGATCACCGTTGCGGCCGGGGCGGCGGTCATCTTTCTCTGGCAGCAGAAAAAGCTCAAAGCCAAGGCTGCGCTCTCCGGTTTGAGGAACGATCTGCCCGCAATGACCACGTTGGATCGCATCAACGGACTGGCCACGCTGACAGGCTTCCCCTTTTACAGCCTTGGCGTCATTTGCGGCTTTGCCTGGGCGCGTCTGGCATGGGGAAGTGTTTTTTCCGGCGATCCCAAGGAAATAGTTTCCATCGTCATCTGGGCGTTCTACGCGCTGCTTTTTCATCAGCGTCAGGCTCTCGGCTGGCGCGGACGCAAGCCCGCTCTCATGGCTCTCGGTCTTTTCGGAGCCTCTCTGTTTTCCCTGCTGGTGGTCAATTTCCTTCTGCCCACGCGGCACGCTTTTCTCTTCACCCTTTGAGCTTCAGCCGATTTAATATCATGGATTATAATATTCATCTTATAGGTTTGAATCATCGCACGGCTGCGGTTGAAATCCGCGAGCAGTTTGCCCTGACAAATTTCTGCGCTCCGGAAACATGGGCCCTTCAGCCGTGCGATGCCGTTTCCGAATCTCTCATTCTTTCCACATGCAACAGGGTTGAAATTCTTGCCGTCGGCCCGGCGGAAAAATGCGCCCAGCATGTCATCAACTGCTGGAGTTCCGTGTGCGGCAAGACGCCGGAAGAACTCTCTCCCTACCTCTATCATTATCAGGACGAAGAAGCCGTCAGACATCTCTTTTCCGTCGCTTCAAGCCTTGACTCTCTGGTGCTTGGCGAACCCCAGATTCTCGGACAGCTGAAGGCGGCCTATCGAAAAGCATCTGCTGCACACAGTACGGGGCTTATTGTCAATCGCCTGCTGCACAAAGCCTTTTCCGTCGCAAAAAGAGTACGCACGGAAACGGCCGTCGCCTCAAGCGCCGTCTCCATCAGTTACGCTGCGGTGGAACTGGCCAAAAGAATATTTGACGATATGCAGCAGCATGAGGCGCTGCTCATCGGCGCGGGAGAAATGGCCGAGCTTGCCGCCATGCACCTCATTCAGGCAGGCATACGCCGAGTCCTCGTTGCCAACCGTACATTTGAGCGCGCCCGCGAGCTTGCGGAGCGTATCGGAGGAGAAGCGATAGCCTTTGAATCCATTTTTGAGGTTATACCGAGAACAGATATCGTCATCAGCTCAACCGGGGCTCCGGAAGCCATCATCCGGACGGAAGACGTGCGCGCTGCACTGCGAAAAAGACGCAACAGACCCATGTTTCTCATCGACATTGCCATGCCGCGCGATATCGAGCCTGCCGTCAACAATCTGGATAACGTTTACCTCTATGACATTGACGATCTCAAGGAAGTTGTGGAGGAAAACCAGGCGCAGAGACGGACGGAAGCTCTCAAGGCCAAACGTATTGTAGACGAAGAGACGGAGGCATTCTCCGAATGGCTTCAGTCGCTGGTACTTCAGCCGACCATCGTGGAGCTGGTAAAACGCGGCGAAGACATCATGCATGAAGAACTTGCCCTGACCTATCGCAGACTGGGCAATGTCGATGAAAAAACAAGAGAAGCTCTGGAGATCATGGCTTCTTCGCTGGTTCGACGCTTCAATCATGCGCCCATTAACTATCTTAAACAGGGCTTTGTCGAAGCCCGCAAGCATGACCGCGAAATCCGGGCCATCAATACCATACGTCAGGTATTTCAGCTGGATGCGGAAAGCACCGACAGGCACGGGGCGGAATAGCCTTTTCATTGACTGAACGCATGACGTTCAGAGACTGCAGTGCGAGCTGTCCAGAGCCATGGCAGCCCGCACGACACGTCTGTGCCGTATCTGTTTTCACCGGCAAAGCATTTTCATTGCAAAAATGCTCCCGGAGTCAGGCAAGACGAGTTTACTCCACAACGTCGAATCAGCCGTAATGCACTTGCGGCACAGTCTCCCGTCGGAGGGCTGCGTCGTGCTTTACCGGCAGGGCATACGGGCATGAGCCACAGGGCAAGCTCCGGCGGAAGCGTGAAACCTGCAGGCCGGAACACGGCGTTCTGGCCGGCAGATATGTTCGAGAGCAAAACGCTCCAAAAGGAATCCTGAAATTTTTCCCTCTGGATATCGAAACAGAGCATCCGTGCATTCTCCGACATCCAGAATTAAAGGAATGCGGCAGGTACGAGAGCAGAGTTACAGAAATTTTATATCCTTTATATGGATATCTACGTTCGTAATGCCGTTGTACTTGTCAAGAGACGGGGTATAGGCAATCTGAATACGTGTGCCTTCCAGACTTGCAGGAAAAGTTTCCGCCTGACGCCACACCTTGGCATGCAGAGACGTACCGCAGCTTTCATCATACAATTCAAGTTTGACATGATTTTTTTGCGGCCCGAAAAGCGTCCTGCGGCGTATCTGCAACGGAGGAGAGGAGAAGACAGGCTCCGGATTGCCCATGCCGAACGGCTCCATCAACTCCAGTTCCTTTAAAAAAACAAAATCCGAGGCCGCAGCAAAATCAAGTTCTCCATCCAGGAGCAAGGAAGGCAGGGGAAGCTCCGTCCCCAGCTGCGCCTGTACGGCCTCACTGAAACGGTATCTGAAGGTATCCAGCATGTCCGGACGCAGACGAAGGCCGGCGGCCATGCGATGCCCCCCGAAACCTTCAAGAACATCTGCGCATGAGGCCAGCCCTGCATACAGATCGAATTCCTTGATGGATCTGCCCGATCCCTTGAGGCTGTCACCATCGCGGCACAACACAAACGTCGGCTTATAGTGCCGTTCCACAAGCCGGGAGGCGACAATTCCGATGACTCCGGGATTCCACCCTTCCCCGGCGACGACCAGACCGGCGTCTTTGCTCTGTTCAGCCTGCGCCAGTGCTTCCGCAAGGATCTGTTCTTCTTCGCGCCGCCTTTCCTCGTTAAGCTCGTTCAGTCTGCGTGCCCGTTGCTGGGCCTCGACGACATCCTTTGTACACAGAAGATTCAAGGCTTCCTGAGCGCCGGCCATGCGCCCCGCCGCATTTATGCGCGGCGCAAGATGGAAGACAACCTGCCCTGCCCCCAGTTCGGCAAGAGGTGCGTATTTACTCACCGCCTTAAGTTCGCTTATTCCCGGACGTGAAGCTCTGCCGATGCTCTCAAGCCCTTTTTTTACCAGAATGCGATTCTCCCCTTCCAGAGGAACCATATCCGCCAAGGTCCCGAGAGCCACCAGATCAAGCACTTCCTTCATGTCGAAACGCTTTTTCTTCAGAGCGTCGGCAAGAAGGTTGTTCAGTTCGGCCATGAGAAAAAAGGCGACGCCGACTCCGGCAAGTGCTTTACTGGGGCATTCGGCAAGCTGGGGATTGCAGAGAGCATGCGCCTCCGGAAGTTCGGGAGGAGGAAGATGGTGGTCGGAAACCACCACGGTCATGCCGAGCTTACGGGCATGAGCAACCGCGGCATGATCGGAAATACCGCAATCCACGGTGAGCAGAAGCCTGACGCCCTGCTCCGCCAGTTTTTCCAGTTCCGGAATATTCAGTCCGTAGCCTTCGCGCTGCCGCTCGGGCAAATGCCATGTCACAGGAATATCATAATGGGAAAGCACCTGATATACCAGGGCGGTTGCGGTGACTCCATCGACATCATAATCGCCCCACACGGCAAATTTCTGTCCGGCAAGTATGCCGGAAGCCAGATATCCGGCCCCTTCCTTCATACCCGGCCACAGGTCGGGACGTGAGAGATTGCGCAAAAGAGGCTCCATAAAACGATTTGCCTCTTCCGGCGTACTGAAGCCCCGACGCCAGAGCAGAGATGCAAAGCGGGGAGAAACTTCCCCCAGTTCGCGGGCCCATTCCCGCGGTTCAGGCTTTCCATCTCTGCGTTGGCGGTAATACCAGTTCTTCATGAAAGAAACGTCGCGTCGGCTGAAGTTTCCGGCTGTTCCGTATCCTTGGGAGCATCTGCGGCGTCATTCGCAGCATCCGCATCGGACGAAGCGTTTGGATCCTTCTGTTCGTCTGCAGCATTATTTGAAGACATTTCCGCTTCGGCAGATTCTTTTGCCGCCTTGCACTGTTCTTCCGTAACAAGCTTATGCGCAATGAGCCAGGACTGGAACTTGAGCGCAACTTCGCTCTGCGGCGCAAGAGCAAGAGCCTTGCCTATAAACTCCACAACGTGCGGAATATCTTTAAGCTCCAGATACACCCGCGCAATGTTGATATACAGGTTTTCGTCATGCTTGGACAGCTTCAGGGCCCGGAGGTAATACTCCAGGGACTCGTTGAACATCTTGTTCTTTCGCAGATTGATGCCGAACTCATTGAACAGGTGCTTGTGTTCTTCCTCAAAAGCTCCGTCAAGCTGCACAAGACGCGAAAAGATGTTCTGAGCCTTTTCCTTTTCTCCACGGGAGAGATAGGTCAGACCAATGCCGAAGTTTGCCCGCACGTTGTCAACGTCGACGGCAAGGGCATTATCGTATTCATATTCCGCGCTGAAGGTTTCACCCTTATTTCTTGCGTTGTCTGCCCGGTCGATGGTCTCCTTGAGGCGACGCATACTGGGGTAGACTGTTTCCGTATAGAATTCGGGCTCCGGTGAAAATTTGGCAAGAAGTTCATCTTTCGTGATGTACTTTTTGTTGCCGGTAGGAACATAATTGCTGTTGATGGGCTGGACATAGAGTCTTCCGTCCGGCTCTTCTTCCGCATACCAGAACGTTTTCGTCACGGTCTTTCTGGTCGTTGTTCCCGTGCCGACCTTACGCAGTTCCTGGGATGAAAACACCCCGCGAAAGTGCTGATGAACTTCATTAGCTGCCTTTTCAGGCTGAGAACTTTTTTCCTGACTCATAGTATTGCTCCAGCATTACGCACTCAACATATCCGCCTGAATTGCATCGGCGACGGCCGCGGGCTGCTCCGCCCTGGTGATAGGACGGCCCACGACCAGAAAATCTGATCCGTTCCGGACGGCCAGTGCGGGAGTCATCACTCTGCGCTGATCGTCCCCTCCGGCTCCGGCAAGACGTATGCCCGGCGTCAGACACAACAGCTCCGGATGGGCTTTTTTGATCTCCTGCACCTCATGTCCGGAGCAGACAATACCGTTCATTCCCCACGCGGAGGCATCGGCGGCAAGAAGCTTTGCAAGATCGGCCAGGGGCATGGACGTTCCCGGCAGTTCCCCTTCTGCAAGACTGGTCAGAACAGTCACCCCCATTAAAAGAGGCCGCTGTTCCCGATCCGCCATGGCTTCGACGGCCGCCCGGCACATGCGTTCTCCCCCCCAGAGATGCAGAGTCATCATGTCCGCTCCGGAAGCTGCCGCCGCAAGAGCGGCACCTTTGACGGTATTGGGGATATCATGCAGCTTCAAATCCAGAAAAACCTTGAAGCCCAGCCCCTTGAGCGAGTGAATGACTCTTGGCCCCTCGCGAATGAAAAGTTCAAGTCCTACTTTAAGCCATGAGACATGTCCGCGCAGTGTTCCGGCCATGCCCAGGGCTTCGATGGCATCGTCAAAATCAAGAGCAACAATCAGCTCCGCCATATCAGACTCCGTTCAGAATCGAGTGTATGACGTCCGGCCTGAGCGCAGGGCCAAGCGTCGAAGAAAGATAGAATGCGCGCAGTTCGTCATAGGCCTTATCAAGATCGTCATTGATAATCCAGGCGTCAAACCAGTGACTTTGCCTGATTTCGTTTCGGGCATTGGCCAGACGCAAAAGAATGGATTCTTCACTGTCCGCTCCGCGTTTGCGGAGTCTTGCTTCCAGTTCTTTAAGAGAAGGAGGAAAAATAAAGACAAAGCGGGATTCGGGCAAGGTAAGCGCCAGTTGAGCCGCACCCTGCACATCTATGTCGAAAAGCATGTCTTCCCCGCATGCCAGTCTTTCCCGCAGGGGTTTCAACGGCGTACCGTAAAAATTACCATGAACTTCGGCCCATTCCGCAAAAAGCCCGCTGTCCCGCTGCGCAATGAACTCTTCCCTGCTCAGAAAATGGTAATCCCTGCCGTCGACTTCGCCCGCGCGGGGAACTCGCGTTGTACACGAGACGGAAAACTGCAACGGAAATTCCTCGCGAAGACGCCCAATCAATGTTGTTTTACCGGCTCCGGAAGGAGCGCAGACAATAAGAGGCAATCCGGCACGCTTTTTTCGGGAAAACCGTTCCCGATGTTCATCCTTCACTGTTTCCCTCCTTCCCTGATTCTTCCTGCATCTGGCTTACGCGCTGTCCAAGAGTATCCGCCGAAATGGCGGACAGAATCACATGGTTGGAATCCGTCACCAGAATGGCGCGGGTTTTACGCCCCTGAGATGCATCCACAAGCCTGCCTTCGTTTTTTGCGTCTTCACGCAGACGACGCATGGGCGAAGAAGAAGGGTTGACAATGGCGACGACCCTTGAAGCCAGCACAAAATTACCAAAGCCTATATTAAGCAGATATTGGCCGGGCATGCTTACTCCAGATTCTGCACCTGCTCTCGGCATTTTTCCAGTTCATTTTTAAAATCCACAACCATGCGGGAAACGGCGACATCCTGAATTTTATTGCCGCAGGTATTAATCTCCCGAAAACATTCCTGCAGAGTAAAGTCCAGCTTTCTTCCCGCATCGCTGCCGTCCCGCAATAATTCCCCCAGACGCTCCAGATGGGCGCGAAGGCGCGTCAGTTCTTCACTGACGTCAAGCTTATCCGCCATTATGACGATTTCCTGAAGATAACGCCCTTCGTCCAGTTCTTTATTCAGAGACTTCAGAGCTTCTTCCAGCCGTTCCCGAACCAGTGCAAAGCGTTCTTCTTTAATGACAGGTGCGCGAACCTCTATTTTTTTTACCCATTCCGTCATTTGGGAAATGCGCTGTTCAATATCCCGGCTTAAAGCGCGGGCTTCGGAAATTCTTGCCCGTTGCCAGTCCTCAAGCGCCTCGCTCAGTCCCTGCTCCAGCACTGCCGCCATTTCTTCTTCATCTTTTTCCGATTCCATCTGCCACAAATGGGGAAGGGAAAGCAGCGCCGTATAATCAGGACGGAAGGAATCTCCCCGGGCTGCGGCAAAAGCTTCAAGATCGGCAAGCATTGCGGCAGCCGTGCCCGTATCAAGATGTCCGCCTGCGCTCATCCCGGATTTGGGCAACACCTGCAGACTGACTTCCACTCTTCCTCTTTGTGCCGCTGTCCGCACTTTTTTTTCAAAAACGGCTTCAAAGGAGCGCGTCCAGGACGGAAGTTTCCATTTTAAATCAAGAAATCGACCATTAACGCTTCGGATTTCCCATTGCTGAATAAATTGAGCCTCATCCCGCCGGGAACGGCCGTAGCCTGTCATGCTGCAAAGTGTCATTCCTGTCTCTCCAGAGAAATCGATCCGTTTTCCTCTGCTTATGCCTGTATATCTGTTATCCGCTTCAGCGGCTCTGGCTCCTGTCAGCCGGGTCAACAAATACGTCAACTATCATCCAGAGACAAGTTCGACAAAAATCCGCCCCGCGTCGTATCCTGTCGGACGAACCGTCAGCAGTTCATGCCCTGCCGGCAAGACTCTGCCGTCTCTGACCTCGCAGGAGACATAATATTCATTAAGTCCATGTCTTCCCCCGCTTCCGTCAAAGGCAACAGACATAATTGCACGGCCGGCCTGCCGTTCTATGAATTGTTTCTGCTTGTTTTGGATGATGTTTCGCACCCTTGCAGCGTGTTCCTGGCGTAATGCCCGGGGTAAATGGCCGGGCATGGAGGCGGCTTTTGTTCCCGGACGGATGGAATAGGGAAAAACATGAGCATAGGTAAACGGCAAACGCTCTGCCAGACGTTCCGTTTCCTCCGTTTCCGCTTCGCTCTCCCCCGGAAATCCCATTAAAAAATCTGCCCCGAGTCCGAATACCGGCCAGAATCTGCCCAGGCGTTCAAGACATTCCGCCACATATTCCAGTTCGTAATGCTCTCGTCCCATGCGGGCAAGAACAGAGGGGCTTCCGCTTTGCAGGGACAAATGCAGATGCGGACACAGCATCCGACAGGATTCCAGCGTTTCCAGTCCTTCGTCTGTAAGCTGCGCCGGCTCGAGAGAGCTGAGGCGCAGCCTTGCTCTTCCCGCCCATTCGGGGGCGAGCGACGAATCAAGGAAGCGCAGCAGTTTCCAGAAATTTTGACCGGAGGCATGGTATTGCCGCAAATTGACTCCGGAGATCATGATCTCACGATATCCGGCGTTCAGCAGCCTTTTTGCCTCATCCAGAACCTCGACGGGTTCCCTGCTGCACGAGGGCCCGCGGGTGATGGGCACGATGCAGTATGTACAGAAGTGGGAACAGCCGTCCTGAACTTTGAGTACAGGGCGGGCCCGCCGAAATGAAGTAATATGAAATTCCGGATAGGGACGACGTCCTGAAAAAATTTTTTCCCGACATACGAACGGAGAGGCATCCGTCAGCAGCTCCTGAGGGTCCTTTTTGAGAAGCAGCTCTCTCGAGCTTTGAGGAACCAGCGCCGCCAGCGACGGCAGACGAAAATCCTCCGGCGCGACACTGGCCGCGCATCCCGTCACCGCCAGACGTGCGTCCGGTGCAATGCGGGCCAGTTTGCGGGCAGCCTGACGCGCGTCGCTCACCGCTTCCGCAGTAACAGCGCAGGTTGCCAGAAGAATGATATCCGCATCCTCCGGCTTTTCGCATTCGATACCGCCGAGAGCCGTCCAGGCTTCCCGCTGAGCCTGACTTTCATATTGATTGACCTTGCAGCCAAAGGTCAGCACATGAAAAAAAAACATGATTACCTCGTTAAAAATCGTCGGCAGTATCGAGCATGATGTCCTCTGCCTCCTGTTCCCTTGCGGAAAGTCCGTCCCCGACTTCGGCGGGAGGAAGCAGGTCTTTGCGTACAGGGCCGCCCTCGCCGGCCAGACGCTGTGCCAGCCATGTATAGCGACGACGTATTTTATTGTTGTGAACGGCAATCCCCAACGCCTTTCGATCTCCGACCAATACGACGAGCTTTCGCCCGCGGGTTACCGCCGTATAGACCAGATTTCTCTGCAAAAGAACAAAGTGCTGCATCAGAAGAGGAATGACGACAACGGGATATTCGCCGCCCTGTGACTTATGGATGGAAATGGCGTACGCATGAACAAGTTCATCCAGATCTTCCCATGAATAGAGAACATTTCGTTCGTCATAGCGTACCGTCAGCTCTCTGGCCTCTTTATCCACTGCAATGACGGTTCCTATATCTCCATTGAAAACGTCTTTATCGTAGTTATTACGGATCTGCATTACCTTGTCGTCTTTTCGATACTGCCGTTCCCCTTTTGACAGAAAGAGCGTTTGAGGATTGACGGCGTCCTGCAGTATCTTATTCAGATTACCGACGCCTGCCGCTCCTTTCAGCATGGGAGACAACACCTGGATATCTTCACTTCTGAAGTGAAAACGCTCCGGAATACGTCGGGTCACAAGGTCGACAATCAATTCGGAGGCCGCTTCCGGATCCTCCTGGCGAAAAAAATAAAAATCGGTCTTCCGGGAACTTCCCTGACGCAGAATCGGCATTTCCCCCTTGTTGATCAGGTGAGCATTGCAGATGATATCGCTTTCTGCCGCCTGCCTGAACACTTCATAAAGCTCTACGACAGGAACGACCCCGGATGCGATGATATCCCGCAGCACATTGCCAGGCCCCACAGAGGGAAGCTGATTCACATCGCCCACAAGCAGCAGCGTCGCTCCGAGAGGAGCAGCCTTGATCAGGTGGTACATGAGCATCGTATCCATCATCGACGCTTCATCCACCACGAGGAGTCCGCAGGCCAGAGGATTGTTCTCGTTGCGGGCAAAACCGTCTTCCTTCGGACTGTACTCCAGAAGGCGATGGATGGTTTTCGCCTCAAGTCCGCTGGTTTCCGCCATGCGTTTGGCCGCACGTCCGGTCGGGGCCGCCAGCAGTATCTTGGCCCTCACTCCGGAAAATACCTGAATGATGGCATTGAGAATCGTCGTCTTGCCGGTTCCGGGCCCGCCCGTCAGCACCATGACCTTGGCCTGCGTGGCCACCTGAACCGCCTCACGCTGCTCCGGAGCAAGCTCCATGGGCAGACGCGACAACACCTCCTGAACTCTTTTTTTTGCGTCGGGAAAGCGGACAGACTTCGGAGAACTCAGCAGTCTCTTTAAATAAAAGGCAATCTTGGACTCATAAATATGATTGCGGAGCAGATAAACGCCTTCATGATCGCCGAGATTCTCAATGACGATCCGCTCGTCCATCTGCAACTTGTCAAGGGCCTCGTCTACAAGCCCGGTGGAAATATTGAGCTTTTCTCCCGTCAGTTCCGTCAGTTTGCTGCGGGGATAATAAATATGCCCTTCGTCCGTCAGAGAAAGCAGCATATATAATACGCCGGCTTCCGCCCGCAACGGACTGTCCGGAGAAAAGCCGAGCCTCTGGGCCAGTGCGTCCGCTGTGGCAAAGCCTATGCCGTGTATATCCATGGCCAGCCGGTAGGGGTTCTCCTGAACGATATCCAGAGCCTGCTGCCCGTAAAAACGGTAAATCCGCACGATGTGGGAAGGGCCTATCCCATACGGCTGCAAAAAAATCATGAGTTCCCGCACGCCCTGATGCTCCGCCCACGATTTTCTTACCGCCTCCAGACGTTTTTTGCCGAAACGCGGAATTTCCAGAAGCCGCTCCAGATCTTCATCAATAACACGCAGCGTTTCCGTTCCGAAACGGCTGACAATACGTTCCGCCCATCGTTCGCCGATTCCCTTAATGCAGCCGGAGGCCAGAAAAAGGCGGATACCTTCGCTTGTTGCCGGTCTCTGCTCCACCCATTCCGTCATCTGAAACTGACGCCCGAATTTCGGATGACTGATCCAGCGTCCCTTGACGAGCAGATTTGAACCAGGCTGGGGAGAAGCCATGGTTCCCACCACGGTACAGGAGTCGTCTTTTCCCTCAAGTTTCAGACGGAAGACTATGTACCCGTTTTCCGGATTGTGAAAAACAATGCGCTCAAGCGTACCTTCAAGCTCCCGGCATTCTTTTTCCTTTTCCGCCGGAACGGCTTTCAGGAGGGATTCCTGCTTCATGCCCTGCCCTCCGGCACAGCATTCATGCGACGCTGGCGCAGCAGCATGTCCGCAAGCGTCAATGCCGTCATCGCCTTTAAAACGGGAACTATGCGGGGAATGGCGCAAATATCGTGTCGCCCGCCGACACGGAGCGTAACGGCTTCTCCCTGACGATTGACGCTGTTCTGAGGCAGGGCAATGGATGGAATGGGCTTTACGGCACAATGTAAAATAATCGGCCCGCCTGTGGATATTCCGCCGAGAATTCCTCCCGCATGATTAGTCGTTGTACGCGGCGGCTCCCCGGCCTTCTCCGGCGGGAAAAAGGCGTCGTTATGCTCGCTGCCGTGCATACGGGCAGCTTCCATGCCGCTCCCCACCTCTACGGCCTTCACGGCTCCGACGCTCATCAGGGCGTGGGCCAGCACGGCGTCAAGTTTGTCGAATACCGGTTCCCCGAGTCCGGCGGGCACATTGCGCGCCTCTATTCTGACTATGCCCCCCAGCGTATCCCCTGCCGAACGGATTTCCTTGACAAGGTCATCCCAGACAGGAAGCACCTCCTCACAGATTGCAGCATACGGCCGATCCGCAGCGTCTTCCGGAGCATCGGCGCCGTAGTCGGAAGCCCTGATTCCTCCCAGCTCCACAGTGCAGGCGGAAATGGAAATACTTTCTGTTGCCAGCAAGGCCTGCGCTATGGCTCCACCGGCAACGCGCGCCGCCGTTTCCCGTCCGGAAGATCTGCCGCCGCCGCGGTAATCGCGAATCCCGTATTTCTTGTCGTAGCCCATATCCGCGTGCCCGGGACGCCATAGCTCCGCAAGATCCGAGTAATCCTTCGAACGCTGATTTTCGTTGGCAATAAAAAAGGCTATGGGCGTTCCCGTCGTCACGCCCTCAAAGATTCCGGAAAGCAGATGAACCGTGTCGGACTCGCGTCTCGTTGTACCGGCCAGTCCTCCACTGCCAGGCCTGCGCCGATCGAGTTCGCGCTGGATCTGGGCTTCATCCAGAAGAATGCCGGAAGGGCATCCGTCCACAATGCCGCCTATCCCCGCGCCGTGTGATTCCCCAAAGGTCGTGAGCGTAAACAGCCTGCCGAAAGAACTGCTCATTTCACGGCCTCTGACGCTTCGCCCTGGGAGTCCTTCTGGTGATACTGCTGCACAAAGTCCTGAACGGCATTTTCCAGCGCCTCGATTGTGCGTTCAAGAGGCTGATTGACATTGATACGCCGATGAGCAGCCTTCTTGTACAGGCCGTCCCGTTCCCGCAGCAGGGCCAGAAGTTCCACCCGCAGAGGATCGCCTCCGACCAGCGTTTCAATACCGGTTTTCAGCGGCGGACGCTGAGCGTCTTTCGGGTCATCCCTCAGGCGGCGGGCCAGCAGATCGGCCGGAGCCTCAAGATAGCAGCAGAAACCCGTTTCTTTCATGAAACGGCGATTCTCCTCCTTTAAAATCATCCCTCCCCCGGTGGCGACAACCGTATAGGGCCGCGACACATCATGAAGCAGTGCGGCTTCCCTCTTGCGAAAACCGGCCCAGCCTTCCTGCTGTACAATTTCGCTTATAGATTTTCCGCAACGGGCACAGAGCATTTCATCGGTATCGGCAAACAACCACCCGAGCCTGGCAGCTAGAGCGCGCCCCAGCGTGGTCTTGCCTGAGCCTCGCATTCCGACGAGAAAAATGACCGGCATTTTGCCGCCGTCATTTACCCGACTGTCATCGTTAGAAAAAGTGGTCACGTTTTTATCCCGCGTGCTGACTGTGAAGTATTCCACAAGTTCTGCCTCTACTCTCCGATACCTGAAAGACGCACAGAACAGGCCGTACAATCCCGGCGCCATGTCTGCTTTGCCTGATGCAGAGGCAGCACAACTTTCCATCGCATAAGAAAAACGGCGTATGAAGTCACCGTCTGGACGCTTTACAATTATTCGAATATCCTACTATATATAGAAAACATCTTCAAGGAGAAGAATGTTCCAATTTTCCAGCGTCTCATACTATCCAACGCGCCGAAAGGGCAGGACAGGGATTCCCTGCGGACTGCCCGGGGAAGGCGGGATACCTGCTGTGAGACCTCCCCTCTTCCACCGACCTTCCAGCCACCGAGTTCGCCATGAAAGAATTTCCCCGTATGCTTCGCCTTCCTCCCTATGCATTTAATGTTGTGGGAGATCTGAGGCGCGATCTGCGCCATCAGAATATTGATGTCATCGACATGGCCATGGGCAATCCCGATCAGCCCACCCCGAAACATATTGTCGACAAGCTTCTTGAAGCAGCGCAAAAGCCTGTCAACCACAGATATTCTGTCTCCCGGGGGATACCGAATCTGCGTAAGGCAATCTGCGACTGGTATAAAAGACGCTTCGATGTGGATCTCGATCCGGAATCTGAAGCCATCGTCACCATGGGCGCCAAGGAAGGTCTCGCCCATCTGTGTCTGGCAATGCTCGAACCCGGGGACGTGGTCTTTGCCCCGGATCCCACCTACCCCATCCATGTGTATGCTCCCATAATCTGCGGCGCCGACGTACGCCGCATCCCCATAGGCCCCGGAAGAGACTTTTTTGAAGATCTTCTGCACGCCTACAAGCAGACCTGGCCCCTCCCGAAACTGCTCATCATCAGTTTTCCGCATAATCCCACAACACAGCTTGCGACCCCTGAATTTTTCCAGAAGGTCGTCGATTTCGCCAAGGAATACGATATTCGCGTCATCCATGACATGGCCTACGCCGATCTTGTCTTTGACGGCTATAAGGCCCCCAGCTTCATGCAGGCCAAAGGGGCGAAGGATGTCGGGGTGGAATTCTACTCGATGACAAAGGGCTATTCCATGGCCGGCTGGCGCGTCGGATTCTGTGTCGGCAATCCGGAAATGATTCATGCTCTCACCCGTATCAAGAGCTATCTGGATTACGGCATATTCCAGCCCATTCAGATAGCCGCCACCGTAGGACTCAACGGCCCGGAAGAACCAGTCCATGAAATATGCGAAGTCTATCGCAAACGTCGCGATACCCTGTGCGAAGGACTTAACCGCATAGGCTGGGAAATTGAGCCTCCCAAGGCGACGATGTTCTGCTGGGGACGTATTCCCGAGCCTTTCCGCGCCATGGGTTCCATGGAATTTTCAAAACGTCTCATTACGGAAGGGCATGTGGCCGTTCAGCCGGGCATAGGCTTCGGAAACTACGGCGACGAATATGTCCGCTTTGCTCTCATTGAAAATGAGCAGCGCACGCGACAGGCAATTAAGGGAATCAAAAAAGTGATTTCCGGTTAACCATCCCCGAAGAGGCTGTCCGCCCTGCACAGAACTTTCCTCCGGCAGAATCGCGTTTTTCATCGCAGTACAAAAGGGTATTTCTGTCGATAGCGCAGTTCTGCGGGCAGTCTCTTCGAAGAGGAAACAGGCAAAAGCGCAGCACCAGCATCGACACCATGCTGTCATGGTATTTTCCTAAACTTCCCACAAGAGATATCTGCTGTTAACAGTATCTTCTTCTGGAGGGAGCATGTCCCAGCAGGAACGACTTGTCATAGGTCTTGCCGGTCTTGGAACCGTGGGCGGCGGACTTGTGGAAATGTTGCAGAAAAATGAACGCGACATCCTGAACAGGACAGGACGGCGTATATGGATCAAGACCATTGCCGTTCGCAACATAAATAAGGCAAGAACACTGCCTGAAAACTGTCGACTGACCGACAATCCTCTGGAACTTGCTCAAGATCCGGATATCGACGTGGTTGTCGAACTCATGGGCGGAAAGGATACCGCACGAACCCTGATTCGAGAATCTTTGCTGAACGGCAAACATGTCGTTACGGCAAACAAGGCTCTTCTTGCCGAACATGGAGAAGAACTTTTTGCCCTTGCTGCGGAGCATGGACGTTTTCTTGGGTATGAAGCCAGCGTGGCCGGCGCGATTCCCATAGTCCAGACACTGCGCGAGAGTCTTGCCGGAAACCACATCAGTTCAGTGATGGGGATTCTTAACGGTACGGGCAACTATATTTTATCCGAAATGACCAGTCATGGTCTGGACTTTGCCACCGCGCTGACACAGGCGCAGGCACAGGGACTGGCAGAGGCGGATCCGACTCTGGATGTGGACGGCATCGACGCGGCCCACAAGCTGATTCTGCTCATCCGCCTGGCCTGGGGACTCCATTATCCCTTCCCGGAACTTTCGGTACAGGGGATACGCGGACTCCGCCGTATGGATATCGAATTTGCCCGCGAGTTCGGATACCGCATCAAATTGCTCGGGCAGGCAAAAGAAGTTGATGGAAAGATAGAAGCGGGAATATACCCTGCCCTTATCCACTACACCATGCTGATAGCCCGCGTCGGCGGGGCCTACAATGCCGTTCGCGTTGAAGGCAATGCTCTCGGTTCGCTTTTTCTCCACGGTCTCGGCGCAGGCAGCAGGCCGACCGCCAGCGCGGTTCTGGGCGATATCCTGAGTATTGCACGGGGAGCTGAAATCAATAATACCGGGTACCGCAGGGCTTTGCTTCCTCCCGCCAGCATCCTTCCCGCAGAAGATGCCATGACGCCGTGGTACGTCCGGCTCATGGTAAAAGACATCTCCGGCGTTCTTCGCGATATTGCGGGAGCCATGGCGGAGGAAAATGTCAGTATGGCTCAGGTTATCCAGAAAGCCGAATGTCCCGAAGGCGTTCCCATTGTCTTCATGACCCATGCCACCACAGGCAGAGCCATACACGCCGCTACGCGCAAACTTGAAAAGGAAGGCCTGCTTCTGGAACAGGCAACCTGCTATCGTGTCTTTGCCCGGGATTCGGGAACGGAAACGGGCTCGGGAACCGGGCCGGAAGCTGTCCCCGAAGCGGATTTATAGCCCCCTTCCCTGCGGAATAACACAAAGGAGACAATTTTATGCTCGAACTTTTAAAAAAACGTCGGAGCATACGAAAGTTCACGGAAGAAACCGTTTCTCCTGAAAATATCGACAGACTTCTGAAAGCCGGCCTGCTTTCCCCGACAGGAATGGGAAAACGAGAAGTGGAATTCATCGTCATTCAGAACAGAGAAATGCTGGCAAAGCTGAAAACGCTCAAGTCACACGGGACAACGCCGCTCGAAACGGCAACCCTTGCCATTGTCGTCATTGCCGATATGCAGAAATCCGACACATGGGTGGAAGATGCCTCCATTGCCTCCAGCATGATTCAGATGGAAGCCGTAGAACTGGGCCTGGGCTCCACATGGATACAGATTCGTCTGCGGGAAGGAGCGGAAGGCCCGAGCGAAGAAGCGTTTCATAAGTATCTCGGTATCCCCGCGAATTATGGCGTACTGAATATCATTGCCATAGGTCATGGCAATGAGGTGAAAAAATCATATACGGATCAGGATGCCGATTTCAGCAAAGTCCATAATGAATCTTTTTAGTGTTCACTATCTATTAACATAGATAACATGGAAAAAACGTTGCGGACTGTCTTTCAAGAAGTCAGCCCGCAGCGTTTTTATCCTGCCGATTGTCTCAGAATCTGCCATCACTGAAGTTCTGAAGAGGGAAAGCTGACTTTTACAAGAGTTCCCTTTCCTTCTTCGCTTTTTAATTCAATGTCGGCGTGGTGCAACTCGGCGATATGACGCACGATGGAAAGGCCCAGCCCGGATCCTTCCGCCTCGCGTGAACGGCTTCGATCAACGCGGAAAAATCGTTCAAAGACACGGTCGCACAAACCTTCCGGGATTCCGACACCCGTATCCGCAACCTCAAGTTCTACGGCTCCGTTTTCTGAAGAATGAACGCGAACGTTCACTTCGCCCCCGTCTTTATTATATTTGACGGCATTTTCGCAGAGGTTGAACACCATTTCTTCCAGCATGGGGCGCAGGCCGGTCACAAACAGATGTTCTCCCGAAACTTCAAGACGGATCTGTCTGACGGCAGCCATCTGTTCCAGACGGGCAAGGCATCCGCGGGAAAGCTCCAGCAGATCGACGGATTCCCCTTCTTTCGGGCAGAGGTCGGAAGAGAGCGCGTCATCCAGACGCGACACCTGAATAATATCGTCGACCATCCGAATCAGTCGCTGTGCCTCGTCGTAAACCGCGGACGCAAAATGCGGAATATCCTCCGTTTTTACCATTCCGTTTTTCATGATTTCCGCGATGCCGGAAATGCTTGTCAGAGGGGTTTTCAATTCGTGGGAGACATTTGCGCTGAATTCGCGTCGCAAGGCATCCCGTTCTTCCTTTTCCGTCACATCCACGCACAGAAGAACGCTTCCGCCGAAATTTCCTGCCTCGTCATACGCCGGACTCACATATAACTGCACCCAGCGGCCATGCTTACGCAACAGCGCCTGCCCGGAGCCGTGTTCCTTTGCCGCTTCGACAGCCAGACGCAAGGCTTCTTCTCTGTTCAATGCCAGAAGGGAACTTCCTTCCGGCAGAGCATCAAGACCTATCAGCCTGGGGGCAACGGCGTTGCAGGAAATAACTTTGTCGTTCACATCCAGAAGAATCAGGCCTTCCGTCATATTTGCCGCGACATCTTCAAATTCCCTCTGTCTGCGGCTCAACTCCCGTATCTGATGTTCAATTTGCGTCTTCTGCGTGGCGAGGCGTCGCAGTAAGGGGGTCAGTTCTTCATAGCTTTCCGCCTGCTCCGGATTATCAAGATCAATTTCATTGACCGGGCGGACAACGCTTTTGGCAATACGCCCCGCAAGCCACGCGGCGAGAAGCATGGATACGGCAAAGGCAAGAACAACAACGGGAAGCATGCGCCACATGACACGCAACAGGGAATCCTCCGTGCGGGAAAGACGCAATACGCTTCCGTCATTCAAAAGGAAGGCCCGATATACGGTCTGCTCGCCCAGCGTGTTTGAGTAGCGTATGCTGCTTCCCGTGCCATGCTCCATGGCCTCGCGTATCTCCACACGATCGGCATGATTCGGAAGCTCTTCCCCAAGGCTGTCATATAATACCGTTCCGTCTGCGGCCACCCAGCTCACGCGGTTGAGTCCCGGAGAAACATGACGCAGATAACTTATCCCGTCCCGCTCAATGCCCTGTCGCAGATAATAGGCTTCCACGTCCAGTCGCCCCATAAAGGACGACAGCATGCGCTCATGTGCCACCCATATAATCAGTACAGAGCAGAAAACAAGAATCGTAAAGGAAACCAGAACAATGGCCCCAAAAATACGTCGTTTCACTCTTGATGCTCCACAGACATGTTCTTGTCCGCCTCCTCCGCCCCGGCCCCTTCCCGAGCGTCGGTATCCGAGGGCCAGGTTGCGGCAAGACGGTATCCGACGCCTCGTACAGTCTCAATACAGGCGGCAGCTTCGCCAAGTTTCTGTCTCAATGTCCGGACATGAACGTCTACCGTCCGGGTTTCCCCGACATAGTCATACCCCCATACCCGTTCCAGCAGCTGTTCCCTGGAAAAGGCCGAACGGGGATGATCCATGAACAGCCTGAGCAGTTCATATTCCTTTCGGGTGAGCGTAATGGGGGTTCCGTTGACGCGAACCTCATGTCGTTCCCGATCCAGTTCAAGCGGCCCCATACGACACAGCAGGGAGGGCTGGGAATCGCGCCGTCTCCGCAGTCTGGCCCGTACACGGGCCAGCAACTCCATCATCCCGAAAGGCTTGCTCACATAATCGTCGGCACCGGCGTCGAGTCCCCGTACAGTATCGAACTCATCTCCAAGAGCTGTCAGCATGATGACCGGAATATCCCGTGTGGAATCTTTTGCCCGCAAACGCCGGAGAACAGCTATGCCGTCTTCTTCCGGCAGCATGATATCCAGCAGAACAAGCTCGGGAATTTCATCCTCCACAGCCCTGCGGAAATCTGAAGGAAGCTCAAAGCCCCTGGCTTCAAGACCTACGCTGTTCAGCGAGTACACCACCAGATCCCGAATATTGCGATCGTCTTCCAGAACATAGATCAATGCTTTTCTCCGGCATGCCGCCCTGTAAGCGAAAACTCTACCCATTCGGCAATATTTACGGCGTGATCGCCGATTCGCTCAAGATATTTCGCAATCATGAGCAGATCAACGCAAATTTCCCCCTGACCGTTGCCGCTGCTGATCAGCGAAGACAGGTCGTGCTTCACCTTCTCGAACAAATCGTCGACGACAGAATCTTCCTGCATGACGGAACGGGCCAGAGCCAGATCCTTACGGACAAAGGAATCAATGCTGCGCGTCACCATTCCGGATGTGACCGTAGCCATGTCGCCGATATGCAGCAACGACGTGCCTTCGCCACAGGCGAGGCATTCATTCATTTCAACGGACACATCCGCGATATCGCGGGACTGATCCCCTATGCGCTCCATGTCGGAAATCATTTTCAGGGCCGCGGAAATAGTGCGCAGATCTCCGGCTACGGGCTGCTGCTGAAGCAAAAGGCGCAGACAGAGATTTTCAATTTCACGTTCCTTGCGATCAATGGCTTCTTCCGTTGAATCCACTTCCCTTTTCAAGCCAATTTCATCTTCAAGAAGCATCCGCGCCGCAAGGGCGATAGACTTTTCACACAGCGAACCCATGGCAACGAGTTCCGCATTCAATTCTTCAAGCTGTTCATCAAAATGACGGCGCATTTAGCCGAACCTCCCGGTAATATAATCTTCCGTACGTTTATCACGAGGGATGGAAAACAGCTCTTCGGTCGGAGCTGACTCCACAACTTCACCAAGCAGGAAAAAGGCCGTAATGTCAGAGACGCGAACGGCCTGCTGCATATTGTGCGTAACAATAATAATGGTATAGTTTTTCTTCAGTTCCCCGACCAGATCCTCAATGCGGGACGTGGAAATGGGGTCGAGGGCGCTGGTAGGTTCATCCATGAGCAGAACTTCCGGACCGACGGCCAGAGCACGCGCTATGCACAGACGCTGTTGCTGCCCGCCGG
Source organism: Candidatus Mailhella merdavium (assembly GCA_019119045.1). Classification (GTDB taxonomy): domain Bacteria; phylum Desulfobacterota; class Desulfovibrionia; order Desulfovibrionales; family Desulfovibrionaceae; genus Mailhella; species Mailhella merdavium. The sequence continues at coordinate 17,109 of DWXS01000089.1, read as the reverse complement.
AAAGACCAAGCGCGCTTTTTTTCAGTCTGTCTTTCACCTCATCCCAGAGGGCGGCTCCTCTTAAAGACTCCTCAACTATTTCATCCAGCCTGACGCGGGATTTGACGCCATGGGTCCGCGGCCCATAGGCGATATTGTCATAAATGCTCATCGGAAACGGATTCGGCTTCTGGAACACCATGCCTACCCTGCGTCGCAGAATATTGGGATCCATATCTCTCACGTCGGGGCCTCCTTCTCCGCCCAGCCGGATGCTCCCCTCAATACGGCAACCGTCCACCAGATCATTCATGCGGTTCAGACACTTCAGCAGCGTCGACTTGCCGCAGCCGGAAGGGCCGATGAAGGCAGTGACGGCACCTGAAGGAATATCAAGCGAAATATTCTTGAGAGCCTTGAACTGTCCGTACCATAAATTAAGGTTTCGTATTTCAAAGGTATTCATGAACGCTCCCGAACAAACAGCGCGGCAATGGCGCCAGAGGCAAAATTTATGAGCAGAACCATAATCAGCAGCACAAGAGCCGTGGCATGAGCCTCGTTGACATACAGTCCTTCAGAAAGTAGCGCGTACATATGCACGGACAGGGTTCTTCCTGAAGAAAAAAGACTTTCGGGAATGGCCGCGACCGTCCCGGCAGTATACAGCAAGGCTGCGCTTTCCCCCACGATGCGCCCGATGGAAAGGATGATGCCGGAAAGTATTCCCGGTACGGCAGCAGGCAAAACGACACAGAAAATAGTACGCAAACGGCCCGCTCCGAGAGCAAAGCTCCCTTCGCGCCAGTTATCCGGCACGGACTTGAGGGCTTCTTCCGTTGTGCGCATGATTAAAGGCAGCACCATGATTGCCAGAGTCAGCGCGCCGCCGAGGATGGAAAAGCCCATACCGCAGGCCACGACGAAAAGAAGGAAGCCGAACAGCCCGTAGACAATGGAGGGAATACCCGCCAGACTCTCCGTCGTCAGACGAACCAGAGAGACAAGGCGACTTCCTTTCCGCGCATATTCGACAAGATAAATAGCCGCCCCCATGCCTACCGGAGCGGCAAACAGAAGCGCCAGTATGACCATGAGTACGGTGACGACAATAGCCGGCAGCATGGAGACATTTTCTGTGGAATATTCCCATTCAAAAAGCCGGGGCGACAGATAGGGAAGGCCCTTGATGATGATATATCCGGCCAGCCACACAAATATGGCCGCAACAGTCAGAGCCGCCAGCCAGACCACGGCCCTCAGCAGCAGCGATACGGGATCGATGCGGGAGCGCACCGACTTCATCTGCTCCTGAACCGTTTCTGCCTCATATGTCTGTATCTGAGTCATGATATCTCCTCAGGCTCCCAGCTTTCTCAACATGCTGCGTTTCACCATGGAAAAGGCTATGTTGATGATGAGAATAAATACAAACAGCACGACCGCTGTTGCGATAAGAGCTTCCCGGTGCAAATCTGCCGCGTAGCCCATTTCCAGAACGATATTGGCGGTCAGCGTGCGGACTCCGCTCATAAGCCCGGAAGGAAGAACAGCCTGGTTTCCCGCCACCATGATGACAGCCATGGTTTCACCAAGGGCCCGCCCCATACCGAGAATGATGCCGGCCAGAATCCCCGAGGCCGCTCCCGGTACCATGACAAAGAAAACGCTGCGCTCATGAGGGGCGCCGAGTGCAAGCGAAGCCTCATACCATGCGTCGGGCACGGCTCGCAGCGAGGCTTCCGCCACTCCGGCTATTGTGGGAACAATCATGATTGCAAGAATAATGGAAGCCGTCAGCATCCCCTTGCCGCTTCCGCCGAAATCCTGCATGAGGGGCACAAGCACCACCAGTCCGAAAAAGCCGTATACGATGGAAGGAATCCCGGCCATGAGATCCACCACCTGTTTGAGCGGCGAACGTAAAAAGCCGGGGCAGAAATAAACAAGAAAGACAGCGGTAAGAACACCCAGCGGCACACCCAGGATTAATGCTCCTGCCGTGACGCAAAAACTGCCGACAATCATGGGAAAAATGCCGAACAGTTCGCTCAGCGGCTTCCATCGCAAGCCAAAAAGAAAATCCGGAAGCCCTATCTTGAACAGCGCAGGGGCTCCTCCTGCAAACATGAAAATGCAGATGAGCGCGACTGCGGCGACAGAGGCGCACGCCGTCAGCATGAACACCACCTGCATGACTGATTCCGAAACATTCTTCATATATTCTTCCGAAAGAGGGCGTTATATGAACAGCAATCGACAAACGGCGGGATTCGGCTCCCGCCGTTTGTCGTCTTCAGAGCGGCATATTAGTTGGAAAGCGAAGACCAGTCCGTAATGGCTCCGGTGAATATATTCTTGATCTGCTCGCTGCTCAGACCGTTCACGGGATTTTCCTTATTCACGACAACGGCAATACCGTCCATCGCCATGACAATGGGCTTAAGTCCGGCTTTAAGTTCGCTGTCCTTAAGTTCGCGGGAAGCCATACCGATATCGCAGATTCCGTCACGCGCGGCGTTCATGCCCGTTGTGGAATCGCTCAACTGAATTTCAATGCTCACATCAGGATTGAGCTTGAGATAAGCTTCCTTCAGTTTTTCCATGGAAGGAGTTACGGAAGAAGATCCGGCCACAACAATCTTTCCTGACAATCCGGCTCCGGAATAGGGCTTGGCCCCTTCGATACCTATATAGCCGGCTTTCTCCACAACAGCCTGACCTTCCGAACTCAGAATAAAGGCGAGGAAATCCTGGGCTAGCTTCCCCGCTTTGTTGCTGAGGACGAGATTGAAGGGGCGGGAAATCTTGTAGCTCCCTTCCTTGATGGCTTCGGCAGAGGGAGCCGTTCCGTCAACGGCAAGAGCCTTAACCGAATCATTAAGAGAGCCGAGAGAAATATAGCCGATTGCATTCCTGTTGCCGGCAACGGAAGCCATCATGACAGATGTGGAGTTGGTAATTTCCGCACTGTCCGTGGTCATATCGAGTTTCTTGCCATTGACAACTTCTTCCATTTTGAACAGCTCAACAAAAGCTCCGCGGGTTCCGGAACCGTCTTCGCGGGAAAGCACCGTAATGCCTGCGGCATGAGCCATGGGGGCCTCCAGCGCCATAAGCCCGAAGGCAAAGGCGGTCAGCACATATTTTCCAAATCTGTTCATCACATTCTCCTTATTGTATTTGTTGCAATCTATTCGCCGTTTCCATCCATTCAGGATGTGTTCTTGATATAAGAGGCCCATATAAAATCTTCGGGCTGAACTTTGTTAAATTTCTGTAAAATCAGGTTCGCCGGCCTGGTATTCTGAAGCTTCAGGCGCGGACTTCTTCCCTTTCACCCATTAAACAGGGATAAACAGACATACTTCGAATATATTCACGGCATTTTCTGTAAATTTCATGGAAAAGAACATAAAAACGGTATATTATATGTCATATGCATTTTAATACATGTACTTGAACAGTATCTATAATCATGCTCTCTGATTTAATCTTATGATAAAAAAAATCCCCTCCGAATACTCAGAGGGGATTACAATATATTATAATATATCAGAACTCTATTATCGTATGCACATCATACTAACGCTCGATCATTCCCTGTTCTTCAAGCTGTTTCAGATATTTTTCTCTGCATTCATAGCTGCAGAAATGATGTACGACATCTCCGTTTCTCACGGTGATGCTGCTGTCTTTTTCGACGTATGCGCCGCATACAGGGTCTTTAACCATTTCTCCGGCTGCCACACGACTTTCCTGCGTCTTTGTGGATTTTTCTTCGCTCTTTTTTCTGTCGTTCATGAACATGCGATACAGAGCGTAGGCAACCAGTGCAAAAATAACCACCTTAAAAATCATGTGGAACTCCTTTTGGAGAGTCTACTGGTATATCCTGTTGTTCTCCACCCGATGAGGCAGAGCTTCCAGAAGGGCACAAACAGCGTGCCCATCCGGCAAGATAAGCCCAGGTGCGATTTCATGCAAGGGCACAAGGACAAAGGCGCGTTCATGAAGGCGCGGATGCGGCAATTCCAATGGAGGATTGCTCTGCTCACGCATACTTTCGTTACCGAATAGAAGGAGATCGATATCAATAATACGCGGCCCGAAGCGATCGGAAGGATCGCGAGTTCTTCCCAGATGCGTTTCGATTTCAAGCAGCTTCTGCAACAGAGTATGAGGTCTCCACCTTTCGCCGCACTGTATTTTCAGTACTGCATTATAAAACCAGGGCTGCTCCTTTTTTCCCTGCGGTTCCGTACAGAAGATGCTGGATAACGCGTTTACGTGAATATCCGGCAAAGCTCCGATCGCGTCCGCTGCAAGTTTCAGATTCGATGGAGAATCTCCCAGATTTGAACCTAATCCGATATAAGCATCCGTCATGGTATTCCTGCCATACAAAAACAAAACTGGCATGTCATATTCGACGGTTCAGGATGTAGTCGCGCGGATGCTGTCTTGTCAATCAGTCATCCGCATGCCGCATATCAGCAATGAAGACACGACGATCCGGTTTCAGAGTGTTCAGCTCTTGAAACTATCCGCACTTCATGCCTCCTTCCTGCTCGCAGGCTTCTCCCCTCCACCGGGGGCTGCTATGCCTGTCATGCCTGTACGCCTGCGGCTGCAGACATGGCTCTGCGCGCCCTCTGCCGGGCGGCTGTGCCGCAGGGACGAGGCGACTAGTCCGGCGTCGCGGCGCAGTACCGCTTCGCCTGACTTCGGGAGCATGCCCAAAACAGAGCTGCTCTAAATATATATCAAGATGAGAAGTTTATCTTGACAAGGACAGCTCCTTGAATCATGAAGAAAATTTCAGGCCAAATTTGATATTTTTATTGGACACCACCGTTCAAAGGGGGAAAGAATGCGCAAGCATTTCCTTTTTGCGCTACTGGCAGTTTTGTTCACCGTACTTCCTGCACGGATTGGGCACTATCTTGGAGTCTCCGGCTCAGTACGGTATTTCGAGGAAGGAGCGACCGCCAATGTCCACGCCTAACGATCCCATCGATATCGAAGAGGCGCCGGCCATCATCGTTACGGAAGGCCCGGCCATGCCCAATCCTCGGGAAACTTCGTTTCTCAATGCCTGGAGCGTTTCCTTTCTCGCCGCACTTCTGACGTTGATCGGACTCTGTCTGTATAAGCCGGATCCCTATTGGGAAGTCATGAAATTTGTGCCGGACGGTCTGCTTGTCACCTTTCAGATTACTGTCATATCTCTCTGCTTTGTCATTCCTATAGGTTTGTTCACCGGTCTCGGCAAGCTTTCCCGCTGCAAGCCGATCAATCTTCTTGCCTCCACCTATGTGGAAATCATACGCGGCATCCCCCTGCTGATGCAGCTTTTTTATATTTATTACGCTCTCGGCAGCATACTCCGAGTATCGCCTACCGTCGCCGCCGTTGCCGCACTCAGTATCTGTTACGGCGCCTATATGGGAGAAGTCTTCCGCGCCGGCATACTTTCCGTTCCGAAAGGACAGAATGAAGCTGCCAGATCCCTCGGATTCAATCGTTTCCAGACCATGACTCTTGTCATTCTGCCGCAGGCGATGCGAACAATCATTCCGCCTGTCGGGAACGAAAGTATCGCCCTGCTCAAAGATACTTCGCTGGTTTCCGTCATTGCCGTAGCGGATTTGCTTCGGCGGGGTCGGGAATACGCTTCGCAGACCTTTGAATACTTTGAAACCTACACTGTCATCGCACTGGTATATCTGATCATCACACTGCTGCTTTCCAAGGTGCTGAGCATGGTTGAAGGGAGGCTGTCGCGCTATGAACACCACCGCTGAACAACACGGCAACAAGCCGATCATTTCCATTCGCAACGTATGGAAATTTTTCGGACAGCTTGCAGCCCTGAAGGATGTCAGTCTTGATATCATGCCGGGGGAAAAGGTTGTCATTATCGGGCCTTCCGGATCGGGAAAATCGACCTGTCTGCGCACAATCAACCGTCTTGAAAACGTGGACAAGGGTACCATTTTCGTGGAAGGTCAGGATATCACCGGCAGTGACCATGATATCAATGTGATGAGACAAAACCTCGGCATGGTTTTCCAGAGCTTCAACCTTTTTCCCCATATGACCGTTCTGAGAAATCTGACTGTCGCTCCCATGAAGTTGAGAGGGCTTTCCAAAGCCGAAGCAGAAGAGCGGGCGCTGCAGCTTCTCAAAAAGGTCGGACTTGCCGACAAGGTGAACGTTTATCCCAATACTCTTTCCGGTGGACAGCAGCAGCGGGTTGCCATTGCCCGGGCTCTGGCCATGCAGCCTCATATCATGCTGTTCGACGAACCCACTTCAGCGCTGGATCCGGAAATGATCGGCGAAGTTCTTGACGTCATGGTTTCGCTTGCCCGCGAAGGTATGACCATGGTTTGCGTAACTCATGAAATGGGCTTTGCCCGGGAAGTTGCAGATCGCGTTATTTTTATGGATCAGGGTTCGGTTCTGGAACAGGGCACCCCCGATCAGCTCTTTAATCATCCCCAGAACCCGAGACTGCGCCAATTTCTGAATCAGATACTTTGAATCGGCAGTAGACAAACCTGTTTGAAGCCGGAAGTCAGTCTTCGCAACAATGACTTCCGGCTTTTTTTATCCCGGGCATAGCAATCAATACATATCTCGCCTCCGTCACGCTGAAAGCGGCAGCCATGCTTCTTTCCACAGAAAGCCGACAATTATTCCGGCCTTGCTCTTCATTCATCCCGGGAATATACTGACGACATATGTCGAGTATCTTTTATTCTGAGGTTCAATCATATGGCTCACCATCACAACGGCTCCGCCTACGGGCGCCTGGTAGATCGGCTTAATCGCTTTCCTCAGGGGGCTCCGGCATCCGATATGCTGTTCGGTATTTTAAAAATACTGTTTTCGGAAAAAGAAGCCGGTCTGGTTGCCCAACTGCCCATAAAACCCTTTACAGCCCAAACGGCGGCAAAGGCATGGAAGCTTCCCCTCGCTCAGGCGCAGAACATTCTGGACGAACTTGCCAGCCGGGCTATTCTGCTGGATATGGACATGCACGGGGAACAGACCTATTGTCTTCCCCCTCCCATGGCTGGCTTTTTCGAGTTTGCCCTCATGCGCGTGCGGGACGATATCGATCAGAAAGCTCTCAGCGAACTTTATCATCAATATATAAATGTAGAAGAGGACTTCATGAGAGACCTCTTCGTTCAGGGTGAAACCGGTCTGGGACGTGTCTTCGTCAAGGAGGATGCCCTTACCGATCCCTACCGTCTGGAAATCCTTGATTACGAGCGGGCCACACATATCATAGAGACGTCCAGAGAAATAGGCATCAGCATGTGTTACTGCCGCCATAAAAAATGGCACCTCGGCACGAACTGCGATGCCCCCATGGACATCTGCATGACCTTCAATACGGCGGCCCATTCTTTGATAAAACATGGCCATGCCAGATCCGTCAGCAAAGAAGAATGCACGGAGCTTCTGCATCAGGCATACGATCACGGTCTGGTACAGTTCGGGGAAAACAACCGGGAGGGCGTGAACTTCATCTGCAACTGCTGCGGCTGCTGTTGCGAAGCCCTGCTGGCCGTACAGCGTTTCGGCATTACGCAGAGCATTCATTCCAATTTTATCATTGAACTGAATGAAGAAACCTGCATCGGCTGTGGAAAGTGCCTGAAGGCCTGCCCTGTCAAAGCGCTGCACAAGCCGGAAGACGGTTGGAAACAGTCTGCGGAGGACGGCTCACCCCTCCGCCGCGTACCGGAACTGAACAAAGACATATGTCTGGGCTGCGGCGTCTGCGTCAACGGATGTCCGACCAAAAGCCTGAAACTTGTTCCACGCCCAAATCGGACAATCACCCCTCTCAACACAACCCACAGAGTCGTTCTCATGGCGGCAGAACGAGGCAATCTTCAGGATCTTATTTTTGATAATCAGGTCATGTTCAGCCATCGCCTCATGGCCGGCGTTCTGGGAGCCATCCTCAAACTTCCCCCCGTCGCCCGCAATCTGGCCCGCAAACAGCTCCGATCCCGGTATGTCGAACGGCTTATGGAAAAATTATAACACGTCGGGGAGACTCGTCATACCTGTGACGAATCTCCCCGCTTCTTTTCGGCAGCAACTCCCCTTCTTCCAAGAAGGATTGATTCCCTCATGAAGGCTCTCCGCGCTCCGAAAGTCCTTCCTCCTCGAAAACGCAACCTCTTTCTCTGTCCTCATGCAAAACTTTCCCGTCGCTCTGTCCTTATGTTCTCAATACGATGAAACGCAGCTCAATATCAGGGTTGGCGAGGCTCTGGATGCCTGCGGCTGGGCTCCCGTACGAAGCGACAAAATTCTGCTAAAACCGAATCTCATCAGAGCCGTACCTCTTGCCTGTACACATCCCCTCATTGTGAAGGCTGCGGCGTCATGGCTTCTGGATCACGGAGTTCATATTACCATCGCCGATTCCCCCGGCTTCGGAACGGCAAGGGGCGTATCAAAAGCCATAGGGATGGACGAGGCCTTACGTCCCCTCGGGTTGCCCATCCGGGAAATGGATACCCCTGTTCCCGTAAAGGTGGGAGAAAAAGAGGGGCACGGAGAAATATTCTGGGGAGTTTCCCGCCTTGTGCTTGAAAGCGATGCCCTGCTGTCCCTCCCCAAAGTCAAAGCTCATGGAATGATGAGACTAAGTCTTGCCGTCAAAAATATGTTCGGCACGGTGTGCGGACTGCGCAAGGCTCTGGCACATACGCTGGAAGGGCAAAGTACACGCATGTTCGCCTCCTGCATTCTCGCCCTGTATCGCGCGCTTCCTCCAACGGCTGCGCTGCTGGATGCCGTCACGGCCATGCATGTCACGGGCCCGGTTCGGGGAAAACCCTGCCCTCTGGGTCTCATTGTTGCCGCCGCAGACGCGCTTGCAGCGGACAGTGCCATGTATGCGGCCCTCAAAGTATCGCCGGAGGCCATTCCCCTATGGTTTGAGGCTCAACAGGCAGGTATGCCCCTGGCGTTCCCGCAGAATCTGCAATACCCTCTTCTCGCGCCGGATGACCTTCATTTGCCGGATTTTTCCCTTCCAAAAAGACTGGATGATGTTTCCTTTCGTCCTCACAGACTTTTTTTCAGCATCTGCAGACGCATGTGGTATGCAATGCGTGACTGAACCAGGCTTTTTCATGTTCTGATTTGACCGCCCACTTTCAGGCAGGTAAAAAATGTTGCGACACAGCCTTTCCCCACGTTTTCTCTCGAGCAAAGGTCTGCTTGTCAGTTCATGCCTGTTCATCATGGTATTATTAAGCGGCTGCGGTCTGTTTTCTGGAGACGTTCCTCCTCCTGCCGAGGGAGACGACGCCCTGTTTGCGGGCGATCCCGTACCGTATTCCGTGACGTTTCGAGTTGTTCATCCCAAACCGCCTCAAGGTGAAGGACAATCTTCAGGCAATCTGTCGGGGGAAAAAAAGACCGACGAGGCAAACCGAGAAAAAAGTTCCACACCCGGAGCAGGAGAAACACAGCATACCAATACTGCCCCTGTTTCGCAGAATGCTCTCTCCGGCGTTTCAGACGATGAAATTCTCTCATTGATGCGCTCCAACAGCATGCTGGAGCAGCTTTTAAATCAGCCACCAGACAGTTTGCTGGGTCTGGAACGCCGGGCACGTTCCGATCAGGAGACAGCAATTAAGGTTCTGCGCTCGTTCGGTTTTTATGACGGAAGGGCGCGTTTCCGACTGGATAAAAAAAGCACTCCTGCAAAAGTCACGTTCGATTTGATTCCCGGAACGCGCTACGTCGTCGGAAATCTGGATATTGCCTATGAACCCTCGCCCGTCATTCCCGAGGCGTTTCAAAACAGAACCTTCACAACGGGCTTTCTCTGGAAAGAAGTACACAAGTTACGCCCCCCCTCTTTTCCCCTCCGTATCAGAGGCCTGGAAAAGGACATGCCGGCTTCTGCCGGGCCTATTCTTGATGCAATAGAAAACTGGCCCAACCGCTTCAAAAATTATGGCTATCCCTTTGCCAGAGTCGCCTCGAGCAGATATTTTCTGGATAAAGAGCAGCATACTCTGACCGTGCAGGCAAGGCTGGATCCCGGCCCGGCCGCAACAATGGGAGAGCTTCAGTTTTCCGGTCTTGAAAACGTGGGCGACACCTATCTGCGCCGCCTTGTACCTTGGCGTCCCGACACTCCCTGGAGCGACAGATTATTGGAAAGATATCGTACCAATCTTCTGGAAACAGGACTTTTCCGTTCTGTAGAAGTACATCCTGTCCGTCTGGAAGATCTGGAAAGTTCCGCAGGCAATACCACGGAAGCGAAAAAAGAAGAATCCCCGCCCTCTTCCCCCTCCGAAGGATCATATTCCAATGTGCCGCTCGAACTTCCCATTGCCGTTGAGCTTCGTGAAATGGCCTTCCGTACGGTGGGCGCAAGCCTGCGCTACAGTACCGATATGGGCATGGGGGTTCAAGGTTCATGGGAACATCGCAACTTTTTTGGAAACGGCGAACAGATGACTGTCGACGGCACACTGGCGGAAGATGAACAGGGAATAAAGCTCGACTTTACAAAGCCAGCCTTTCTCCGGGCAGATCAAAAGCTTCTTGCAGGCGGACATATCGGACGCAAGATAACCGACGCCTATACGGCCCGGGAAGTAAGGGCATATGGGGGACTCGAACGTAAACTTGCGCCATTCTGGTGGGGAGGCTTCCTCGGAGGCCTTGTCCAGGGGGAAATAGATGAAGGATACGGCCCGGATGCCTATGAGTATGCCTTTATGGAGTTCGGTATTCGGCGAGATACCCGCAACAATGCTCTGAATCCGACCAGAGGCTCCAGATTCACCTTCAGCCTGGCTCCATACGAGGGGCGTTATCTTTCGGAATCGTTCAGCATGATCATGCCCCGCATGGAGTTTTCAACCTACTACAGGCCGTTTCGTTCGGATCGGGTAGTTCTTGCTGCCCGCCTGGCTGCGGGAGGAAAGTTCGGGGCACATGCGCTGGAGGTTCCGGCAACACTGCGCTACTATGTGGGAGGAGGCGGCTCTGTACGCGGATACGCCTATCAGGCCATAGGGCCGCGCAATTCGCACGGCGATCCGGAAGGAGCGACGTCCTTCCAGGAAATAAATCTGGAACTGCGCTTCAAGATTACGGAGAACATCGGCATCGTGCCGTTCCTTGACGGCGGTATGGTTTATGAAAGTTCTCAACCCGACTGGGGAAAGGATCTGGACTGGGGAACGGGGCTTGGTCTGCGTTATTATACTCCCGTCGGGCCATTGAGAGTGGACTTCGGCGTTCCCCTGACCAAAATTTCAGGAGAAAAAAATTATCAGATTTATATCAGTCTGGGGCAGTCTTTTTAAAAACGGGAGGACTTCTCCTTATTGCCCGATTTCAAGGACAAAATACTCCTTTTTGTCTGCCGTCAGAAGATATTTTCCAAACTCTGAAAACCTGATGCCGATTTTTCAGAAAACAGGGGAGCATATATATGTCCGATGAAGAACGCCCTGATGCGGACGCCCTTCCAGAAGCAGAAAAAAGCATCCGCAGACGCCCCTCTCGTCTGCTTCGGCGGCTTTTGTCCGTACTGCTGGTGATATTGCTTCTTCCCGTTGTTCTGCTTGCCTCGCTCTGCCTCTTTTCCCGCAGCAGTCAAGGCGAACGCTGGATACTCTCCCGTCTGACACCGGTACTGCAAACTGCGCTTGCGCCCTCCGGACTTTCTCTGCAACTGCAGGAACTGCACAGCAACCTGCCCTTTTCTTTCAGCATATCCGGCATTGAACTGACCGACAGCGCAGGCCTCTGGCTTCAGGCGGAGAAGCTTTCCTTTTCAATTAAGTGGAGTTCTCTGCTGAAGCGCGAAATAGAAATCTCCGATATCACCTTGGCTTCCCCGGATTTTTTACGTTTTCCAGAAGTACAGTCCTCGTCTTCCCCCGAACCTGAACCATCCTCTCCTCTTCTGACGCCGTACACACTTTTTCCTTCTGCACCGGAATGGCTGGCAAACCTTAATCCACAACTGATACTCGGCCATGTGGAACTGAAAGACCTGACACTTCCCGCAGCTCTCAATCCTGACCTGAAAAATATCGATCTGCGTGCCTCCGCCCGAATCTCTCTTTCGGAGGCCGAAGTTCAGGCAAATATTCTTCACAAAAATCAGCCCGGAGGTATCATCGGCGACAAGCTTGCACTTTCTGCCCGTCTGACCTCCGATGCAACACTGGGAATAAATCTCGCGGTCGAAAGCTCTTCCGGCTTTCTGTCTGAGCTGCTGCCCCCTGTACTGGCAGAGAAACCGGAAATACACATTTCCTTTAAGGGAGACGCTCCCCTCGAGCAGTGGGAAGGGACCCTGCAAACGACGCTGACGGAAACAGCAACAATGGAAACAGAAGCTGTTCCTGCCGCTGCGAACAGTTCTGTCCCGGAAAACGAAGCCTCATCCGATTTTCCTCAGATTGCCGCCCTTACCGGTCTTATCTCCTTTTCCCTTCCTCCTTCGGAAAAAAATACGGGCAATCCCTGGATTCCACGACAGACCGCGCTGAATATTACATTAAAAAACGGAGAGGGCGCAGACCGCCTTTTGGAACTGCTCGGCCTTGAAGACGGAAACGTCTGTATCGAAACATCTCTGCGTTCTTCCATTGAGCAACCTGAAAACCAATTGCATCTTCAGTCATGGGCGGACATTTCCATCCGGGCAAAAAACAGTATCTGGAAAGATCCGCGCCTTACCGCCCTGCTCGGCTCTGATCCCGATACGACGATTTCTCTGGAAGGAAGATATTCTCCGGAAGAATCCTATGTAAAACTGTCCTCGCTTCTCCTCACTACGGAGATGATTTCAGCCGATGGACATGCACAAATCACCCTTCCCGGCTTCTCATCTCCCGCTGAAGATTCAAGCAGTTCGGAGTCAGTAAAAGAAGAACATCCCGCGTCGTCGGCTGTTCCCGATCTTCTTTCCCGCATGAAAGTTGACGCTGAAATTCATGCCGCAAGCCGCGATACAGGAAAGGATATAACCGCCCTCTTCAGCTCTGCGGGACAGAACGTCAGCCTGAACGGCCCTCTTTCTCTCGACATGACGCTTTCCGGGACGCCCGTCTCTCCCCGCGCGCGCCTCAATATATCCTGCCCCGCTCTGAATATGGGAAAAGAGCAGCTGAGCAACCTGGCACTTCAGGCCAGTCTGGACAGTCTGGAAGATACCTCGTCGGAGCTTCACCTTTCAGGCAATCTTGATGCGGGCTTTCTCCTGAAAAAGGAGCATATGGGCTTGCAGGCTCTCTGGCTTATCCGCCGAGACAAAGAAGAAACTCTGACGGCAGACCTGAGCGATATGAAAGTACGCCTTGGAGGAGCCAGGGCCGACGGTTCTTTCACTCTCCGCATGGACAAGGGGCAAATGCCGTGCATTGACGGCGGCCTGATTGCGGAAATACAAAACTGGAAAACATTGTCTGTTTTGACGGGGCAAAAGCTTTCCGGCTCAAGCGCACACGTCAGCCTCAGCCTGAACTATGAAAAAGAAAAGCAGCGTGCCGCAATTAAGGGAGGCACAGAATCCTTCAGCGTAGGCAAAAAAGAAGATGCCGGAACTCTTCTTGCGCTGAACGGACTGGAACTCCGCCTTGATGCCGAAGATATCTGGAAGGCGGCCACGCTTGACGCTCGTATGAATCTTTCCCGGCTGGACGTAAATGATGTTGAATTGAAGACTCTCTCGAGTCGTATTCAGGGGGCTCTGAATGGGCCTGTAAAAATTACGGCAAGCACGGATGGCGCGATAAAAAGCAACGTAGATGCCGTCTGGAGCCCGGGGGAAGTCACATTGAAGCAGCTTTCTGTGGAAGCTGTTTCCCAATACAATACCGGCAGACGACGGAGAAGACAGCCAGGGAATGAAGTTCTTCCCGGCCTTGCCCTGCTCTCTCCCGGAACGCTGAAATACACGGATTCCACATTTTCAACCTCCGGTCTGGAATTCAAGCTTGCTCCCGAAGGCTCCTTTACGCTGAAAGGAAGCTATGCGCCCAGCAGGCTTAATCTTGATGTGGATCTGAAACGGGCGCAATTTGCACCGTTCCGCATATTCACACGAGTTCTGCCGGACGGAACCCTGAATGCAGCCGTGAGGCTGCGCGGAACGCTCAAACGGCCGTCCGGAACAGTGCATGCGGAAATACGCGACGTACGATTCCCGGAGAGCGAACTCGTTCCGCTAGCCTGCGATCTGAATGCGGAACTTTCTCATTCGGGAGGCAGCAGTATCCTTGAAGCAAAACTTGAAGTTCCTTTTACATCTCTTGCGCTGCTCGGAGCCAGACAGGGACAGGCCTCCCTCCGGCTTCCTCTGGAATATACCGGTAATGGTCTGCGTCCGGCACGAAACAGGAACATGAAGGCATCCATACGCTGGGATGGCGTGGTTTCTCCTCTCTGGTCATATCTGCCGATCGCAGATCGGCGTATGTCGGGCGGTATCCATCTGGCAGCAGATCTGAGCGGCACCCTTGCAAAACCTCAAATCAACGCCGATCTTGAAGTCAGCAATGCGGCTTTTGAAGATCTTGCTCTCGGAGTGTTGCTCCGAAACATCAATGCCAGGGCGAGTTATACGAATCGGAATACGGCAGATAAAAAAGACAGCACCCATAAAGCCTCGCTTTCCGCCAGCGGCGGAGACGGTCTGGGCGGAACCTTCAAAGTTGAGGGCGACTTGAATCTTGCGGCCCGCACAGTCCATGCAACTTTGAATCTGGATAAACTGAAACCTCTGCGCCGGCAGGATCTGCGGATTGATTTATCCGGCGACGGCCTTGTCATGGGTACGTTGCAGGCTCCCTTTATCAATGCAAATATCACTGTTAATGAAGGAGAGCTGTCCCTGGCCAATCTTCCGTCGTCAGGCGGCATCAGAGAGCTTCCCATTTCGGAGGGAGACGAAGTAGAAGCCGCGCCGCCGCGGGGAATTCTCAGCGCGCGCATCGTCATCCCGCGGCGTTTCTATGTTCGCGGCAGGGGGCTTGAGAGCGAATGGAAAGGCAATCTGCATATCGGCGGCCCGCTCAATGCCCCCGGGATTCTTGGTTCCATTGATGTGGTACGGGGAGATTTTAATCTGCTCAACCGGGATTTTACCTTTTCCAAGGGGAGTATCCAGTTTACCGGCTCAACCAAAATCGATCCGAGCCTGGACATCGTCATGAGCTACAAGGCTTCGGCCATTGTTGCCGAAGCCATCGTTGGGGGAACGACTTCCCGCCCGACCTTCAAACTCACAAGTCAGCCTTCCCTGCCTCAGGATGAAATCATTTCCCAGATCATGTTCGGCAAGTATGCGCAAAATCTTGGACGATTTGAGGCAATTCAGCTTGCTGGAGGTGTCGCCGCGCTGGCAGGTATCGGCGAAGGCGGACTGGGCGTACTCAGCACGACGCGCAAGGCTCTGGGCGTCGATATGCTCCGACTCAACTCCTCGTCCGATTCCGATACCGATCAGAATGAAGAAGAATCCCTTTCGGGAACAACTCTGGAAATGGGAAAATATGTCACAGACAAAATTTATGTCGGCGTCGAACAGGGAATGAAATCCGACACGACAGGCGCCCTGGTTGAAATAGAACTCACGCCGGAGATAAGTCTGGAAGCAAAAACAAACAGCGAACGAACAGAAGCAGCCGTCCAGTGGCAACACAATTATTGAACTCAGCCTCCAGAAGCCGCTCCGTAAATTTCCGGTTATTCTGGAACAGAAATTATCGGAAATTCATGGAAATATATCGATGGAAGACATACAGGAAATAGTTAAAATTCATCATATGATTAACATGATTATCAGAAAATACTCCATTTTTTTTCTGGTGTTTTAAGGAGTACCTTGTTAAATTTATCCCGTTTCGCAATTAATGAGCAGATCGCTGCATACCTTTCGCGACGATCTCATATCCGGGGTTCCCGGGAAGGTTAAAAAAGTATGTCGTTTCCCACTTTGAACATTGGTGAGCTTTGCGCTAAAATGCCCATTATCCAGGGAGGAATGGGAGTCGGAATCTCCCTCTCCCGGCTCGCTTCCGCTGTGGCAAGAGAAGGCGGCATTGGCGTTATCGCCGGTGCCATGATAGGAATGAAGGAACCAGATATAGCACAGCACCCCATAGAGGCCAACAAGAGGGCCCTGGCAACAGAACTGCAAAAGGCCCGGGCAGCCACTGACGGTATTATCGGCGTCAATATCATGGTCGCGCTGACGACTTTTACGGAACTTGCTCGTACGGCGATTGAAGAAAAGGCTGATATTATCTTTTCCGGTGCCGGACTGCCCATGGATTTACCGAAAATTTTACGCGATGTCTGTGAAGAGAAAAAAGAACTTTTCAAGACAAAGCTCGTTCCCATTGTATCGTCAGCCCGAGCCGCTTCTCTTATTGCCCGTAAATGGATGCAGAAATACGGGTATCTGCCGGATGCTTTTGTCGTTGAAGGCCCGAAGGCCGGAGGACATCTCGGTTTTTCACAGGAAAACCTGACAGACCCAAAATTCCGTCTGGAAGAGCTGATTCCTGAAGTGGTGGAAGCCGTCAAACCCCTGGAAGACAAAAAAGGCGGACAAATTCCCGTCATCGCTGCGGGCGGCATTTACAGCGGGGACGATATTGCGCAATTCATGGAACTTGGGGCCTCAGGTGTGCAAATGGGAACCCGTTTCGTCGCCACCTATGAATGCGATGCCGACGAACGCTTCAAGGAAGCCTATGTCAGGGCAAAAGAAGAAGATATCACCATTATCAAAAGTCCTGTCGGCATGCCCGGCCGCGCCCTTCTGAATAACTTTATTGAAGCGGCACGACAGGGAACAAAAAAGCCCTTTAAATGCGTTTTCCACTGTGTAAAAACATGCGAGCAGGAAAAAACCCCCTATTGCATTGCGGCTGCTCTGATCAATGCCATGAAGGGAAATCTCGAACGTGGATTTGCCTTTTGCGGCGCAAATGTCGCAAGAGTGGACGCAATCCGCTCCGTACACGACTTAATGCAAAGCCTTCAGCAAGAATATGAAAAAAGAATGGCTCTGAAAGCCTAAGTCAGGTTCCATGA